>NYYJ01000001.1 GCA_002686755.1 Verrucomicrobiales bacterium
GTCGTCGCCGGCCAACGGCACGCGCAGCATTGGCTTGAATGTCCACGACCCGCTTCGGCCGTCGAGATTGAAATATTTCTTCAACGGCAAAGCCAGTGTGGCATCGCCTATCCCATTGTCATGCTCGACGCGCTTGCCTCCCACGCCATCCGGCATCTCCCGGCGCGCATTCAACACGTATGGTATCTTGTATGTTAAGCGAACCGACCGATCCCAAGTGTAGACTCCCTGGAAATGCAGAATGTGCACATCCTCAGTGAAGCCGGAGTAAGCGGTTCGGCTACCCAATAGCAGATCATCCTCGTGACGATACTCATCGATCAACTGCAAGCCCCAGCCGTTGTCCCATCGCGGCATCATGTTCATGATCGGTTCGTCAGCCAACCCGACCCAACCAGAAAACACGACACCGAGAAGCGCCTTAATGCGTCTCGACATGGCTACTTGGAGTTCTTCGCCTTAACGAAGGGATGTGACTGCAGTTTCCCCGCCTGCAGGGAGTATCTCTCGACGGGATCATACCCGGCATCGGTGATCGCCTTGGCAAGGCTTCCGGCGTCAGCCTTCAAACCGGGCAGCAATGCCACGGTCAGCAACTGCGTCTTGGTGTCCATGTCGATGCCCCGCTTGTATCGAGTGGAATCCACAAACGACAGCTTGCTCACCTTGATGCGAATTCCGAGCGCACATGAGTGACAGACCAGACCCTTGACATACGCTAGTGAAACATCCTTCCGCTCCTTCAGCAGCTTGATGGCGGCAACATCGCGGACCTCCTGTTTCGCATCCGGATCACCATCAGCCGCCGTGGCCGAACCCGCTCCCAACGCCGCCACAATCATCATGGCACCCCAGCTCCTCACACTTTTACTGATTAAATTCATTTTATTTCCTTTCTTTTTTGTTTTTCAACTCTTTGCAAACTGATGCTTGCATGCCTATGGACACACTCATGCCCATAGATTGAACAGAAGAGGAACCGTCGTGGTTCCTAGAAGGAAACGTTGGGCGAACGGCCCATGCGTGCCGACCGGGTCTCGAACTGCCAAGTGGCGGCCTCGGACGGGCTTTCGTGAGGATTGAAGGAGGGAGCCGGATTGCTCTCAGGCAGCCACCGGAGCACGACAACGAACGGCAGCATTTCAGCCACCCCATCATCGGCATCCTGCTTGTCCTTTGAGAAAGTCAGGATTTTGCCCGACTCGAATGTGTCACAAAACGGACAGCAGTCGGTGTTGTGATGGGGGCCGGCGCTTTGTGCCTGCTTGGACTCGATACAGCAACCGTTGACGACCGCACTCTGCAGTGCAACCGC
Source organism: Verrucomicrobiales bacterium (assembly GCA_002686755.1). GTDB lineage: Bacteria > Verrucomicrobiota > Verrucomicrobiia > Limisphaerales > UBA1096 > UBA1096. The sequence goes on from NYYJ01000001.1 coordinate 1,316, forward strand.
GAGCAGGCAGTGCGATGATGCCGGCAACCAAGCCAGCAACACCAGCAGCGCAACCATGCGTCGTCCAAACGTCACAAAGGAAACTTGCTCTCCATTGCCCCCGTGATCAAGCAGGAAAAATCGGTCTTATTTTACGCTTGGCTTGGGCGATTTGGGCATCGGCGCCCCGGTTTCCGTGAGCCAAACGGACAGTTTTTGATTCAGCCGCTTGGCCAGGCGCGGCCGTCGCTTGGCCAGGTTTTGCATTTCGCCGAGGTCGGACTTGAGGTCGTAAAGTTCGAGGGATTGGTCATCGTAGTTTCGGATTAACTTGTAATCGCCCGAGCGCACCGCGCCACCCAAGCGGTTGCCCATGTGCCAGGCGTAGTTCGGGAAATGAAAGAACAACTCCTCCCGCTTGGGCTTGCCCTCCCCGCGCAATAACGGCACAAGGCTTTCCCCGTCAATCGGCTTGGCTGCGCTTGGCTTCAGCCCGGCCATCTCGAGGAAGGTTGGGTAAAAATCCATGCTCACCACCGGCTCGTGGTTGATCGATCCGGGGGCCACCTGCCCCGGCCAACGCACGATCATCGGCACCCGGATGCCCCCCTCGTAAAGGTGTCCCTTCGACTCGCGCAACGGCCGACAATCCGACACCCCCGCGAAGCCACCGTTATCGCTGGTAAACACGATGAGCGTGTTCTTCGCTTGGCCAAGCGACTCGAGCGAGGCCAGCAGCCGACTCATCGCCAAGTCCATCGCCTCGATCATCGCGCCGTAGCGGGTGTCATTCAGCCCCGGGCCTTTTCGGTTCTCGTACTTTTTCAACAACGCCTCCGGCGCCTGCATCGGCCAGTGGACGGTGTAAAACCAAAGATGCACCATCCACGGTTTCGATTTGTTCTCACGAATAAACCCGATCGTCTCGTCCACCAACCGATCCGGCAGATACTCTCCCGGCTCGCCGTCCGGCAAGGTCGCAATTCGGTACGGCGAAAAGAAACTCGGTGGCCCACCGTACGAGGCACCGCCGATGTTGATATCGAACCCCTGGTTCAATGGCGAATGTTCGTTCGCCACCCTACCCTGTTTCCCGACGCTTGGCGCGATGTGCCACTTGCCCAAAAACGCGTTCGCGTAGCCTGCCTCCTTCAACCGCTCGGCAATGGTGACATGCTCCGGCCCAATCGCCGGCACCATGTCCGCAGGTTGCGGCCGATCATCCTTCGGGAAAAACCGGCCCGGCAAGTGCGAAGTCATTCCCAGCCGGGCCGGTGCCTGTCCCGTGAGCACTGCGGCCCGTGTCGGCGAACAAACCGGAGCGGCCGCGTAGGCGTTGGTGAAGCGCATCCCCTGCCTGGCCAAGCGATCGAGATGCGGTGTCTCCACCAGTTTGTTGCCCTGGCAGGCCAGGTCCATCCAGCCAAGGTCGTCGGCCATCACGAACAAAATATTGGGCCGATTGACCCCCGCCGCCTGCGCTTNGCCAAGCGCCGCCAAGCCNAGCGCGACCGCGAGCCAAGCCCCGCCCGCCTTGGCCAAGTTCAATACTCGAAACAGAAGCATCACGGTGTAACGGGAACTTAGAAGAACCCAAGTCCCAATTCAATCACGCGAACGCTTGGCCAAGCTGCCTGTTGCGGCCTCCCCCGGCAGCGTATTGCTCTTGCCTCCGGCGGCTGCCGTCGCCAATTTCCCGCCATGCCCGAGGATCATGGTATGGCAAAGGGGACGCCGGAGCGGCTAAGGAGCCTCGATGTGCTCCGCGGCTTTGACATGTTTTGGATTATCGGCGGCAAACCGGTTGTCGTCGGTTTGGTCGCGCTGTTCTCAGTGGAGGCGAGCGACTGGCTGGGAGATCGACTGCANCACCCCNANTGGCACGGGTTCGAGCCTTACGACCTGATCTTCCCGCTGTTCCTGTTCATCGCCGGGGTGTCCACGGTTTACTCGATCGCCAACCGCTTGGCCAAAGGCGACAGTCGGGCAAATCTGCATCGCCATTTCATTCAGCGTGGACTGACGCTCGTGTTGCTGGGCATTCTGTACAACCGACTGCTGAGCCGCGACTTGGCCAGCGCAGAAGGCTGGGGCGAGATGCGCTACGCCAGTGTGCTTGGCCGGATCGGTCTGGCCTACATGTTTGCCGCATTGATCGCCGCGAACACCCAATGGCGCGCCCAATTGATCTGGGTGGTAGGGCTGCTCGTCGGCTACTGGGCTGCGCTGCGTTTCATTCCGGTGCCGGAATTGGGTGCGGGCGACCTCAACCCCGGCCGCACGCTGACCGACTTTATCGACCGGCACGTCGTCCCGGGCAAACTGTACAAGGATGTCCGCGATCCCGANGGTCTGTTCGCCGTCATCCCCGCNATCGCCACGGCGCTGCTCGGTTGCCTCACGGGACAATGGCTGCGTCGCGACGACATCGGCGGGAAGAAAAAATCTGNCTTCATGGCCATCGCCGGCTTGGCCTGCCTCGGCTTGGCCTGGCTTTGGAACATCGATTTTCCGATTAACAAGAACCTTTGGTCCAGCTCGTTCGTGTTGCACTGNGCCGGGTGGAGCCTNCTGTTGCTGAGCCTGTTTTACCTCGTGGTCGACGTGTGGCAATTCCGCAAAGGCACGCTGTTTTTCACCGTCATCGGGGCCAACTCAATCCTCGTTTACATGGCACCCACCTTCATAAATTTCGACTTCACAAACGAACGCCTGTTCAGCGGCATTCTCTCGCTCGCTGGAGAACACAAGGCGCTNNTGTTGNCCGTCACGCTGCTGGCCATCAAGTGGGGCCTGTTATATCTGCTCTACCGCAAAAAGCTTTTTCTGAAAGTGTAACCCATCCAACAGCCAAAACAAATGAACCATCCGATCCCCTACATTCTGCTTGCGGAATCCGACGCAAACATAGTCGCGTACATCCTGTTGATCGCCGGGCCGTTGCTGGCCATGGTGTTTTTCTATTTTTGGCGGAAAACGAAACGAACACGCGACCTCATGATCGCAACCGAGACCAGCCCCATCGGCCAACTGACCGAGGGGCCGGCGGAGATTCGCGGCCGCACGGCTACCTCCGAGGCACCGCTGACCAGCCCTTGGCGCCAGCAACCGTGTGTACATTACTGCTTTCACGTCGAGGAACAACGCAGCAGTACCGACAGCGACGGCCACACCACCCACCACTGGGCCACCTACATCAAGGATGAGCAAACGCATCCTTTCGTGGTTAAGGACGACACAGGCCAGGCGGTGGTGGACTCCAGCAAGATCAAGTTTGTCCTGGAAGAAGATCGATTCTCACACTCTGGATTAATGAATGACGCCGACTCGGGTTTGCAGCAGCTCCTCGAGTCACGCTACAACAAAAAGACCAAAGGCTGGATTTTCAACAAGACGCTGCGCTACACCGAGACCGCGCTGGAATTGGACGAGGAGGTTTATGTGTTTGGCGAGGCCTCACAACTCGGCGACGGCTGGATGCTGCGCCACGGCACGATGCCTTTGATCGTCTCCGACAAGGGCGACGCAGCGGTCGAGAAAAGCTACTCAACCAAGGTCATCGTGTTCGGCGTATTGACCCTCCTCTCCGCCGCCGCCGGCTGCGCCGGACTGTATCTGCTCGTCAGTTAAAATCGCTCGATTTAACGGGAATTCCGTTGAATAGGCGGATGCTGTGGGCGTCGGTTTTGTTTGTTGCAAAAGTGGGGAGCCTTCCCCAGCCTCATCGGCCAAGGAGCTTTATTTTGATCATGAAAAGGGAACCGAACCTTAATCCGGAGATTCTGAACGCACGACATCTGCTGNGGCGCCGGGATTTTCTCCAAGTGGGCATGCTGGGCGGGCTTGGCCTCGCGCTGCCGGAATTGCTCCGTACAGAGGCCCGGGCCGCGCAAAAACATTACGAAAGCAAGGAGGGGCAGGCCAAGTCGGTCATTCATATTTTTCTGCCGGGCGGCATGGCGCATCAGGAGTCGTTCGACCCCAAGCCGTACGCCCCGCTCGAGTATCGGGGGCCAAGCGGGAACATCGGCACGAAGCTGACGGGGGTACGCTTTGGCGAGACATTCAAGGAGAGTGCCAAGGTGGCGGACAAGATCACCATCTGCCGCTCGATGACCCACGGCGAGGCGGCACACGAACGTGGCACGCACAACATGTTCACCGGCTACCGCCCCAGCCCAGCGCTCAAGTACCCAAGCATCGGCAGCGTGGTGTCGCACGAGTTTGGTTCGCGCAAAAACCTGCCGCCGTATGTCTGCATCCCAAACGTCCCCAACGAGCACGCCGGGAGCGGTTACCTGAGCAGCGCGTTCGGCCCGTTCGGCTTGGGGAGTGATCCGGCCAGCGGCAACTTTTCCGTGCGCGACCTCGCATTGCCCAAGGGCATCTCGCCGGCGCGCTTCGACCGGCGAAAGGGCATTCTTAAAGTGATCGACGATCATTTCCGTAAATTGGAAAGCTCCGATGCACTCGACTCGATGGATGAGTTTTATCAGGGCGCATACAAGCTGATCAGCTCGAAGGAGGCACGCGAGGCGTTCGCGTTGAATAAGGAACCGGCCAAGGTGCGTGACCAGTACGGCCGCAACCAGGCGGGCCAGCGGATGCTGCTGGCACGGCGGTTGGTCGAGGCCGGTGTGCGATTTGTTTCGTTGACGTACGGCGGGNGGGATCACCACAACGACATCAAAAACGGCTTCCGGCGGCAGGCGCCGGCGCTGGACAAGGCGTACGCCTCGCTGATCCGTGATCTCGACAGCCGTGGCCTGCTCAAGAACACGCTGGTGATGTTGTCATCCGAGTTCGGCCGCACTCCCAAAATCAACCGAAACAACGGCCGCGACCATTGGCCGCGCGTATTCAGCGTGCTGCTCGCGGGCGGCGGCATCAAGGAGGGGCAAGTTTACGGCGCGTCCAACGCCTTCGCCTCGGAGCCGGAGGAGGATCCGCTGACGGTCGAGGATTTGACGACCACGGTGTATCNCCAGATGGGCATCGTGGCCGACAAGGAACTGATGGCACCCGGTGACCGTCCGATTGAGATCGTCGACGGCGGCAAGGTACTCAACGCGCTGCTTGGCTGACCAGCCTGTCATGTTGTTCCGATTCAAATCCTTGGCCGCCTCTGTCGCACTGGGGCTGGGACTGGTTGCGCTTGGCCAAGCGGCATCGCCGGGGCTGAGCCTCGTCCTGCCGCGCGGCGGCCAGTGCGGCTCGACAGTGGAGGTGCGATTCATCGGCGACCGACTGGGTGACGTGCGCGAGGTGTTGTTTTACTCACCCGGCTTTTCGGTGGAAAAAATCGAGCCGGTACCCAAAAACTCGAAGGAAGCCCGCGCAACGATTGCCATCGCCGCAAACTGTGCGCTGGGCGAGCACAAGCTGCGCCTCGTCACCGCCACCGGCATCAGCCCGCTACAGACGTTTTGGGTGAGCCAATTTCCCAACACCACCGAGAAGGAGCCGAACAACGATTTTGACACGCCGCAAACCATCTCGCTCAACACGACGGTCGAGGGGACGGTGCTAAACGAGGACGTGGACTACTACCGAGTCACCGCCAAAAAAGGACAGGTGCTCAGCGCTGAGATCGAGGCGATCCGCCTGAGCAACACGCTGTTCGACCCGTACATCGCGATCCTCGATGCCAAGCGCTTCGAACTCGACGCCGCAGACGATACCTCGCTGTTGTTGCAGGATTGTTTTGCCTCCATCATCGCGCCGGCCGATGGCGACTATTGGATCGAGGTGCGCGACAGCTCCTATGGCGGAGGCGGCAGCAGTCGGTACCGGCTGCATGTTGGACAGTTCCCGAGGCCAAGCGCGATCTTCCCCGCCGGTGGCCAAGCGGGCACCGACACCGAGGTTCGTTTCATCGGGGCCAAGGGCGAACTGCCCGGCCAAGCGGTCTCGGCCCCGACCAAGCCGGATACCAACTTCGGCGTCTTGGCCAAGGCGGGCGGCTTCTCCGCGCCGTCGGCGAACCCCTTCCGCGTCTCCCCTTTCCCGAACGTCCTTGAGAAGGAGCCCAACGAAAACCGGAACAACGTCCCCGTCCTCGAGGCATCGCTGCCGTTGGCGTTCAACGGAATTATCGACAAGGACGGCGACATCGACTGGTTTGCCTTCAACGGAAAAAAAGGCCAGCGCATCCACGTGCGTGTGCACGCGCGGTCGATCCGCTCGCCGCTGGACAGCGTGCTCAACGTGTACGGCCCGGACGGCAAAAATATCCAGGGCAACGACGACAGCAGCGGTAGCGCCGACAGCCGCGTCACGGTGACGCTGCCGGCCGATGGAAAACATTTCATCCGCGTCACCGACCATCTCCGCAAGGGCGGCACGGACTACGTTTACCGGGTCGAGGCCAAGCCGGTCACACCGGAATTGGCAACATTCATCCCGCGGTTTCGTGCGCAGGATACGCAGTCCCGGCAGATGATGCCGGTGCCACGTGGCAACCGCATCGCCACCGTGCTGCAGGTCTCACGCGGTAACTTTGGTGGNCCGTTGAAATTTGCCGCCGGCCAACTCCCGCCCGGCATCACGATGCACGCCGTTGAAATGCCACCGAACATCGACCGTTTCCCCGTCGTGTTTGAGGCCAAGCCAGAGGCGGCACTGGGCTCGGCGCTGGTCGATGTCAATGTCGCCCACTCCGACGCGAAGAAAAACATTCGCGGGCAGTTCGGCCACACGGTCGAGATGGTGCGCGGCCCGGGCAACCGGATTTTTTACCGGGCCGAAGTCGATCGGCTTGCCGTCGCCGTCACTGAACCTGCGCCATTCCGAATCGAGATCGACACGCCACCGACAGCCATCTTGCAACGCGGCAGTTTGAACCTGAAAGTGCGCGCCATCCGCGACGAAGGTTTTGACAGTGCCATCACCCTGCGACTGCCGTGGAAGCCGCCCGGGATCAGCTCCGCCGGAACGATCTCGCTGCCAAAAGGCAAAAGCGAAATCGACTACCCGCTCACCGCAAACGGTAGTGCGGCGGTTGGCACATGGCATCTGGCCGTCCTTGGCGAAGCGAACACGAAAACCGGACCGACCATAGTCTCCTCTGCGTTGACTGAACTGCGCGTCGAGCAGCCGTACGTGAACATCAAGATCGAGATGGCCGCTATCGAGCGGGGCCAGTCCGGCGACCTGTTGTGCACGGTGGATCAGCTGCGCCCGTTCGATGGCGAGGCCGAGATTCGCCTCAGTGGTTTGCCCGCGCACACGAGCACCGAGCCGCGTAAAATCACAAAGGAGACGAAGGAACTCATCTTCCCGATCGCGTCCACCAAGGATGCCCGGGCGCGTACCAGCAAAACCTTGTTCACCGCGATTCGCATCCCGTGGAACGGCCATCTGCTCCGGCAGTCCGCCGGCAGCGGCGGCCAACTGCGCATCGACAACCCGCCCAAACCGCGCAAAAACGCGCCGCCCAAGGCCAAGTCGGTCGCCGCAAAAAAGGAGGCGCCCAAGCCGAAACCGAAAAAACCACTGAGTCGCCTCGAGAAACTCCGCCTCATCGCCAAGGAACGCGCCGCCGAGCGCGCGGCACAAGGAACACCTTAATATAATGAAAACGACTCCACTCGTTCTCGCCTGCGCCATGCTAGCTGCCGCGCTCGTGCCGCTTGGCCAAGCGGTGGAGTTCGACAATAATGTTCGGCCTCTGCTGGAACTGCACTGCGTAAAGTGCCACGGTTCAGACAAGCAGAAGGGTGGACTGCGGTTGGACACGCTTGGCCAAGCGGTCAAGGGCGGCGACTCGGGTACCGCCTTGACCAAGGGCGACCCGGCCAAAAGCCTGTTGCTCGAGCGCATCTCACTCGCGGCCAACCACGACGACATCATGCCGCCCAAGGGCGATCCGCTGAAGCCGGCACAGATCGAGACACTACGGCAATGGATCACAGACGGAGCCGCTTGGCCAAGCGGTGTGACGCTCCGGGCCAAGTCAGCCGCCGATCTCGCGCGCGAAGAACGATTTGCAGCCAAGACGCTGAGATCAATCGAGGTGTTCCCGGCCAAGGTCACGCTAGAGACGGTCGCCGACTCGCACGCGCTGGTGGCCATGGCGACCTACGAGGATGACACGACGCGGGACATCACCAGCGATGCGGTTTTCCGCTTGGCCAAGCCCGGTATCGCGGAGTTGAACAGCACTCAACTGAAGCCAAGCGCGGACGGGGAAACGCGGGCACACGTGTCGTTTGGCGGTGAGGAATTAGTCGTGCCGGTCAAGGTCAAAGACGCCGCCAAGCCGCGCCCTGTCAGCTTTCGGCTCGACGTGATGCCGGTCTTCATGCGGGCCGGTTGCAACACCGGCTCGTGCCACGGCTCGGCTCGCGGTCAGGACGGCTTCATGCTGTCGCTATTTGGCTACGACCCGGACGGCGACCACCATCGCATCACCCGCCAGCTTAGCACGCGCCGGCTGAACCTCGCCCTGCCCTCCGAGAGTTTGATCGTCGAGAAATCAGTCGAGGCCGTGCCGCACACCGGCGNCAAACGNTTCGACGTCGGNTCGCCGTATTACAACACCCTCGTGCGATGGATTGAGGACGGCGCGCCCAACGACGCCAAGAATGTCGCCAAGCCGACTGGCATCGAGATCCTGCCGCCAAAGCTGCTGCTCGAGGGAGAAGGTGCAACCCAGCAGATGACCGTCATCGCGCGTTACTCCGACGGCACGGATCGTGATGTCACACCGCTGGTTGTCTTCCAGAGCAACAACGACAACAGCGCAACCATATCCCCGGACGGCATGGTCACGGCGAACAACCGCGGGGAGGCATTCGTTATGGCGCGTTTTGCGACATTCACAGTTGGCAGCCAAGTCGTCGTCATCCCGGAGGGGCTGAACTACAGGCGGCCGACACTGGTACCGAATAATTACATCGACGATCTGGTGTATGACAAACTGCACAAGCTGCGCATGACCCCATCCGATCTGTGCTCCGATGAGGCTTTTGCGAGGCGCAGTTTTCTGGACGTCACCGGACTGCTGCCGGAGCCGGATGAGTTGGCCGAATTCCTCGCAGATTCCAACCCGGAAAAACGCAACAAGCTCGTCCAGTCGCTGCTCGACCGGAAGGAATTCACCGAGATGTGGGTGATGAAATGGGCCGAATTGCTCCAGATTCGCACACAGCAAAACAATCAGGTCAGCTACAAGGCCACGTTGCTGTACCACAATTGGCTGAAGGATCGCATCGCCAACAACATGCCGTTCGACAAGATCGTGCAGGAACTGCTCTCCTCAACCGGAGGGACATTCAAGTCTCCGGCAACGAATTTCTACCAAATCGAGCGCGACACGCTGAAGGTCACCGAGAATGTCGCGCAGGTGTTCATGGGGATGCGCATTCAGTGTGCCCAGTGCCACAACCATCCGTTCGACCGATGGACAATGGATGACTACTACTCGTTCGCGTCCTTCTTCTCGCAGATCGGCCGCAAAAACGCGGAAGATCCCCGGGAAGTGATCGTGTTCAATCGGCGCAGCGGCGATGTGAAACACCCGGTCGGTGGCCGTACCATGACGCCAAAGTTTCTTGGTGGCGCGGTACCGGAGATCACTCGCGCGCAGGATCGCCGCGCCGTCCTGGCCACGTGGCTGGCCTCCGCAGACAATCCATTCTTCGCACCGAACCTCGCCAACATCATCTGGGCGCACTTCTTCGGCATCGGCATAATCGAGCCGGTAGACGACGTTCGCGTCAGCAACCCCGCATCCAACCCGGAGTTGCTCGCCGCCCTGGCCAAGCACTTCACGGAATACAACTACGATTTCAAGCGACTCGTCTACGACATCTGCACTTCTCGCACGTATCAGCTCGCCACCCGCACCAATGAGTCCAATGCCGCCGACTCGCGCAATTTTGCGCACGGCCGCATCCGGCGACTCCGCGCGGAGGTGTTGCTCGACGTCATCACGCAGGTCACGCAAACCAAAAACAAGTTCAAGGGGCTGCCACTCGGGGCGCGCGCGGTACAGATCGCCGACGGCAACGTCGGGAATTATTTTCTCACCACGTTTGGCCGGGCCACGCGCGAGACTGTCTGTTCCTGTGAGGTAAAGATGGAGCCCAGCCTCTCGCAGGCGCTTCACCTCATTAACGGTGACATCGTTCAATCCCGAATCCAAAGCGGCGGCCTCACCGGCCAACTGCTCAAGGCGCATCCGCCCGCCGAGGTGCTCCGACAGCTCTACCTCCGCACCCTTTGCCGCCCACCGTCGGAGGAGGAACAGGTCGCCATCCTTGGCCAACTCGAAAAGGAACCGGACAAAAAAGCCGTCATGGACGATGTCTTCTGGGCGTTGCTCAACTCAAAGGAATTCATTTTCACCCACTGACCGTGAGAAACCGAATCGTCATTCCACTCGTGTGCGTCGCTTGGCTTTCTTTTGACCCGCTTGGCCAAGCGCAGGAGAAAATCACGTATCAGGACCACATCCACCCGCTATTTGAGAACGCCTGCAACTCATGCCACAACGCCGACAAGGCCAAGGGCGGTCTCGACCTCTCGAGCTACGCCAACACGCTGAAGGGCGGCAGCAGCGGCGGCTCGGTCGAGTCCGGCAATCCAAATGGCAGCCTGCTGTACAAGGTCGTTGCCCATCAGGAGGAACCGTTCATGCCGCACAAAAAGGACAAGCTCCCCGATGCACAGGTCGCCCTCGTGACCAAATGGATCGCCGGTGGCCTGCTTGAAACCAAATCGAGTACCGCCAAAAAGAAAAAGAAACCGGCCTTCGACCTCGGATTCATCGCGGTCACCAGCGGCAAACCGGATGGCCCGTTGCCGATGCCGAAGCATCTGCTGCTGGAGCCGGTTGTCAGCAC
>NYYJ01000002.1 GCA_002686755.1 Verrucomicrobiales bacterium
CGGTCGCCCCGATCACGCCGACATTGAATTGAAACTCTCCCGAGTTGGATTCGTTTTCCGGGCTCACTCGGCGGTGATAGCCCCGGGTCAGAGGCCGTTCAATCACAAATTCCCCCGGCGCAGAGCCTCGATCACGGCGGCGTTGTCCGACTCCCCAAGGCCAAGCGCCTCGGCGCGCTCGAGCAGGGATTGGTGCGTGTCGCTCATAGGGGTGCCCACACCGACCTCTTCGGCCAGACGCCGAATGAGCCGGACGTCCTTGAGGTGCTGACTCAGCCGTGCCTGTGGAGGATCGAAATCGCGCTTGGCCATTTTTTCGCCCTTGGCCTCCAGCGCGGCTGAGGTGGCAGGCGTTTCGCGGAGAATGGCCAGGGCATCACTCGCATCAAAACCAAGCGCCTCTGCGAAGGCCAAGCCCTCGGCCAGCGCAGCGCGGTTCAGGCCAAGGATTAGGTTGTGCACCAGCTTGAACCGGGAGGCAGCGCCCACCGGGCCGACATGAAATCGCTTGGCGGCCAAGGCCTCGAGTAACAGTTGGCTACGATCGATCGTCTCGATTGCCCCGCCGAGGAAAAGTGCGGCCTCACCCCGCTTGGCCAAGGTGCTTGAGCCGGCGACGTTGGCCTCGAGGTACGCCGCGCCACGTTCTGCCAGCGCTTGGCCAAGCGCTTCCATCTCGTTTGGTTCGCCGGTGGTGGTGTCGATGAAACAATGCCGTCCGGTCACCGCTTGGCCAAGCGCCCCGACGACCTCGGCGACAACGGCACTGGTTGGGAGGGAAAGCAGGAGGGTGTCGCATCGGTCGGCCAACTCCACCGCGCTGCCGCACATCGTCAGGCCATCAAGTTCAGGCACAGCAGAGTCATGCCCCAGTACCTCCCAGCCTTGCCCGGTCAACCGTTGGCCAAGTGCCCCGCCCAGCAGCCCCACGCCGATAATGCCAACCCGATTTGACGCGTCCCCCATCGTTTGCGCTAATCCTTGATCTTGCCCTCAACTCCCTTGGGCATCAGCAGAATCCCAATGGCTCCAAAGAGATAAATCAGGCTGGTGATGCGGCCGATCTCCCGAAAGTCGTTGTCGAAATACGCGATCAAACCGGCCGTAATGAAAACTGTGATCGCGGTGATAATGCGACCGAAATTGAAGCAGACGCCCGCACCAACCGAACGTATGCGGGTGACAAACAGTTCGGGGAGAAACAACGGCAACCAACCGAAAAAGATGCCGCTAAAAAATCCTAGCACCGCCGTCCATACGAGGAACATGCCGGGCTCGGTCGGGCTGGAAAACCAGAACATGCACTGGGCACTGGCGAGGCAGATCATGCAGTTGAGCAGGTAACTGCGCCGTCGACCGACAAGGCTGGCGATCCAGCCCCCAAGAAAGCTGCCGACAATTCCCGGTAAGGAACGCCACATGATGACCTGCGCCTTGAGCCCGTCGGAGCCGGCGTCCTCCGCCCACTTCACGGCCCAGTTGGAACTGCCCCATGAGCCGAACAACGGGACGGTTGCAAGCAATATCCCGATCAACGTCACGGGCAGCAGGGCTGATTGAAAAATCTCAGATGTGCCCACTGATGGTTTTTTCTCGTCGGTTGAGCCCCCGGCTTTCTGTGCCAGCCAGCGCGGCGACTCCGGCACGATAAACGGGATCAAAATACCAAGCACGATCGGTGCTCCCCCCAGAATCATCACCCATCGCCAATCGTCGATGGAGACTTCACGGACATATTTTCCGATGCTCGCGACGACGAAGATGCCGATATTGGCTGCCGTGCCGATCACCCCGGCGAGCAGCGGTCGCGACACACCGGACCACACTTCACTCATCAAGGCCACTCCGTTGGGCCACATGCCGCCCATGCCCATGCAAACGAAAAAGCGCATGACCAACAGTTGCCACGGCGCCTGCACATAGTAAGCGAGCAACGACATGCTGGAGTAACAACAGATTGCCGCTGTCATTCCCTTCACGCGGCCGAAGCGATCCCCAATTCTTCCAAACACCAGTCCGCCAGCAGCTCCGCCGAACAGCAGCGCGCAGACGTAGTAGCCAAACCAGGAGCTGCTGTCGGTTTTTAGTCGTTTATCGGCAGAGGCCTTGGCCAACGCCTCCGCATCGCCGCTTCCGTCCTTTTCTATTTGTGCTATTGCGGTTTCCCGATCCGCCTCGACCACCTCGTACTGACCGGAGTTTCGCAGCAAATCCTTTGCCGCCGATCCCATTGCGAGCGAGTTAATGCCCAGATGCCAGCCGGCGAAGAACCAGCCGAGAAATGCGGAGATGACAATCAGGTAGCGCCCGGCCTGTGTTAGCGTGTTCGTGGAGTTTGAGTTTTGTGTCGACACGGTTTGTCCTTGGTTGGTGGCCGCGGATAATGCGCTCGGGAATGCAGCGGTGCAACAAATTGGTTTGGCCCCCCGCACGTGGCGTGAGACATTGCCCGCCCCACTTGTTTTGACTCAATCATCATGATTCGTCTCGCTCTTATTAGCTCAGCCGAAACAGCGCAGGCTTACGGCGCACTTAGCACCCGGCTGCGCCGCGCGGCGTGGACGGCGTTCGCGCCGTTGGATTCCGGCGGCTCCGGCCAAGCGCTTGGCCAAGTGACGGAAGCGACTTCTGCGGAGGAGCTGTTTACCAATCAGGCGGACGTGTTTGATGCCGTCGTCATCGCGGCCGATCAGGCATCAGCCGGGCGCTTGGCCAAGGCGGCTTCGTCGCTTGGTAAACCGGTTCTTGCTGGTGCAGCCGGCAGCAACCTCACCGCGCTTGGCCAGGCGGACACGCTGTTAATGCCGGCACATCCATGGCGCTTTTTGCCATCGATTCAATCGGTAAAGCGCAGCCTCGACGCCGGCAAACTTGGCCAAGCGGGGCTGCTGCGCATTCACCGTTGGCTGCCGCCGGGAGCCGATGTGGAATCGCAGGCTGAGCGAATCCTGCCTGACGCTGATCTTGCCTGTTGGCTTTTTGGAAGTGCGCCGGAGTCCGTGTGGTCGCTGCAGTCTGCGGCCAATCCGGGGTACATTCAGTTTCACCTCGGGTTCGCAAACGATGGCATGGCGATGATCGACATTGCTGCATCGCTTCCAAGCGGCGGGGATTATTTTTCACTGACGATGATCGGTGGCACCGGCGCGGCCTACGCGGATGATCATCACAACATGAACCTGCTTTACAGTGGCGGTCAGCCCAATGCGATCCGTACCAGCCAAGGTCGGGCCGACCTTGGCGGGCAGTTGCAGGAGTTCGTCGATGCCATCAGCGAACAACGCGAACCAAGTGTGACCCCGACCGATACGGCGACAGCCGTCGCGGTCGTTGAGCATATTTTGGAATCTGCAGACAATCGACAGGTGATCGGTGGGAAGGAGGGCAACTGAGGTGGCGGAGACGAAAACATTTCGGGCCGGGGTGTTCAGCGTGGTGAAGCATTGTTATCTGCCTCGTGCCGTGGCGGCGCATCCACGGTTCGAGTTGGTCGTGGTGACCGATGATGCCGACCAGCCGGATTGGGTGCACGAGCGCAATCAAAAGTTTGCCGACGAGTTTGGCATCCCGTATGTGCGCGATGTGGCCAAGGCGATTGCCGAGTATGATCTCGACATGGCGGCGGTCAGTCCTGAGGCCGAGCGGCATTGTGATCTTGCTGTGCGCGCGGCCGATGCCGGGTTGCACGTAATCGCCGATAAGCCGATGTCCACCCGCCTGTCCGAGTGCGATCGGCTCGTTGAGGCGGGTCAACGCAATGACGTGAAATTCCTGCTCTGGAACCGGAACTATCTACCGGCAGTCGTCCAGACGAAGGAGGCAATCGACTCCGGGGCGATCGGAGAGTTGCAGGCGATCCACGTGGATTTTTATTTTTCGAAAAATGCCGGTCCGCCCAAGGGCTCGCACGCGGAGGGTGATCCTCCGATCAACTGGCTCGACCGGCAGATGGAGGCGCACGCCGACGGTTCGGACGGCGGCGTGGGTAAGGAGGCGATGGGCGAGTTGGAGATCGAGGGAATCTACCCGTTGGGCTACATACACATGTTGACAGGTCAAAATGTGCAGCGCGTGTTTGCCCGGACGGCAACGCATTTTCATCAGGCGAACGTCGACAATGACGTGGACGACCTTGCCACCGTTTCGCTGGAGTTGGGCGGAGGGGTCGTTGGCTCGTTGTGCATCGGCCGAATCGGTGCGGCGAGCCACCCGGACATCGGCGAGATTAAGATTCACGTCATCGGCTCGGAGGGCGGATTGGTGATCACCGAAGCCCGACCGGAGGTCAGCATTTACTACCGCGACCAGCCGCCATTGGAATTCAAAAATGAACGCATCGCCAACGAGAACGATTTTTTATTGATGGACGATTTTGCAAGGGCACTCGACACCGGCAGCGAGCCGATCCTTAACGCGAAGGCCGGCCGCGACATTGCAGCCACGGTTTTTGCCGCCGTCGAGTCCGGCAAAACCGGGCAACCGGTGGAGGTGGATTGCTGACATGACACCGGTCGAACTCAGAGAGGCACTGCACAACGGCGGCCCGGTTTTTGGCACGCTGATCGTTTCGCCGTCACCGTTTTGGCCAAAAGTGCTTGGCGACAGCGGACTCGATTTTGTGTTCATCGACACCGAACACATTGCACTCGATCGCAGTCAGGTTTCGTGGATGTGTCGTACGTACAAGGCGATGGGCCTGCCTCCACTTGTGAGAATCGTCTCACCCTCGCCATACGAGGCGACGATGGTGCTCGACGATGGTGCAGCCGGGGTGGTTGCACCGTACATCGAGCAGGTCGAGCAGGTGCGGCAACTCCGCGGCGCCTCAAAGCTCCGGCCGCTCAAGGGGCAACGACTCGAAGACGCCCTCGCCGGCCAGCCGTTACCGGGCGGGCTCGGCGAGTATGCGCCCGGTTTTAATCAGGACAACCTGCTCATCATCAACATCGAGAGTGTGCCAGCGGTGGAAAATCTAGATCGCATTCTCGACGTGCCGGGCATCGACTCGGTGCTCATTGGCCCCCACGACCTGTCGTCCAACCTCGGTGTACCGGAGCAATATGACGATCCAACATTCCTGAAGACGGCCGAGACTATTTTCACCAAGGCCCGGGCCAAGGGTGTTGGGGCGGGCATCCATGCCTGGGGCGATATCGCCAGCCAGGCGCGATTCGTAAACATGGGTGCCAACCTGCTCATCCACAAGGCGGACATCCTCTTTTTCAAAAACGGCATTCGAACCGAGTTGGCGGAGATTCGCGAGTCGCTTGGCCTCCGGTCCGGCGACAACCTGGGCGGTGACGTAAATATTTGACCCATGATCCGATTTCTCCTTCTGACGGCATTGGCAGTCACTGCGCTTGGCCAAGCGTACGCGGCCGAGGCCAAGCCGATGAACGTGCTCTTCATTGCCGTCGACGACCTGCGGCCGGAGCTTGGTTGCTATGGTGTTGACCATGCGCCCTCACCACACATCGATCGCTTGGCCAAGCGCGGCATGCTGTTCCGCAACCACTTTGTGCAGGTGCCGACCTGTGGCGCATCGCGTTACGCAATGCTCACCGGCCGCAGCCCGGCCGTGACCGGCTTCACCGGGGGCAACGCCGGGTTTTACGCCGGCAAGACTGCCCTCTCGGCAGAGGCGTTGCCGGGTGCCCAGAGCATACCTGAACTGTTCAAGCGCAGCGGCTATCACACGGTGTTAATTGGCAAAATATCGCACACGGCCGACGGGCGGGTTTACGCCTACAACGGCGCCGGGGACGGACGCGACGAAGTGCCCAATGCATGGACCGAAATGTCCACCCCTTACGGTAGATGGAAACGGGGTTGGGGGATTTTCTTCGCTTACGCGAACGGCGTTCATCGCGAGGACGGCTCAGGTGCGAAGAACCTTGTCGACTTCACGGTTGAGAGCGACGACGACTTGCCGGACGGACAGATGGCCGCGCACGCAGTCGCACGGCTGCATCACTTGGCCAAGCGCGACAAACCGTTTTTCATGGGGCTCGGCTTTTTCAAGCCGCACCTTCCATTTGTTGCTCCAAAGCAGGATTGGGAAGCAATGAAGGAGGCCGATATACCGCCGCCGCCCCATCCGGAAAAAATCAACTCGCCCTACTGGCACGGCAGCGGCGAGTTTTTTAAGTACGACTTTCCCTATCCCAAGCGTCCACTCTCACCGGAAAACGTCATCAACGCGCGGCGCGCTTATCTGGCCTGCGTCCGCTATACCGACCGGCAGGTCGGCCGCGTGCTGGACGCCCTGGACAAAACCGGCTTGAGCGACAACACGATCGTGGTGCTCTGGGGCGACCACGGTTGGAACCTTGGCGACTCGGCGTTGTGGGCCAAGCACACCCTGCTTGAGCGCGCTGTGCGCAGCCCACTCATCATCAGCGTGCCCGGGATGAAGCAAGCCGGCGCGAGCAGTGACGCGCTGGTCGAGTCGCTGGATTTGTTTCCCACGCTCATCGACTTGGCCAAGCCGGGTTTCACAAAAACGGAGCATTCGCTTGATGGCAAAAGTTTGGCCAAGGTTTTGGACGACCCTTCGGCCAAGGTTCGGGATGCGGCGCTAAGCTACTGGCGCGATGGCATCACTGTCCGCACCCGATCCCATCGCCTCATCGTTACCCGAAAAAATGGGCAACTCAGCAAAGTGGAATTGTACGACCAATCCACCGGATTCGACCCCGTGGAAAACAAAGCCGACGCAAACCCAGCGTTGGTAGAACGGTTACAGGCGTATTTGCCCTAGCTCACCGATGTGCCGACTCGGCCGCCCAGGATGACTTTTCGGAAGTTGTGTTTCTTGAAGAGGTCGAAGACGATGATCGGCATCCCGTTGTCCATGCAGAGTGAAAACGCAGTGGAATCCATCACGCGAAGCCGCTTTTGCAGCGCATCGAGGTAGCTGATTTTCGTGAAGCGTTTGGCTTTCGGGTTTTTCATTGGGTCGCTGTCGTAGATGCCATCGACCTTGGTGGCCTTGAGAATGACTTCGGCGGCGATCTCGTTGGCGCGCAGGGCAGCGGCTGTGTCGGTAGAGCAGTACGGGTTGCCAGTGCCTCCCCCAAAAATGACAACCCGGCCCTTCTCCAAATGACGTACTGCCCGGCGGCGGATGAACGGCTCGGCAACCTGTGACATGGTGATGGCGGACTGGACACGGGTCGGCACGCCCTGTTTCTCCAGTGCGTCCTGCAGCGCCATGGAGTTGATCACCGTGGCGAGCATCCCCATCTGGTCGCCGGTCACCCGCTCGATGCCCTTCTCGCTGCCCTGCAGTCCTCGAAAAATATTTCCTCCCCCAACGACGACCCCGATCTGCACGCCGAGCCGCGCCACCTCGCGAACCTGCGCGGCGATGTCGTGGACCGACTCGGGGCAGATGCCGCCGGTTTCCCCGCCGAGCACTTCCCCGCTGATCTTCAGCAGGACGCGACGGAACTTCGGTTTTTTGCGGGTGGTCTTCCTGGTTGTTTTCTTTTTTGCAGGCATGAATTTCGTAATCGTCCGGCCGCAGTTTTCAGCGCGCTCAAACTGGGTGTGGTGTGTAACAGGCCACCCCGCCCGGCGTCAATGCGGCGCTGTCGTTTTGGGCCAATTCCCGACTCTGCTCGACTCCCGGCGGCTGCGCCGGTTTAATACGGCTGTGCCGTTGGACAAACTTACCATCATCGGGGCCGGGCTGCTCGGTGGCTCGATCGGCTTGGCTGCGCGGGCGCGCGGCTTGGCCAAGCGCGTGTCCGCGCTAGTGCGCCGATCCGGGAGCGTGGCCGACTGTCAGGCGCTGGGGATCGCCGACGAGGCGACACTCGACCCCGCAGCAGCAGTCGCCGACGCCGACCTGATCGTGCTGTGCACCCCCATCTCCGGCATGGCCGGCTTGGCCAAGCGCATCCTGCCGAATCTTAAGCCGGGCGCGGTTGTCACCGATGTCGGCAGCACGAAACAGCAACTCGTCAGCGAGTTGACGCCGCTTTGCGCCGGGGCGGGCACGCACTTCGTCGGGAGCCACCCGATGGCCGGCAGCGAACAAACCGGGCCAAACGCCGCCCGGGCGGATCTGTTCGAAGGCGCCGCCTGCGTGGTCACGCCGGCCGATACCACCGACGCAGGCGCATTGGCCGCCGTGAACGCATTATGGGCCGGGCTCGGCTCGTGCCCGCTTGAGATGACCCCCTCGCTGCACGACCTGCTCGTAGCGCGGTGCAGCCACCTGCCGCACCTGCTGGCTTCGGCCTTGGCCAAGCGAGTGCTGGATCCCGCCCACGGCGAACAACAGGCGCAGCTTTGCGCAACCGGCTTTCGCGACATGACCCGCCTGGCCGCCGGTTCGCCGGTGATGTGGCGCGACATCGTCGGCTCGAACCGCGAAGACATTTTGGCCGCCATCGACGAGTTTGCCGACGAGTTGGGCCAACTGCGCGGGTTGATCGCCGGCGACTCGCCGGAAGCGATCGAGGCCTGGCTGCATCAGGCAAAGGTAGCGCGGGATGACTGGGGCCGTTCCGCCGCCAACGATTAACGATGCCGCTGCCCGACCTCATCGAGATCGTCCCGCTGGATGCCCCGCCCGAGGTGGAGATTACCGTGCCCGGCTCGAAGAGCCTCACCAACCGCGCGCTCATCCTCGCCGCACTGGCCAAGGGCGGCGTGACGCTCGATGGCGCGTTATGGAGCGAGGACACACAGGTGATGGTCGAGGCGCTGCGGCGGCTCGGCTATGCGATCGACGTCCGGCCCGATCCCGGCGAGCCGGGTAACCGCACACTCAGCATCACCGGGCTTGGCCAAGCGATCCCGCCCGGCGGCACAGCGGAGAAGCCGCTCGAGCTGTTCGTCGGCAACGCCGGCACGGCGGCCCGTTTTCTCACGGCGTTCCTCTGCCTTGGCCAAGGCGTCTACCGGCTCGCCGGGGTGCCGCGCATGCATGAGCGCCCACAGGCCGNNCTNNTNNNCGCGCTGCGNGANCTNGGCTANCGCATCGACTCGGNGNNCGACAANNTGCCNGTGACGATNCACGNNACCGGGCCAAGCGNCGGNAGNTGCCGCGTNGANATCGGGGAAAGNTCGCANTTNGCCTCNGCNCTNCTGNTNNGCGCNNNGNTTGGCCAATGGCANNTCGNCATNGANGGCGAGNGCGGCGCGNNNTCGCCGTACGTNGCNATGACCANCGGCNTGATCGAGGCGTTCCCNAGNGNCGGCGGNNGNNTGGCCATNGAGCCGGACGCCTCGGGCGGCAGTTANTTNTGGGCCGCCGGCCANATTTTGNCGGCGGACGGCGGGAGGCCGGTCACCGTGGCGCGGTGGCCGGATCGCGGCTGGCAGATCGACGCGGCCTTCCCGGCCAAGCTGCCGCTGACCGGCGCGCTTTCGCGCCAGGACGACTTGGGCGACAGCATTATGACGGCGATCGCGATCGCGCCGTTGGCCAAGCGGCCGGTGCGATTCACCGAGTTGGGCCGGCTGCGCGTGCAGGAATGCGAGCGCGTCGAGGCGCTCCGCTCCGGCTTGGCCAAGTGCGGTGCGGCAGTCGTCGAGAAGGGCGACACGCTTGACATTTCGCCCGGCGAACTGCATGGCGCGACCATCGAGACGCACGACGATCACCGAGTCGCGATGTGTTTTGCGACTCTGGGATTGAAAGTACCTGGCATCCGCATCAAAAATCCTGCCTGCGTTCGCAAGACGTTTCCCACGTTTTTCCAGAAGCTCGCTGCGCCGGTTCCCGGGGGGCTGGGCGCCACGCTGCTGGACGAACAGGGCAATCTGCTGGAATCGGACCGGCTGGCAGCGGACTAAAAAGCAACCGACTTTATTCATGGGAGATCCAATCGTGATCGCGCTGGACGGCACCAGCGCTAGCGGCAAAAGCACCAACGCCAAGCTCATCGCCAAGGCGCTGGGCTACGCCTACGTCGATACCGGCGCCATGTACCGCAGCCTCGCGTGGCATTGCCTCGAGAAGGGCGTCGACCTGGACAACGACAAGGCGGTCGCCTCGCTTTGCCGCCGCTGGAAAACCGAGCTGCGCGACGACGACGGCCATATCCGCCTCTACGTCAACGGTTACTTCCCGGAGAAGGAAATCCGCACTGCCGAGACGAGCGCCGCCGTGCCAGCCGTCGCCGCCGTGCGAGGCGTGCGCAAGTGGATGAAGGCCAAGCAGCGCGAATGTATTCAGTTCGGTAACCTCGTGATGGAGGGGCGGGATATCGGCACGAACATTTTTCCCGAGACGGATTTTAAGTTTTACCTCGACGCCTCGCTGGACGAGCGGGCCAAGCGCCGCGCCAGCGACGGTGTGGACGAAAACCTGGCCGAGCGCGACAAGCGCGACAGCCAGCGCGCCGCCGCACCGCTGATGATCGCGCTCGGCGCGCGCGTCATCGACAACTCCAAAATGACCGCGCAGGAGACTAGCGCACTGATCATCGACGCAGTACGCGAGCGGCTGGAGGCGACCGGGTGACGCCGCTGTACTGGCTGGCTTGGAGCGCATCGCGGCTGGTGTTCCGGAACCTTTGCCGGTGCCGGGTGTACCATCCCGAGCGCGTGCCGCTCAACGGCCCGGTCATCCTCGCCGCCAACCACGAGAGCTACCTCGACCCGCCGTTGGTCGGCAGCAGCCTGCCGCGCCCGGTGCACTACCTCGCCCGCGAGGATTTGTTTTCAAACTGGCTTTCCGGGCCGTTCCTGCGCGGCCTCAACTCCGTGCCGGTGGACCGCGGCGGCGGCGGTGCCAAGGGCCTGAAAAACATCCTCGAGCGTCTGCTCAACGACGATGCCATCCTTATTTTCCCCGAGGGCACGCGAACGTATGACGGCACGATGCAGCCGGCCCGGGCCGGCATCGGCCTGACCATCCTCAAGTCGCGTGCACCGGTCGTCCCGGTGCGTGTTTGGGTATATAAAATGTACGGTCGCCACCGGCGTGTGCCGAAGCTTGGCATGATCGCGGTGAAGTTTGGCCACCCGTTGCTGTTTGACGCAGTACACGAAAAGGCCAGAACCTGCCCGCGCACTGAATGGCGCGANCTCTACCAACAGGTGACCGACGAGACCATGGCGGCCATCGCCAGCCTGCGGCCGATCAGGGACGGGGATTGACGCGCTTGGCCAAGCGGGTCACTTGATGCCCTCGAGCCGGGACTTCCAGATGTCGAACAGCTTGACCGTGGCGAACACGTCCCGCACGCAATACTCCGCGATTTCCCCGTAACGCTCCTCCTCCATCAACTGGTTNACGTCCATNCCGGTNACGCCGTGCGACTTGGGCGACTCGATGCCGAACACCCTGCAGTANAAATCGAGGTTGAACCGCCGGGCCGCGCCGTACCGGCCGCTGACGTTGTAAAAGGTCAACTGCTCCGCCAGGTCNCAGTGCGGCTCGGTGGCGAAACGGTAGCCGAGCCAGTTTTTTTTCGTGATCGGCACGTCGAGTTGCGCCGAGCGGAGGTAAAGGAACGGCACGTCGAACTGCCGCCCGTTAAACGTCACCACCCTGTCGTAATGCCCGGCCACCGCCCAGAACTGCGCCAGCAGTTCCGACTCGTCCATCACCGGCACAAACTCCACCCCGGAAGCCGCCCGGGTGTTCGACTCGAAATCGTCGGCGATGAAGATTACCTGGCCACGCAGCGTCTCGGCGTTGATCATCGCCACGCAGACCACCTGCGCGGTGAACGGCCACAGGTTCATCATCCGCACCAGTTCCTCCCGCTTGGCCTCCTGCGTCTCCTCGGTGGGCAGGTTGCTGGCCGGGCGCATCAAGTACTCCTGGGCCGCCTCGTCGAACGTCTCGAGCGGGATGGCAGACGTCTCGATGTCGAAAACCAGTGTGGCCATGGCCCGACCATGCCAGTTGCCGCCCCAAAAAAGAAGGATGGAGGTTCCGCACGGGGCAGAACCTCCAATCCGCGTTACCCTTGAAGGGTTGTTTTCTTATTTGCGCTTCGCCCTTTTCTTGGCTTTGCGTTTCGGCGCTGCCTTCTTCTTGGCTTTGCGCTTGGGCGCTGCCTTCTTCTTGGCTTTGCGTTTCGGCGCTGCCTTCTTCTTGGCTTTACGCTTCGGCGCTGCCTTCTTCTTGGCTTTACGCTTCGGCGCTGCCTTCTTCTTGGCTTTACGCTTCGGCGCTGCCTTCTTCTTGGCTGCCTTCCGCTTCACAGCTTTCCGCTTGGGCGCTGCTTTCTTCTTGGCTGCCTTTTTCTTGGCTTTGCGTTTGGGCGCTGCCTTCTTCTTGGCTGCCTTCCGCTTCACAGCTTTCCGCTTGGGCGCTGCTTTCTTCTTGGCTGCCTTTCTCTTGGCTTTTTTCTTTGCGGCCATTTGTTCGTTGTCACCTCCTTGGTTTTGGATTTCTTCCACAACAAAACGTGGATCTTATCCTGTTTAAGAAGCGCTCTTCAGGAAGAGCCAACTTCTTGGGACAGTTACTCTAGGGCCGGTTTTTTTTTTGGCAATAGAAAAAAACAAAAAAAATGAATTTTTTTTTACCTCCCTTTTTTACTAAAAAATCTTCCCGCAACGCGGCTCGGCTTTATCGCCTTGGCCAGTTGAGATGACGGTGAAGGAACTCGAACGTGCCTTCGCCATTAATGGTGTGTGGCCCATCGAACCACTCGATCTCGCAACGCCCCGGCAACTTCAGTTTCCCCTGGTACAGGTAACGCACCTTTGCAAATTCAAAGCCCACCGTTTCATCAGACGCGACCCCATCGTGATGCCCACGCTCGACCATGAACGGACGCGGCGCGATCAGCCCCGCCATCTCCGCGTAGTTGAACGTACTCCCGAGATCCCACTCAAAAATTTCGTACTCGCCGGTGGTCACGTAGCTGTGCGGATTGCGTGTTGAGGCGTTCTTGTCAACCCACTCGTTGAAGTCGGCGGAGCAGATGGACAGACAGTAATCGGTGACAACCGGCGGCACGCGCATTGCCGTTTTCCCTCCGTAGCTCAACCCGTAAAATGCAATCCGTTTTTNATCAACAAAGGGGAGGGTTTTGAGCCAGTCCACGATCTGCTGATGTTGCGGGATTACCACTGAAAACAGGGACTTTTTGAGCGGATTGGCCTTCCGCTGGAGGGTGCGAAAACGGTCGGTGAAAATGTACAGGTTTTGGGGCGAGAANGTGATGAATCCGCGCTCGGCCAGCTTGGCGGCAAAGTCGTGGTAGGCATAATGATCCCCCTCAATAATGTCCCGCGGCCGCCCCTCCAAGCCGTGCTGGCAAACCACCACCGGGCGCTGTTCGTCCGGTTTCATGTCGCGCGGTAAAATCAAAATCCCGTATGCGATCACATCCGGGAACACGTCGAGCACGACTTCGTGTCCGACCCACTTTTCCGACTCGTGACTTTTTCGGCTGCGCGCGTTGAACGGCAGCACCTCGTTGTCGAACCGGCCGATAACCTCGTCGTAAAACAGCCTGCGATATTTTTCGTTGCTCGCCTCAAACTTGGCGAGCGACGAGGTGTCCGGCCTGTAGAATTGTTTCCGAACGTACGGGCTTTCACGGAGCAGCCATTGGGTGTGCCGATCCAGTTTGTGCATCTGTTNCGCGTGGCGCTTGGCCGCATGGAAGCCNTTGCGCCGGTCGGGAATGTTCGCCGTACCCGCTTGGCCAAGCGCGGCTCCCGGCTGGAGTGTGTCCAAAAATTGGCCAAGCGCCTGGCCGCCAAGCGGCTCGGTGGTGGCAAGTAGTTTGATGACCGGTTCCGGCTCCAAGCCGCTGGTCAATTGACGGGCGCGGGCCACCTCGGCGCGCACCGACTCGATCGCCGGCGTCACCACCCGCGCCGGCGCGCCACGGCCGCCAGGAATGATCGCCTCAGGGCCTTTTGCAGCGTCAATGATCAAGGCACGCGGCGCGATGAGTGACGCCAACTCGGCATCACCAAACTGCTCAAGCAGGCCGAACACATTCCGGTCGATCGGTTCCTGCCAAATGTCCTGGCGCGAGTCGAAGTAGCCGCTCACGCAGGCGGCATCGATNCGCGTGTCCACTGCCGCAGCGTAAAGGGCGATNAGGCCGCCCTCGCCCCAGCCGACAACACCGACCGGGGTGTCCGCCCAACGCCGCTTGAACCAGTCCACCACGGCCAGTGACTGCTGCACTTCGTAGCCGACGAGGTGCCGCCCCATCTCGAAGGCGGCACGGTAAAGGTACTCGCGGTTGGACAGTTTCGACATTTTCTCGGCGCGATTGACCAGCAACGGCACGACGACCCGGCAGCCGCTCTCGGCCAAGCGACGTGCAAACTGCAGCTTGGGCGGCAGCCCCTNCNCCAGCCCGGNGATCTGCTCGGGNANTTGGTTGCAGTCGGGCAACGCGACCACGTTGGCCACGGTGTCCCGGCCGCGCGGCTCGAGCAGCAGGCCGGTGGCGGNNACGTCGCCAAACGCCGGCCAACGAACCGCGCGGACGGTGATGCGCTCCGTCTGCCCGGCGAGCGCCGACTCGGNCGTCGTGCTNGCGAGCGTCAACCCATCGAACTCGACCCGCTCGTCCCTTAGCCCGATGATGTGTGCCAAGCGCTGGCGGTTCGGCTCGACGGATTTGGCGTAGGCTTCNTGGGAAGTGAAGTCGCGTTGCCAATGCCGAGNGCGCTGGGCGACAGAGTCGGACAGTTCGCGCAACAGGAACCGGTCGACTCCGGCGACNAGGTGAGAGGCGATGTCGCCCTCGATGGTCAACGGTTTNGTGTCGAGCGGCGGTTGCGCCTNGGTGAGTTGGAGTGAAAGGAGTCCCGCGAANAGGATCGCGGCTGGGGCTGGGGTCTTCATAGGCTTGAGCGCTTGGCCAANTNTAGGCCAAGCCGTCCGGCGCTCAAGCCAAGAATAGCAGCGTGATGAGGTTGACGTACAGGGCCGCCAGCAGATCGTCGATCGTCACGCCCCAGCCACCGGGGAGCGACTGACTTGGCCCTACCGGCCACGGCTTGGCAATGTCAAACAGCCGAAACAGCAACACCACACCCACCGACCCGAACCAGGTTGTTTCACCGAAGAAATAGGCCCACTCCGGCATCGCGCCGTTGGCGAAGTAGAGCGACGACACCCAGCCGGCAAAACAGAGTGGCACCGCGACGATCTCGTCGATAACCACCGAGCCGGGGTCACGCTGGCCAAGCAGTGTCTCCGCGCGGCCGCACAGCCAGACCGACGCCAAGCCGAGTACCAGCATCGACCCGACGAAAAACAAAAGATTGCCCGGCAGCAGCAGCAGGATGAACAGCGGCAGGCCAAGCAGCGTTCCGACCGTGCCGGGCGCCACCGGTGAACGGCCGGTTCCCAGCCCCTGTGCGATGAGAAGAACGAGCCGGGCCACGGGTCAGCAATCGTTGAGGTATACCTCACGGTTTTTCCAGAGGTACAGGAACCCGGACAGGGTGGTCAGGGCCACGGCGACCCACTTGGAAATCTCCGCCACCCACCACGCCCAGGCGTGCCCGGCGATCTCAAAGGCGAACAATTGGCCGACGACGCCCCATTCACCGTGACTGTGCGTGACCAGTAGCGCAATGATTGCCGTGATCTGGGAGATGGTCTTGTTCTTTCCCTGCCGCTCCGCCGACAGGACGAGGTTTTTGCTGGCTGCCAGCAGTCGCAGCCCAGTGATGGCCAGTTCGCGAGCCACGATCAGAATGACCATCCACGCGAGCATCCACTCCAGCTCGATAAAGGCGATGAACGCCGAGCAGATCAGCACCTTGTCGGCCAGCGGATCCATCAGCTTGCCGAAGTCGGTGATCAGGTTGCGGCGGCGCGCGATGATGCCGTCGAACAGGTCGGTCAAACTGGCCGCGACAAACAACACCAGCGCCACCGTGAAGTGAAACCGGAACTCAATAAACAGCGCCGCAAGGAAGAACACGGTCAGGATCAGCCGGCTGACGGTGAGTTTGTTCGGAAGGTTCATGGTCGCTTGGCCAAGCTCAAACCGGCTCGGCAATCAAATCGTAATCAGTATGGCCGGTGATCTTCACCTCGGCAAATTGGCCAAGCGGCAGATCGCCCCGGATCAATATCCGTCCATCAATGTCCGGTGCGTCGACCTCGCCCCGGGCGATGAGGCAGGTGCCGAGACCCAATTCCCCGTCGCTGTCTCCGCTGCGGATCAGGCCATGTTCCCATGAGCGCGTGTTGGCCTGTTTGATTTCCTCCTCGTCTGCCTGTTTCTCGACCAACACGCGCTTGGTTTGGCCGACCTGCGCTGCAGCGATCTCCCGGCTGATCTCGAGCTGGACGGCCATGGCGCGTTCGCGGCGCGTCTCCTTTTGCTCGTCGGTCAGCTGACTCTCCATAGCGCCGGCCTTGGTCCCGTCCTCCTTCGAGTAGGTGAACACGCCCAGCCGCTCGAACCGTATCTCGCGCATGAAGTCGAGCAGCGACTCAAAATATCCCTCCGTCTCCCCTGGAAAACCGACGATGAACGTGGTGCGAATCGCGATGCCGGGGACGCCTTCGCGGATGCGTCCGATCAGGTCGCGAATGTATTGGCCGCTGGTCTCGCGGCGCATCCGCTCGAGCATCGCGTCGTGAATGTGCTGCAGCGGCATATCGACGTACTTGACGACCTTCTCGCACTCGGCGATAGCGGAGATGATTTCCTCCGTCCAGTGCGCCGGGTGGGTGTAGAGGATGCGAATCCAGAAGTCACCCTCGATCGCGTTGAGTTCGCGGAGCAGACTGGCCAGCGTCGAGGCATCGGCGGGCAGCTCGTTCGAGGCAGCGGTGAAACGCTCGGGCGAGGCGATGTTGGCCCGGTGATCCGGGCGTAAATCCAGCCCGTAGTAGGTTGAGTCCTGCGAAATAAGGTTTAGCTCCTTCACGCCGTCGGCCACGAGTTGTCGGGCTTCCCGGACGATGTCGGCCTGCGTACGGCTGCGGTGCGAGCCGCGCATGCGCGGGATGATGCAAAAGCTGCACGGATGGTTGCATCCCTCGGCAATCTTCACATAGGCGAACTGATCCGGCGTCAGACGCAGGCGCGGCGTTTCGAAAGCCGGGATATAAGCCGGCCGCGAGTGAATGTCGACCAGCGGCTCGCCGGGAGTTGTCGGCTGTTCTCTTTCGTCATCGCCTACGAGATCGGCGACTGCCCGCTTGGGCTCGTTGTCGTTCGGTTTTTCCTCCGCTTGGCCAAGGCGTGAGCCGCGATTGTCGACGGCCTTCCGGACAATGTCTCCGACCTGCTCGACCTGATCGATCCCCATGAACGCGTCGACTTCCGGCATCAGCTTGGGCAGCTCCTTGCGGTATCGTTGCGAGAGGCAGCCGGAAACGATCACGGCCTGGCCGGAGTTAGTATTTTCGCGAAACTCGGTTGACTCTAGGATGGTGTCGACGCTCTCCTCCTGCGCGGCGTCGATGAACGAGCAGGTGTTGACGATGAGCGCGTCGGCCTCGGCGTTGTCGTTTGTGATATCGAAGCCCTCCTTCAGCAGCGAGCCCATCATCACCTCGGCGTCGACAAGATTCTTGGCGCAGCCCAGCGAGATCATCCCCACCTTCAGCGGCGGTTCTTGTTCAGCGTCACTACTCACGCGCCGCCAAGCTAAAGAGAATGCAACCCCAACTCAACCCTGCTCCGGGATCCCTGTAATCTCATCTGCGTTCTCCCTCTCCCCGGCCCTCTCCCGCTGGGAGAGAGAGCGATACCGAGTGCGTTCGCCGCTTGGTCAAGCGCGTGGTGCCCTGATTCCTTCTCCCTCAGGGAGAAGGTGGCCGCAGGCCGGATGAGGGTGGAGCGCCGGATGGGTTTGCACGGCATTTTACCCGGCATTGGATTCGAGGCGATCCCGGAAGAACTGAAGCAGCTGCCCGTAGGCGGCGGTGTGGTGGGTGCGTTGTTGGATGTACTCCCGGATGTCGCCGTCGAGCCGGTTGCCGTCGGCAAACCATTTTATCTGCGCGGCAAACTCATCGTCCGACTTGGCCAAGCGGCCGTTTACTCCGTCCTCGATGATTTCGTTGTAGCCGGAGATGTCGAACGCCACCACCGGTACGCTGAGGCTATTGGCCTCACGCGGGGTGTAGGCGTACGTTTCGCCCCATTGGCTGGTGCTGATGAACAGGTCCGCGCTGGCATATGCCGCCGGCATCGCCTCCCGGTCGACATGGCCATGCGCTTGGACGTTTTCGTACCGCCGCGCCGCTTCCGACACCAATCCGCTCAACTCGCCCTCGCCACAAATGTGCCACTCGACCCGGGCGGCGTGCGATTCGTTCACGCGGCTGATGATCCCGAGCAGTTCCGTGACACCCTTTTGTCCTGTCAACCGGCCGGCCCAGAGGATGTTGTATTTGCTCCGATCCACCGCGAACGGCGGCTTGGCTCGCTTGGCCTGTTCCGCGTAACCGAAAACGTCGAACGGGTTCGGAATTTGCACCACCGGATGCTCCGGAAACTGCCGCTCGATTGCCGCCGTGTCGCCGCTCGAGATGGTGTGAAAACCGGCCACGCGCTTGGCCAGGCGGGTGTACAGCGGCGAGGCGTAAAGGAGGTTGTGCAGCCGGCTGTGCAGCGTGCTCGCGCCGATGTACCGGTGCGGGCAGTGGCAGCCGAATACCACCGGCGGCACGTTGCCGTAGCCGACCCGCGCGCAAAACAAAAACGCCTCGGTGATCTCGTTGCGACTGTACACGAGGTCGTATTGACCCAGCGCCTCGCGCAGCCCGGCGAACGTCGCGCACTGCACGTACCGCGCCCGGCCTAGCCGCTGCTCAATGGCCTCGCGCGGTTCGCGGAAGATAGTGGCGCGGTCGAAGCGCCGGAAAAAATAGAGCGAGTGCAGTCGGCCGTAGCGGAGGTTGAACGCCTCGTCCATCGTCACGCAGTCGGCCTGCACGCCGGGCAGCGACGCGAGATGCGCCGCGGTCTGGATGCTGAAATGCTCCATCCCGCCCGCCGTCTCAAGCTGCACCGTGTTGAAGATCGCGATCCGCATTAACGCCTGGCTGCTCCCACGCGCCCAGCGTCCACAGCCGACGCGCCGGTGGCAATCGCATTTTTCCGAATTGCCGTGCGCGGCCGGATCCCGTTTCATTCGGGCCGTGTGAAAATAGTCATCCTTGATTCGTACACGGCCAACCCCGGCGACCTCGACTGGGCCGCCCTTGAGGCGCTTGGCCAAGTGCAAACCCACGACCGCACCCCGCCCGGGTTAGTCGCCGATCGAGCTGCCGATGCCGAGATCGTGCTCACCAACAAGACCGTGCTCGATGCCGGGAACATCGGCCGCTTGGCCAATCTCAAATACATCGGTGTGCTGGCCACCGGCTACAACGTCGTCGACCTCGCTGCAGCCAGTGCTCGTGGCGTGCCGGTCACAAACATACCGGCCTACTCCACGCCGGCCGTTGCGCAGATGGTTTTCGCTCACGTGCTGCACCTTACACAGCACGTCGCGGCGCATGCAGAGGCGGTGCGCCAAGGTGCCTGGGCTGACTGTCCCGATTTTTGTTTTTGGAACGCGCCGCTAACGGAGTTAAAGGGGCAGACTTTTGGCATCATCGGCCTTGGGCTGATCGGCCGGGAGACGGCCGCCCTGGCCAGGGCGTTTGGTATGCGCGTGATTGCGCACAACCACCGGCCCCCACGCGAACTGCCCGACGGCATCGAGATGGTTGGGTTGGATAAACTGTTCGCCCAATGCGATGTCCTCAGCCTGCACTGCCCGTTGACCGAGAATAATCATCATCTCGTCAATGCCGATCGGTTAAGGCAAATGAAGCCAAGCGCGCTGCTGATCAACACCGCCCGCGGCCCGTTGATCGACACGGAGGCGTTGGCCAAGGCGTTGCACAATGGCGAGATCGCCGGTGCCGGGCTGGACGTGATGGAGACCGAGCCGCCACGCGCCGGACATCCGCTGTACAGCGCGCCGAACTGCCACATCACGCCACACATCGGCTGGGCCACCCAGGCCGCCCGACGCCGGTTGATCGACATTGCAGTGGAAAACGTGAGGGCATTCATCAACGGCCACCCGCAAAACGTCGTCAACGCCGATCAGTTGACCTAACCAAACGGGCCTTCGGCGATCCAGAGAAGAGTGCCGCTGGGGGTGCGGTCGTAGAAGGGAAGCAGGTCGGCGGCGGCGAGGTGGATGCAGCCTCGCGATGCCGGTTGTCCAATTGTTGACTCGTCGCCGACGCCGTGGATGTACACGTACCGGTCGTGGGTGTCGACGCCGCCACCCCGGTTAAAGCCCGGCTCGAGGCCGTCAAGCCACAGGATACGGTGCGCGATCGGGGCCCCGGGCAACTCGGCGACGGTGCCAATAATTTCGCGGCTCTCAAATACGGAACCGTTGGGCGAGTCGCCGCCGATTTTTTCCGTGATGCGATGCAGGCCAAGGGGTGTGTTGTTGGAATGCTCCGCCTGACCAACGCCAAAACGGGAGGTGGAAATGACCAGACGCTGTTCCTCGACAAAGTCCCATCCGGCGAGTTGACGGTATTCGGCCAAGCGTTGGTCGGCCACGCTGGCCACCAGCAGCCGCGGCGTTGGCTCGATGCCGAGCCGCTCGCATGCCTCCTGAACCGACTGGAGCGTGGCGGCGCTCATTCCAACGGCTTGAGCAGCACCTTCGACTTGCGGCCGCTCTCCTCCGCAACCACGCGGCGCGCCTCAGGCAGGTCGTCGAGCGTGCCCTCAGTGAAACCGGCCTTCGACTGGAACCACTTGAAGGTCTGAGTTGAGAGAACAAACAGCCTAGCCAAACTGTTATCGCGACCTAGTTTCTCGGCATACTCGACGAGTTTGCGGCCGATGCCCTGGTTTTCGTGCGCGGCGCTGACGCACACCGCACCCAGCTCGGCGACGTTGTCCTCCGCAAAAATGGTCAGCGAAAAACAGCCGACCGGGTTGCCGTCGATCTCAAACAGATGATATTCGCCAACGTTCACCTCGAGATCGGCCAAGCTGCGGTCCATCAATTCCTCCGACTCGACGGCGCTTTTCGTCAGCGCAAGGATGCTCCCAAGGTCGGTTTTTTTCGCCGGGCGGATCTGCCGGTATTCGTTGGCGTATACCAGCGTGCCGATGCCGGTGTTGGAGAACACCTCGGCCAACAGGCCCTCATGCACGCTGCCGTTTATGAGGTGCACACGCGGGATGCCGGCCGAGCAGGCGGCGGCTGAGTTGCGTGCCTTGGCCAACTGCTCCGACTCAAGACAGTCAGGCTCATGCTCAAGAATCCGCTCGAGATCGCCGTTGGGAATCTGCCGGATCACGTCGCCGTGCCTAAGCAGCCCGTCGCGGGTGGTGACGTAAATCAGCTTGGTTGCCCGGAGCCGCACAGCCACCTCACGGGCTAGATCGTCGGAATTGACGCGGTAGGTGTTTCCCTCGCCGTCGAAGCCAAGCGGCGGGATGACTGGGATGCTGCCCTGCGCCAGAAGCGTCTCCAGGTGGCCCAAGTCAATCCGCTCGACCTTGCCGGCGAATTGGTGGTCGGTGCCGTCGATGATGCCGCGCGGGTGGGCGGTCACGGCGTTGGTTGAAACGCCGCGCAGGCCGTTGGCGGCGAAGCCCTCGAGAATCTCGTGCGTCAGCCGGTTGGCTGCCGTGAGCGCCAGTTCCAGCGTGGGGGCGTCCACCGGCTCGGTGCCGTCGAGGTCGGACGGCTCGATGCCGCGCTCCAGCGCCATCGACGCAATCTGGCTGGCCGCGCCGTGGATCAAAGCCACGCGGATGTTGAGCGAACGCAGCACGGCAAAGTCGAGGAGGAGGTTCGAGAAATTCTCGTCGCTGACGATCGCGCCATCGACGCTGACGACAAATATCCGGTCCCGAAATTTCGGAATGTACTGGAGAATCCCCCTGAGATCGGTCGGCTTCACGCTGCTCCTCGTGCGCTTGGCCAAGCGGCCGCGCGTTGCCCGATAAGAAAAGCGATTCGACGCCGGATCAACCTATTTCTGCTGCACGACGAGCGCCGCCGCCTCGGCTTGCGTAGGCGGCTTGGCCTCCGGCTGGGTGATCGGCAAGGGCAGGATGGTGGCCACGATGATCGTCTGCACCAGGCCCACGACACCGATGAGCGTAAGCAGTTTGGTCCACGTGCGCAGCGTCTCCTTCTCTGTGAAGCCGCTCATCCGCTGGACCACCCAGAAACCACTGTCGTTCATCCACGAGAGAGGGAAAGCACCAAAACCGATGACAAGACAGAAATAAATCGGGTGGCAGCCCACGTCGCCGCTGGCGACGATGCCGGCCATGATGCCGGAGCCGGTGATCATCGCCACCGTGGCCGAGCCTTGCGCGGCCCGGATCACCGCAGTGAGCAACCAGGCCATGAAGAGCATGACTGCCACGTTGCCTTCGCTGACACCAATGGCCTTGATGGTGCTGGCAATGTCGGTGTGCTTGATCATGGAGCCGAACGCACCGCCCGCGCCGGTGATCAGGATGATCACGCCGGCCGTCTCCAGCGGCGTGCCCATGCTCTCGCCCATCTTTCCCAGCGACCAGCCGCGCTGCCGAGCCAAGGTGTACATGGCAATGACGGCGCCAAGCAGCATGGCAATATTTTTATCGCCGATGAAGGTTAGCCCGGTCATCAGGTCGGCCTGCACGGTTAGACCCATTTTCTTGAACAGGCCGATAAAGGTGACGATGGAGATCAGCACCACCGGCAGCACCACCGGCAGGAGGGAAAGGCCGAAGGAGGGCAGTTCATCATCCTTTTTCTGAACGATCGCCTCCAGTTCCTTTAACGGGGTGCCACGCGTGTCGCGTAAGGGCACGTTGACCGAGGTGTTCAACCGGCGGCAATACCACATGGCCACCAACACGGGAACGAGGGCGGCGAGCAGNCCGGCGATGATCGCCTCGCCGGCGGGTCGGCCAATGTTCTCGGCAATGATCAGCGGGCCGGGCGTGGGCGGCACCAACGTGTGGGTGATCGCACCCCCCGCGCAGATGGCGCAGATGTAGAGCGTGTAGTTCTTGCCGGTTCGCAACGCCAGCGCGCGCGCCAGCGGAATCAGCAGGAAAAAGACCGTGTCAAAGAAAACCGGGATGGACAGGATGAAACCGCTGAGAAGCATCGCCCACGAGGCACGCTTCTCGCCTAGGGCGGCCATCAGGCGGCGCACGATCTTGTCCGCCGCACCGCTCTCCAGCATGCACATGCCAATGATCGCCGCCATGGCGATCACAAAGCCGATCTTGCCCACCAGCGTGCCAAAGCCGGACATCGACCAATTGATCGACTTCAGGAACCGCGACTGCCCCTCCTTGTCCTCCCAAAATCCGTTGGCCAGCGTCAACTCCGGCAGCGTGGGCGTGAGCAGGCCCACGAGGATGGCACCCAGCGTCAAACCGAGAAACGGGTGCAGGCGCAGCTTAATGATGGTAAACAGGACAAACACCACCCCGGCCGTAAGGATGAGGAACGGGGTGTAGTCGATGGACTCAGCAGCTTGAGCCAGGATGGATTGGGTCATGATTTGACAATGGCAGTTGTTCGGGTGCCGGTAGTCCCGCAAAAAAACGTCCCACGGTCAAGCCCTCAGCCGCGCTTGGCCAAGCGGATCGTTCAAATCGTCCCCGTCCTCGTCCCTCCTCCCTCGCAATCGATTATTTTCCTCGATGACGAGGTACGAAGGACGAGGACGAAAATAGGGGCTAAAATTGCGCGGCAGCGTCGTGGAGTGCGGTTCTCTGCACCGCTTTGGGGCAGCCAAAAAAAAGCGGCAGGGACGGCCGCACTCCAAGACGCTCCGCGACGCACAGAGCCGCTTGGCCAAGCGGTGGTTATTCCCTGACCCAATCGGGGGTGCCGAACCAGTCGTGCATCTCCTTCGTGAAGGGCGCGACGACTTCTCTCGGCTCGGGGATGTGGCCGCGATCGCCGGTTGCAATTTGCCAAGTAACTAGTGCGGCGCGGAGGCGCTTGAGGGCGGCCTGGTGGGCGGGGGTTTGGGAGGCGGCAAGGTTGCGGATTTCGTGAGGATCGGCCTGGGTGTCGTAGAGCATCTCGCGCGGGAACGGTTTCATGAGGTCGGCGGCGGGGCCCGTGAGGTTCCCCTGCTCATGCAGGCGGCGCATGAGCGGCTTGACCAGAAAACATTTNTCCTTGTAACGATTGAGNGTGNGGAANCCNGCNCCGGGNGTGTAGTTNCGGATGTANTGAAAGCGCNCATCGTGCACNGAGCGCAGGCGCACCTCNGTCTCATCNATGCGATCNCGCGCGGCAAANGCNTAGGTGCGCGCNGGCTCGGNGNNGGCCCCAAGGAANANGCGGCTNTGCATGCCNAACGGCTTGGNGATGCCNGCCATCCAGAGCGTGGTCGCGGAAAGATCCAGCAGGCTCAGCACCTGTTNGTCCACGCGACCGGCCCTNATCTGGNTTGGNNCNGTGATGTTCTTGGGCCAGCGNATGATCATCGGCACGTGCAGNCCGNTGTCCCAGCACCANTGNATGCCNCGGGCATCGAGCCGGCCNTTGTCGGCAAAGAAAATGACGATGGTGTTTTCATTGAGGCCGTCCTTTCGGAGCTGGTCGAGAATCCAACCGATGCGCACGTCGGTGCCGCTGACTGAGTTGAGGTAGCGCGCCCATTCCTCGCGTGTGATTTTGTGGTCGGGATAATACGGCGGTGGCGTGACGTTCTCCGGCGTGGCCACCTTCGGATGCCATTCTTCGCCAACCCATTTAACGCGAGGCTTCTCAGCGGATTTGCGGTCGTAAATATCGTACTCGGCCTCGGGCATATTGATCTGCGCGAAGAATGGCTGTTTCTTTTTCAGCTCACCCCAATCCTTGCCGGCGTACACCGGCCCTTCCTGCGTGAAATTCAGGTCCAGCTTGCCGGTGCCGACCTCGCGCTCCCCGATGTGCGTAATGTTGGCGGTGTGATAGCCGGCGTCCTTGAGCAAATGCGTGATCGGCCGCACACCGGGAGGCAACCGGAAACCATCGGTGCGGTGACTGCGCATGTGATGCATGTCGGTGGTGGTGGCGTACCAGCCGGTCATGAGCGCACTGCGGCTCGGCGCACACACCGGCGAAGTGGCGTACACCCGCGTGTACCGAACGCCTTCCCTGGCCATGCGATCGAGATTCGGCGTGCGAACGTTTTTCTGGCCGTAGCAGGCGAGATCGAGTGAAAAATTCTCGCCGACTATCCAGAGGATGTTTGGCTGGTCGGCAGCACGCGCTTGGCCAAGCGCGAGTGTCAGTGTCAGGCACAGCCCAGCGGCAAGCCTCTTGGCCAAGATCCGGCAACGAGGTTGAGAATCAGGTTTCATTGCAGTTGCGGTTAACATAATGCCAGAAACCGCTGTCCGCGTGAACGCTAAATATACCCCTGTTGACTGCTTGGCCCTAGGCTTTGAATGGCGTAAGTTAATCGCATGCCTTTCTGCAACCTCAGACTCTTGACTCTGCTAATCGGCTTAGTGGCATTTTTT
>NYYJ01000003.1 GCA_002686755.1 Verrucomicrobiales bacterium
AGGGAGCAGAGGCTCTTGCCGTTGCCCGGCAAGACCAAAGCCGGAACAGAAGCAGGCGTTGGGTGTAGCGTCAGTCACTCCGGTAGAACCGAAGAGACAATTTTCATAATGCGCCCAAAAAGATCTAGAAATTCGCTCTGGTCAAATTCCCCTCTCCTCCCTCCTTGCTTTACGGAACAATACGGAACAAAAATCTTTCGTGATGGTGCGTATTCCTGCGCAACAGCCGAAAACAGCCCCTCGCATTAAACGCTTTGTATGGAATTGGTTGCGCAAGTATGCGCAAGTTCACGAAGGGAATGATGTTGATTCGACTCCCCCCGCCTCCACCACTTGAACGCCTTCGTCAATGTACGAATGTAATAGCGACTCCATCCATGGAATCACAAGACATAGCAATCGGAATAGTCGTATCCGTGGTATTGGGGTTGCTTCTTGTTTTAATTCTCAAAAAAATCGCTGAGTCCAAAGGGTTTATGGAAACGCTCCATATAATGTGCTCTAAAGGTGATATCTGGTATGTGAAACGCCACTTGGACAACGGTTCAGATGTGAATGCGAAGGATGAGGAAGGCGTGACTCCTTTGCATTATGCGGCTGAAGGAGGTTTTATTGAAATCGTTGAACTGCTAATCGACAAAGGTGCGAATGTGAATGCGAAGAATGACGATAGCGCGACACCGCTAGATGTGGCCATTCAGTTTAAAGAATTCGAAACCGCCGCACTCCTCCGCAAACACGGCGGCAAACATGTAACGATTTATAGTGCGGATGTGAGTGGCGAAGATAGTTCTACGCACCGGAGCTTTGTGCGCTGGTTTCTCTGGTCCATTCTTGGTGTAATAAACTTCGCAATTTTGATTTATCTATTTGCGGCTTAAAAACCTACCCTGCGGAGAAGCAGCACGATAAAGACAAGCGGTACGCGGGTTGATGGCAGTGGCTGAATCCTCCTGCAGGGGATAAAAAACGATGAAGCAAAAATGGTTGATCACCTTAAATGTGTTTCTTTTCTGGGCACTTCATTTGTCGGTGATTTTCAGCATCCAAACACCCACGGGTGGAGGCGCTGGGATGGCCAGCTTGGGCATTTTTGTAATCTCATTAGGCAGCCTTTCCGCTTCCGGATCGGTTGGAGTATTGGTTCTCATTGTCGCGCACTTGATGAAACGATTTGACAAACTGGCGATCCGCCCAAGGCTTTACGTTGGCGTTCTCCTTTCCCTGTTAATTGCGTGCATGTTGTTTCAAGGTGGCATGTTCTTGGCGAACGGCGGCGAAGTTAATTCCTTGTTTTTGGAAGCATTAAAAGATGCGGCCGGCATCTGAAATGTTCCCCTAACCGCATAAAACGCTTGGCTACTTCTCGCCCATCAATGCCAGCGCCATCAGCACGTAGGCGGTGGTTAGGTTGGGGTCACCTTCCATCCAGCGTTTGGTGGGGTTTTGCCATGAGCCGTCAGGTTGCTGCAGTGCGATGAGCTTGGCTGAGAGTGCCTCGCGCCAGTCGATCGTTTTGCCATCGGGGACAGCCAGCTCCTTCACGCCCTGCGCGCGCAGCGCCTTGGCCATGAGATGGTAGTAGTAGTAAACACCCTCCGCCCCCATGCCGGGGTTTTCGTCGAGTGTGTAGTTGCGGCCAAGCCAGTCGATAACTGCCTTCACCCGGTCGTCGTCGCGCCCGATCCGGGCATAGGCGAAACTCATCATCCCGGCGTAGCTGATCGAGCCGTAGGAACGCAATGCCACCCGCTTGGCCTGCTCGTCGACGATCTCCCCCGCCTTGCTTTCACCGGGGTGGTAGATGAATCCGCCGCGATCCTTCGGCGCGTTTGAAAGGTTTGGGTTGTTGCTGTGTTCCGGCAGGTTTTGGCAACTCGCCAGAAAATGCTCGAGGGCCTTCCAGTCGAGATCGCTTTCCAGCGGTTGATCCGGTTGGTCGGGGCCGCGCACGGCCTGTTCGGACATCCGCATCGCCTCAATGGCCATGAGCGTGTTGTTCATGTCGGAGTGATCGTACTTGCTGTTGTAGCCGACACCCCCGTCGTGCGGGTTGTCCAGTTTGCCCTTCTCGCCCAGATCGATCTGCGAACCGGCAATGTAGGCACGCGCCTTGACGATCAGCGGCCGGAATTGCGGCTCATCCGCGAGCGACAACGCCATCAGCGAACAGGCGGTGTTGTAGTTGACCAGCAACCCGCGATGAATTGAGCCGTCCGGCTTGGCCGAACCGGCGATGAAATCGAGCGCGCGCCGCCGCTCGGAGCCGTACTTGGCATCAAGCTTGGCCACGTCGGCCATCTCCAGCGCAACCAACGCGAGAGCCGTCAGCGCCGGCAGTTCGGCGTTGGACCACCAGCCGGCGGCGTTCTGGTTTTCGTAAAGAAACCGCGCCCCCCGCTCGATGGCCTGNNGNGTTTTGNNTGCGNTGCTTTNNTCCGCANCCACCGCTTGGCCAAGCGNNATNAACAACAGNNTNGCNGCNANGGCGAATTGCCGNANNCGCTGNAGGAATCGCTTGCACTCTCCCTCTCCCCGGCCCTCTCCCGCTGGGAGAGGGGGACAATTCAGTCGTCCTTGGACATTCCTTGTTCGGTGTTGAATATTGGTTTCGTTTTCGTCGTTTGAATGATGAATATCGAACAAGGAATGTCCAAATCTGAATGCCTCCATAGAAGCCGCTGGAAAGCCCCGCTTGCCCAAGCGCGCGTGGTTGGATTCCTTCTCCCTCAGGGAGAAGGTGATCGCAGGCCGGATGAGGGTGAAACCGTTCGACTGTTCCGCAGCAAAAGCCTTGTACTCTCCCNCTCCCGTCCGAAGGGGAGGGCTTTTAGGACGCGGGCTTTTTCTGTCTTCGGGGGCAGTTGCCATTCGAGGGGCAAATCTATTGGCTCTCCCCCTGCCCTGTCCACTTTAATTCAGTTTTTGGTTGATGATCCCGGAGTAACATCGCATTTTGCCCCTGTTCTCAAGTTGTCCGCCCGATGAAAATGTTACTTCACGCAAATGCGAACCNCCNCTTGGCCAAGCGTGGCTTTACGNTGATTGAGTTACTGGTCGTCATCGCGATCATCGCCATCCTTGCGAGTCTGCTGCTCCCAGCATTGTCCAACGCCAAGGGCAAGGCTCACCAGATTTCCTGCATGAACAACTACCGGCAGCTTCAGTTTTGCTGGCATATGTACATCAACGACAACGACGGTCACCTGCCGCCCAACGCCACCGTCCGGGGCAGCTCGCGCGGGAGCTGGGCCGCCACCGCACAAACCTGGATCAAGGGCAACGCCTTCTCTGACACCACCGACAAAAACATCCGGGCCGGGGTTCTCTTCAANTACAATGACTCGGTCAAGATTTACAAATGCCCATCCGACCGTTCGACCGTGTTCGACAAGGGGGAAGTTCCGCGCTTCCGTAGCGTGGCGATGAACATGCACATGAACCATATCCCCGACCCACGCGACCGCACCAGTTGGCACAAGTATTCCGAGATCGTTGACCCGTCGCCGTCCGAGGCGTTCGTGTTTATCGACGAACACGAGGGCAGCATCGACAACGCCCGATTCACCGTCACGCAGCGTCACGAGTGGCGCTGGATCGATTTTGCCGCCACGCGCCACAACAACGGCTGCGTGCTCAGTTTTGCCGACGGCCACTCCGAGCTTTGGAAATGGCAGGAACAGCGCACCCTGGAGATTTCAAACATGAATGGCTGGATTCAGGGCTACACAGGCGTGTACGGCAAGGATCGCGACCTCGGCCGCATTTACGACGCCATCCCGGAAATCCCGCTTTAAGCTCTAAGCCTGGCCCCTTCTCCGAGCGGGAGAGGGTTGGGGATAAGGAGAACGCGGTCGTTTAAATTCAATCGAGTCACTTTTGCCTCGGAATCCGCGAGATTATCAGCAAAAAAACATTCACGATTTCACTCTCATCCGGCCTGCGCTTAGGAAATCTTCCTCTCCGGTCGCTCATTTTCCCGGTTTTGCGATGCGGTATAGGAATTTTTCTCCGCGCAAAAAAAGGGAGTTGCCGACCACCGCGGCGGAGGCGCTGAAGCGATCGTTCAGTTCGTTCAATGCAAGCGTCTTTGGCTCAGTGTCGATCGAGAGTACCAGCGTTTTGCCGTTGCGATCAGTCACGTAAATCCGCCCATCCGCCACCACCGGGGAGGCGTAAATATTGAAAATTGATCCAAGGCGGAACGGACCGCTTGGCTCGTCGCCAGTTGTTGCGTTTACACGGGACAACACACCCTGGTAATGCCGCAGGTAATACAGCCAACCGTCGTGAAGCAACGGCGACGGCACATAAGGGGTGCTGCGGTTTTTCCGCCAGACGATTTGTTTTGTGCCGCTCAACTCCCCTTTTGCCCCTGCCAGGCGTATTGCGAGCAGCGTTTGTTTTTCATAGCTGCCAGCGGCGAACACCATNCCGTCGGCCGAGACNGGCGATGCCACGACGTTGCCCGGCAGNCCGCNGGCCTNCCAAATTACCTCGCCNGTCTTCAGGTCGTACCCGCGAACGCGNTTGGTTCCACTGACGACCACCTGCGTTNGGTCGCCGTGCGNCACAACGATCGGCGTGGCCCACGAGGTGATTTCCTCTCTTGGCTGCCTCCAGAGTTCTTCGCCGGTGCGCTTGGCCAAGGCGA
The DNA here is from genome assembly GCA_002686755.1 of Verrucomicrobiales bacterium. Classification (GTDB taxonomy): domain Bacteria; phylum Verrucomicrobiota; class Verrucomicrobiia; order Limisphaerales; family UBA1096; genus UBA1096. The sequence goes on from NYYJ01000003.1 coordinate 4,655, forward strand.
TGATGAACGACTGTCCCTCATGATCCCAGTTCACGACGACCGTTTCCCCGTATAACACCGGGGAGGCCCCCTCGCCGTGGCCGTGTTTAACACGCATGTTACCGAGGTCTTTAGACCAGGCCAAGCGACCGCCAGTGTCGAGGCAGTACAGACCGTTCGAGCCAAAGAAGGTGATGACGTGCTCCCCGTCGGTCACCGGTGAGTTGGATGCCCACGTAGCGGATTCGTGTGTGCTCTCGTGCGGTTGCAGCGTGGACACCGTCCGCCGCCAGACCAGAGCGCCTGTGCGCCGGTTGATCGCGAGAACGGCAAACTGGTAATCCGACTCCGGATCCATGTTGTTGTGCGTGCCGTCCGGCGTCGGGCCGGTGAACGGTTTTTTTGGGCCAGTTCGCTCAGCCGTTGTCACAAACACCAAGTCGCTCCAGACGACCGGCGATGAGTGGCCCAGACCGGGCAATGCTGTTTTCCAGCGGATATTTTTCGACTCACCCCACTCCACCGGCGGGTGCGCCTTTGGGGCTTCGCCTGTAGCCAGCGGTCCACGCCATTGTCCCCATTGGCCAAGCGAATCCACCGCTTGGCCAANCGCGTCCTGTGCAACCAGGCACAGGCCGAGCGCGAAAGACAGAATTGGAAACAACCGCTTCATCATGGACACAGACCCGTTGTGCCCCATTCTTTTTCGGTTTTCAATCCGCTTGGCCAAGCGGATCCTTTCCCTCGTGTGGTGCTGTTCCACGCCCGGTAGGCATTCATCCTTCCATCCTTAAGGGGTATCCGTATGCTGCGCCCGTGAGTTTTTCCGCACAAAATGCAGTGGTGGTGGGGGGCGGCAGCGGCATGGGCGAAGCCATCGCGCTCGGCTTGGCCAGGGAGGGCGCGAAGGTTGTGATTGCCGGGCGGCGGCAGGCCAGGCTGGACGCCGTCGCCGAACAGGCGGATGGCGTGATCCTCACCCGCACGGTGGACGTGGCAGACCGGGACAGCGTGAAGGCGTTGTTTGACTGGCTTGGCCAAGCGCTTGGCCAACTGCACCTGCTGGTCAACTGCGCCGGGATCAACGTGCCCAAGCGCTCTATGGGAGAACTGGCGCCGGAAGACTGGGACCGGTTGATCGNGATCAANGCCACCGGCGCATTTAACTGCATGCATTACGGACTGCCTCTGATGCGCCCTCACAAGACCGGCCTCGTCATCAACATCTCGTCGACCTCAGGGAAGAGGGCCGCCCCGCTGGGCGGCGTCGGCTACAACGCCAGCAAATTCGCCATGGCCGCGCTTGGTACGAGCGCCAACGAGGACGAGCGTGAGAACGGCATCCGGGTGACGACCATCTTCCCCGGCGAGGTGGACACACCGATCCTCCAGGAGCGTCCCGTGCCGCCGTCGGCGGAGCGCCGGGCAACCATGCTCAAGGCGTCCGACATCGCCGACATCACGCTGGCGGTGGCCAAGCTGCCGCCGCGGGCGCACGTGCCGGAGTTGGTGATCAAACCGATGGAGCAGTCGTTCATCTAGCCGCCAAACTCGCCGGTGTTGCCAAAGCGTTTTCGGGCGGCCTCGCCAAACTCTGACACGGCCAGGTTCAGTTTCCCGAGGAGCTCTTCCCGTGACACCCCGGCGGAACCGCGGGCGGCCTTGATGACAGTGTTACATTCGTTTTGATCCATGAAGACGGCTGCCTCCAGTAGCCCCGTCTCCTCGCCAGGTGGGACCGCGAGGAACCCGTGCTTGTCGGCGTGGATCAACTGGCCAGGCTCCACCCGCTGCCCGAACACCTCCACCTCGCCGCCCCAATCGACGGGAACGACGTGCGCATGGCCGACGCACAGCCGGCGTGCCAGCGCCTTGAATCCGGCATTGGTCATCTCGTCAACGTCCCGGATCGCACCATCGGTGAGGGTGCCGACGCACCCGAGGGCGCGGTGGATGTTCGCGTTAACCTCGCCCCAAAAAGAGCCGGTCGTGGCCGGCTTGTCGAGATCCTGCACCACGACGATCTTCGGCCCGGGCATACCGGCGATGTAGTCGCGGTACGCCTCCGTCCGGCGCGAACCGTTCTCCTTGTGGCTGGGCTGGCTCGGCTCGATCCGCACCGTCACCGCCCAACCGACCATCGGTCCCATTTGCGGCATGAAATCCGTCGTCGCCTCGGGGTTGATGCCGACCTGGGCTGGGTCGTGCCTGGTGAGCTGTTCCCAGCCGTTGTAAATAGTCGGCGTGTTCCAGCGCTTGAGCTGNAGCAGTTCCTCGTGAGGCAACGGCGGGGTGATTTGCTTTTTGTCCATTGCTAAATACGTTCCATTGCCGCGTGCGGCATGCGCAAAGTAACGCCTGCCATCCATTCGACCAATGAAAACCTCCGAGCACAGCCTGTCCTGCCCGGCGCACAATTTCAGCGGACACGAGGGGTTTTCCCTAAATTCGTCGCTGACAGTCGATGCCCTCAAGGCCGCGCTTGGCCAAGCGCACCCTCCAGAAAGAGACGCTATCACTGACTTGGCCAACGCAAATACGGCGACTCTGAAAGGCCCACCCCGGCTGATTGTCTTGAAATCACGCAGGGCGTTCCCTTAAATCGCGCCGTGCCGAGGGTCATCGCCATCGCCAACCAAAAGGGAGGGGTTGGGAAAACAACCACAGCCGTCAACCTGTCAGCCTGCCTCGGCTCGCTCGGAAAACGCGTCCTGTTGATCGACATGGACGCGCAGGCCAACTGCACCAGCGGGCTTGGTTTCGAGAAAACCCCCAACGAAAGCCTGTACCCGGTTCTCCTTGGCGAAGCTTCACTTGAGGACAAAATCAAGGAAACCGAATTTGACGGCGTATCTCTGATCCCAAGCGAGTTCGACCTCTGCGCCGCCGAGGTGGAACTGGCGCGCCTGTCGTTCGACGCCGGGGACGGCAAGCCGGATCACCATCTCAATTGGCTGAAGGAGGCACTGCAGCCGGTCGTGAAAGGGCGTCGATTTGACGTGGTGCTGATCGACTGCCCGCCCTCACTGGGCAAACTGACATTGAGCGTGTTGATCGCCGCGACCGGCCTGCTGATTCCGCTGCAGTGTGAGTATTACCCGCTCGAGGGCATCAGCTCGATCACCGACCTGATGGAGCAGTTGAAAAGCTCCGGGGTTAACCGGAAGCTCGAGCTGCTCGGCGTGTTGATGACGATGTACGACAGCCGGACGAATCTCTCGCGGATGGTTGTTGCCGAGGTGCGCGAGCATTTCGGTGCCAAGGTTTTCCGAACGGTGATCCCCCGCGCCACGCGGGTTGCCGAGTCACCCAGCCACGGCAAGCCAATCCTTTACTACGACCCCTACAGCGCCGGTTCGGCGGCGTACGAGGTCGCCGCAGGTGAAATGCTCAAGCGCTTGGCCTGAAAAACCTTGCAGCAGATGGCTGCAAAACCTAGATTCCGCCCCGCTTGAGCCATGATGCCCGCTTGGCCAAGCGATGACTTTTACCATGAAAAAACTGACAGCAAGCACCCTCGTGGCCTTCGCCGCGCTGCTGGTGTTCTCAGCCGGTTGCTCCCAAAACCGGGAAAAAGAACTCAACGCTGAATTGGCATCCACTCAGGCGGCCCTCAGCAAAGCACAGGCAGAGCTGGCCGACGCCAGGAAAGCCCGGGAGGAAGCGGAAGGGCAATTGAACCAGGCCAAGGCACAGGCTGAAACTGCCACCCAGCCCAAGCCGGATTCCGATAGCGGCAAGACTTCCGCGAAACCAAGCTCAAAGAAGGAACGGTTCAGCTATGCGGTTGGCCTGCAGATCGGGGGCGACTTTGGCAACAAGGAGATCGAAATCGACTTCGACCGGTTCGCCGACGGCATCCAGACCGCCTACCTTTCCCGGGAGCGACTGATGGACGAAAATGAGTCCAAGCAGATTCTCGACGAAGTCTGGAAGGATTACCAGGAGCGCGAGCGGGCCAAGCGCAGCGCCGCCGCCGAGGTCACGAAGAAGGAGGGTATCGACTACCTCGCCGCCAACCTAAAAAAACCGGGCGTCAAGGCAACCTCCAGCGGGCTGCAATACCGCGTCATCGAGGCTGGACAGGGCGAATCCCCGACGACGAGCGACAAGGTGGAGGTGCATTACCGGGGCTGGACCCTCGACGGCAACGAATTCGACAGCTCCCATTCCCGCAACAAGCCCAGCACCTTCGGGCTGACGCAGGTGATTCGCGGCTGGACTGAAGCCCTCGGCATGATGAAGCCCGGGGCCAAGTGGGAGATCGTCGCCCCGCAGGAACTGGCGTACGGTGCGGGTGGCAAGCGGCCGAAAATCCCCCCCTACTCGACACTGCGGTTCGAGATTGAGCTGCTTTCCGTGGTCAAGGGCACCCCGCCTGCGGCCAAGAAACCGGTCACGAGCAACATCGTCCGCATCCCCTCACAGGCGGAGTTAAATCAGGGGGCCAAGCCGGAAATCCTGTCAAAGGAACGCGAAGCCGAGCTGAAAAAGAAAAAGCAGTAGGCAACCGCAGTCCAGCGCGTCTACTTGAGGGTCTTGAGGCTAATATTGCGGAACGAGACGGCGTCTCCGTGCCCGGCGAAACCGAAGTAACCTGACTTGCGCAGACGCCCCTTGAACTTGGCCAAGTCGTACATCGGATCACCCACTTTGG
>NYYJ01000004.1 GCA_002686755.1 Verrucomicrobiales bacterium
TGGCCGCGTTCGAGTGGGCCGACGACCACGGCGTCCGCGGCTTTGAGCACACGCACGTTTACGATCCGCGCACTAACATCCTCGCCGGGACATACTACCTAAAAACACGGCTCGCCCGTTACCGGCACACGGATGATCCCCTGCCGTACGCTTTGGCCGATTACAACGCCGGACGCGCGCGGGTGGTTCGCTGGGCCGGCGAGGCGGCCCGCACCAACAACGTGGTCTTCCTCCAGAACATCGACTTCCCCTCGACTCGCCGCTACATCGACCAAGTGACCCACCGCCGTGATCACTACCGGTAAACCCGGTCTGCTTGCCGGCTTGGCCAAACTTGGGTAAGATGTGTGCGTGCTGGTTGAGTTTACCAAGATGAACGGGGCCGGGAACGATTTCGTGATGATTGACAATCGCGAGCTTGGCCTTGAGTTGACAACGGAGCAGATCCAAAAAATCTGCCACCGCCAGCGCGGTGTCGGGGCGGACGGCATCCTTCTGCTGCGCTTGGCCAAGGGCGACGCCGACTTGGGCTGGGATTTTTTCAACCAGGACGGGAGCGAGGGTGAGATGTGCGGCAACGGCGCGCGCTGCTTTGCGCGGTTTGCGCAGCGCCACCTCGACGGCCGGGAGGTACTCTCGTTCGAAACGCTCGCCGGGGTGATCGAAGCGCGGCTCGACGGCGAAAGCGTCACGGTCGGCCTCACGCCGCCGCTCGATTTTCGGATCGGCGATCGAATCGACACCTCGTCTGGCAAGCTTGAAATCCACTCGGTAAACACCGGTGTACCGCACGCGGTGCTGTTCGTAGACGACGCCGATGCGGCGATGGTGTCCAAGCTGGGCCACGAGATTCGGCATCACGACCATTACGCGCCGGCCGGCACGAACGTGAATTTCGCGCAGCGTACCGGCGACAGCTCGATCCGCGTGCGCACGTACGAGCGCGGTGTCGGTGAGACGCTCGCCTGTGGCACCGCAGCCGCAGCGGCGGCGCTCATCACGGCCAAGCTGGACAAGTGCGGCTCGCCTGTGAGCGTGCGCGTGCTCGGCGGCGATGACCTGGCCGTGGCATTTGAGCGGGACGGCGACGTGTTCACCAACGTGCAGCTCACCGGCCCGGCGGAGTTCGTTTACAGCGGGCAGATCGATATCTGAACAGCCCTCGAACCGCCAAGCATGGACACGCCTCAACCCATCTGCATGGTGCGGGACGCGGAGGGGATTCGCCCGCTGATGCCGGATGAGCGCGGGCGCGTCGCGGGCTTTTTCCTGTTCGGCGAAGGCTTTGGCGACATGATCTGCCTGTTGCCGGCGGTGCAAAAAACGGCTGAACAATTGGCCAAGCGCCTCGACGTCTGGACCCGCCGGCCGGAGGTGTTCGCGAACCACCCACTGCTCAACCCGATCCGCTCCGACGACAAGGCATTGACGGCGTACCTTTCCGAAAACGACCGGTTGCTGATCGTCAGCCCGGTGGAGATCGAAGGGCTGCCGAACCGCAACCAAACGCACATCGTCGAGCAGCCGGCGCGGGGGATTGTCGACCTGCAGCCCGGCGACAAGGAAGTGCGGCTCCACACGACCGAGGCAGACCGCCAACGCGCCGCTGAACTACTGCGGCCGCTCGACAAGAGGCCAACGGTGGTGGTTCACCCCAACCGCAGCTGGGAGATTCGCACCTGGCCAAGCGACCGCTGGGGGCAGTTGACACACGGGCTGCTCGAACTCGGGGCACAGGTGGTCGTGGTCGGGAGTGAGGTGCCCAACATCGGCACCACCGAGCAGAACATCCCCAAGGGCGTCTTCGACCTGGGCATCGACCACCCTTCCCTGCTCGACTTGACGGATCAGACCAGCCTGCACGAACTGCGCGAGGTGATCGCCCGTTGCGACCTGGTGATCACCGTCGACAGCGGCGTGCTGCACGTGGCCAATTGCACGGACACCCATGTGCTGGCCATCTTCACCGACATCGACCCGCGTTTTCGCACCCGCTTTCGCGACAACCAACCGAACGCCAACACGACGGTCATGCACGCACCTTGCGAGAAACAGTTTTGCCAATCATGGCATGGAAGCACAGGTGAGTGCATTCAGCCCGAACCCAAGCGCATGTGCTGCCTGCCAACGGTCGCCCAAGTGCTGGAGGCGGCTGCGGGATTCCTCCGCGACAGGCGGTAGCGGCGGCTCCGCTTGGCCAAGCGCTTGGCCGCAAAAAAAGGCCCCCGCAAGCGGGAGCCTGTCTTTCATAAAAGGGATGTGGCTCGTTACTTCTTCTTTGCTTTCTTGCGCTTGAAATCGAGGCTGAACTGGGAGAAGTCGCCCACATCGCCCGAGGCGTCGACGGAGAAGATTTGCGCCTCGATGTTATTCTGGTCGATCTTGCGGAACGCCACAGCCATAGATTGAGACTCACCATTATCGTTCTTGCTCGAAATCTTTAACATCGGATGCTCACCTTTCGGCCCCCAAGTGCCCTTACTTTTTCTGCCCTGGGAATCGTAGCCAACCTGCTCGATCTCATCCGTGTCCGGATTCACAGCGATCAGGCTGTACGACTCATTGTCGCTGGACTTGAAATGGGCAGCCACCACGCGATCCTTGATCACCCAGCTGTACGCGAGCGTCAGCGTGGTGCCGTCGTCCGTTTCTGCCTGCCAACTGCCGATCAACCAACCGATGCCGCCCTCGGCGATCCGGTCCGCAAGCGACACCTGCGCCTGGGCACTGAATGTCATTCCAACTATAGCCAATAAGGTCAGTAACTTTTTCATGATAATCTGTTTCGTTTAATGCGTTTAACCGACGGAAGAGCTTTCTTTGAATCTTCAGTCGGGCCGTCCAACTCGCTCATCCGGCATGTTGCGTGACGCACCCCACCACGGACTTATTCAAAGCGCCTACACTTGGCCAAGGCCGTGCAAGCCAAAACAACAAGACCCGTCTCCGCTCAACAGCCCCAAGCGACCTTGACTTTCACGGGCCGAATGCAAAGGTTCAGCCCCGGCGTGAGGGCCTTATTCAGGATTTTCAAACGACCCGGCCAGCGGATGCACGAGATGCACGAATTCGCCCCCGCCGATGATGTCGTTGAAAAGATCGCAAGGCTGGCATCGGAAACCACCGGCCGACCGGCCGATGCCGCGTCCATCTCCCAAGGACAGAATCGTGGCGCCCGCAACAGACCCGGCGTGTTTGACGCCGCGACGTATCAACGTGCCAAGGCGGCCAAGCGCTTGGCCAAGCGGCCGCTTCCCGGCGACAGCCCGGCGTGGTTCGACCCCCAACTACCGGTGAGCTGATTAGCGGCTCCGCCGGTTCCCCCGAATTGCTTCGAGTTCCGCCGTCAACCGTTCGACCAGTTTCGGCTTGGCCTTGGCCAAGTCGTTTTGCTCACCGACATCAGCCTGTAGATCGAACAGCATGAACGGCTTTTGAAACGGTTTACCCTTTGGCGCCTCGCGACCACCGGAGCCGTTACCGGCAATCAATTTCCATTTGCCGCTGCGCAGCGCGAACATCCCTGCCGCGCTGTGATTGATGACCGGCGCGCGCGGCTTGGCCCAGTCGCCGCCACGGAACAACGGCAGCCAACTGAAGCTGTCCTCGGCCGCGTCATCCGGCAGCTTGGCCCCGGCGATCTCCGCGCAGGTGGCAAACAGGTCCACGTGGGAGGTGGTCTTGTCACAGGTCGACCCGGCAGCGATCACCCCGGGCCAGTTCGCGAAGAACGGCACGCGATGGCCGGCCTCCCACACGTCCGCCTTGGTGCCGCGCAGTTCGCCATTGGCAGTGTGATGCGTTTCGTTGTACGCCTGTATCGTCGGGTCGCTTACATGATCCGCCTTTTCATCGCGGCCAAGGCGGCGCATGAACGAGCCGTTGTCGCTCGTAAAAATCAGCAGCGTGTTTTTCCCGATGCCGGCCGAGTCGATCGACTGCATCACCTGCCCCACCGTCCAGTCGACCTGCATCACAAAGTCGCCGTACAGGCCAAGCCCCGACTTGCCGATGAACCGCGGATGCGGCTGCACNGGCTTGTGCGGCGCNGTCAGCGGNAAGTANAGAAAAAACGGCNGNTCTTTNNTGGCGCGCTCACGNATGACNNNGGNCGCCCGNCGCGTNAGGTCATCGAGGCANTCATCCATCACCAAGCCGGGCTGGCGNGGNCCGCGACGCANAAAACCNGGGAACTTGACCGCCGGCTGNTCGATCGNCGGCNNCTCNATGACNCGGCCNTTCTCNATGTANACNTATGGCGGGAAGTCNAGCGANGCNGGGATGATGAACGANTCATNNAAGCCGTGCTCATTCGGCCCGTCGGTNACCGGCTTGGCNTAGTCNATCTNCCCATCGGCNCCCTTCTGGAANCCCANCCCNAGGTGCCACTTGCCNACNACGCTGGTGTGNTAGCCNTNGGCNCGCAACATCCCGGCNACCGTCAACCGNCCCGNCTCCAGCAGCGGCGNNCTGTAGCCGTTGAGCACCCCGCGCTTCAGCCGCGAGCGCCAGCAATACCGGCCGGTCAACACCCCGTATCGCGTCGGCGTGCAGACCGCAGACGGCGAGTGGGCGTCGGTGAAGGTCATACCCTGCTTGGCCAAGCGGTTGAGATTTGGCGTTGGCACCCTGGATCGGGAGTTCAGTGCCTGCACATCGCCGTAGCCCATGTCATCGGCGAGCACAAATACGATATTCGGCTTGGCCGCGAACGCCGCTTGGCCAAGCGCCACCGCCATCGTTACCATGGCAGCCCCCATGCCCAATCGATGCCAAACGGGTTGAAAGAGATCTCTTGATTTCATGAAAGCCCAACAGTCTACGGCTAGTGAGCCGCTTGGCCAAGCCACCTGTAGTCTGGGGAATATTCCCCACATACGATTGTGCAAAATGGGAAATAATTCCCAATAACACGGCTTTTTCACCAAAAGTTCAACTAATTTATTATGAGCTAAACAGCTAATTTAAAGTTACTTAAAGATTATAACAAAATTGGCACACAGACTGCGTATCAATCTGACGGATGGCGAGGGGGTCTCGCCTTTTAATTGGTAAAAAACTGAAAGAAAACAGATCATGAAAATTAAAACATTAGTGATTGTGAGTGCCATCGGCATCGCGTTGGTAACGCCAGAGTCATTGCAGGCACAGGCGAAACCAAAGCCGGTCAAGCCGGATGCTGGAGATATCAAGGAGGACGGCAAGGAACGCCCGAAAATCGATGTTGCAAAAATCAAGGAACGCCTCAAGGCCGCCTTCGACAAGCGCAAAAAGAAACGTGGCGACGCCAAGAAGGAAGGTCACAAAGTAGGTGGCAAGAAGGGTCACAAGGGTGGCGGCGCGTTCGGCAAGCTGGTTCGTGACGACGAGAAAATCAAGGAACTGCGCGACGCGTTCCACACGGCCGCCAAGGAACAGCACGCCAAAGTCAAGGACCTCCACAAACAGCTCAAGGATGCCTCCGATGAGGACAAGGATGGCCTGCGCGAGCAGTTGAAGGGCCTGCGAACTGAATGGGTTGAGGGCATGAAGGGCAACCGCGAGGAAGTCCGCGCCCGGCTCAAGGAAATTCGCGAGGAGTTCAAGAACAAGCGTGACGAAGTCATCGACGCCAACGACGACGATGGCGACGACCCGGGCGAATAAGCCCAGACACAATTAACACTTCACGGCAGGCAGCGGAAACGCTGCCTGTTTTTTTTGTCCACTTGGCCAAGCGCTTGGCCAAGCGTACAGTTCCGGTTTGCAACGGCCATGGCCGACGACTTTACAGACAGCGCACTGGTGCTCGTGGCGCACGGCTCAACGCAGAACGCAGATTCCGCCAAGCCGGCCCACCAGCACGTTGACGAACTGCGCGCGCGCCGGTTGTTCGCCGAGGTACATGCCTGCTTCCTCAAGCAGCAACCGGAGATTGGCAGCGTGCTGCGAGGGATCAAAGCCGGGCGCATTTTCGTCGTGCCGCTGTTCATCAGCGAGGGGTATTACACCGGGGAAGTACTGCCCCGGGAACTCGGCTTGCTGACGCACGATGACGGGGCGTTTACACCCACCCGGCAAACCGGCGAACAGACCCTCCACTACTGCGGCCCGATCGGCACGCACTCAAGCATGACTGATGCTCTGCTGGCCCGCGCCGCGGGTGTCGTGGAGCAGCACCCCTTTCCCCGCCGCCCGTCCACGCGGGAAACGACCCTGTTCCTCGCCGGGCACGGCACGCCCAGGAATGAAAACTCGCGAACCGCCGTCGAGCAGCAGGCGGCGTTGATCCAGGCCAGGCACGTGTACGCCGAGGTGCACGCGGTGTTTCTCGAGGAGGAACCTCGCGTCGAGTCGTGCTACGAACGGGCCGCCACGCGCAACATTGTCATCGTGCCGTTCTTTATCAGCGATGGCCTGCACACACGCGAGGACATCCCGGTGAAACTGGGTGAGCCGGAAAAACGAGTGCAACAGCGCCTGACCAACGGCCAGCCCACCTGGGTCAATCCCACCGAGCGACAGGGCAAACGCGTCTGGTACTCGGCCAGTATCGGCACCGAGCCGTTCGTCGCGGAAGTGATTCTCGAGCGTGTCCGCGAAGCGGCGGCGGGCTGATCAGCCGATCGGGTGGCTGAACATTCCGTCCCGCAGTTTCGGCTCAAACCAGGTGCTCTTGGGCGGCATGATGCCGCCGCCATCAGCCACGCTCATCAAGTCCTCGATACTCGTCGGGGCGAGGGAAAACGCGCAGGCGAACTCCCCGCTCTCCACAAGCTTTTCCAACTCGCCCGTGCCGCGGATGCCGCCGACGAAGGCAATGCGTTTGCTGGTGCGCGGGTCGTCAATGCCCAGCAGCGGTGCCAACACCCGATCCTGCAGGATGCTGACATCGAGCTGCTTGATCGGGTCGTCGGGGTTGATCGAGCTGGCCTTCGGCCGCAAAGTGCGCCACCGGCCCCCGAGGTAGAGGCAGATTTCATGCTTNCCGACCGGCTGGGCCTGGCCGCTTTCCTCAACGTCGAACGCTTGGCCAAGCGCAGCGAGGAACTCGTCCGCGGAGTGGCCGTTCAAATCGCGCACGGCGCGGTTATACGCAAGGATCTGCACCTGGTCGTGCGGGAACAGCACGGACAAAAACAGGCCGCTGCTCCCGTCGCCGTCGCGGCGCTTGGCCACGCGCGACGCGGCGGCGCTGCGATGATGCCCGTCGGCGATGTAAAGGGTTGGGATGGAATCGAACCGGCTCTCGATCAACGACGTGTCCTCCCCCAATGCCACCGTCCACGACGTGTGCCGGACGCCGTCGGGCGCAGTGAAGTCGACCTCCGGCTCGCCGCCAGTGATGCGGTCAAACAACCGGTCCAACTCGACGTCAGCCGGGTAAGTCAGAAACACCGGCCCGGTCTGGGCGTCGAGCACCTCGAGGTGGGCGACTCGGTCGTCCTCCTTTTCCGGCCGCGTGAATTCATGCTTGCGAATGAGGTTCGAGTCGTACTCGGCGCAACTCGCCACTGCCACGAGGCCAAGCTGCCGATGTGCGCCCATGATTTGCCGGTAAAGGTAGTAATGTGCCTGCTCGTCCCTCCGCAGCGCTCCCCCGGCGATGAGGCGGTCGAGGTTCTCTCGCGCCTTGGCGTACACGCCCGGGTCGGTGGGATCGGTGCCGTCCGGCAGGTCGATCTCCGGCCGGCTGACGTGCAGGAAACTGTCCGGCCGGCCCTTGGCCATCTGCCGGGCCTCTGCGGCAGACATGACGTCGTAGGGAAGTTCGCAAATTTCGGCGGCCCGGGCGGGGTCGGGCAAAAGAGCTGGGAAAGGCTTGATAGTCGCCATTGGCGCGGCACGTTACGGGAGCGCTTTGCCAAGCGCGACGAAAAAACGAAAACAAGCACCAACTCACTGCGCGCGAATAACTTGGATAACCGGCTCGAACACCCGGGATCGGCGGTGAATATCTCTTGCTTGCAAATGCCAAGGTTGCGGAGCCTACTTCCCGCCCTTTTCTTTTTTCAACAATGAATAACTACACCCATTCCAACTTAAGGAACGTTGCCTTGGTGGGTCATGCCTCGTCCGGCAAGACCATGCTTGGCGAATGCATGCTAGCCTGCTCGGGCAACATCAACCGGCTTGGCAGCGTGATCGAAGGCACCACCGCCTCCGACTACCACAAGGCGGAACAGGAGCGGCAGTTCTCCATCCACACGTCACTGCTGCACGCCGAGTGGCTGGACACCCGGTTCAATATCATCGATACACCTGGTTACCTGGATTTCCTCGCCGAGAGCCGCGCGGCGCTGAAGGTAGCCGACCTGGCGCTCGTCGTCGTCCACGCCACGCACGGCATTGAGATCGGCACATCGAAGGTTTGGGAGTATGCCGAGGAGTTCGGCTTGGCCAAGGCGGTGGTCGTCAACGGCATCGACGCCGAGAACGCGCAATACGAACCGATCCTTGAGGAACTCGGGGCCACGTTTGGCAAGCGGTTCTTCCCTGTCAACATTCCCACCAATCCCGGCCCGGGCTTCAACGAGGCGCTGGACGTGATCCGCAAGTCGAAGCTCACCTACAAGACCGATGGCAGCGGCAATTACGACGAGGCCAAGGCCTCCGGCGACGAGGCGGAACAGGTCGAGCAACTGCATGCCCAACTGATCGAACTGGTGGCCGAGTCGGACGACTCGCTGCTGGAAAAGTTTTTCGACGAAGGCATCACCGAGGAGGAGCTACGCGGTGGGCTGCATCAGGCGTTCCAATCCCAGATTTTTGTGCCGGTGTTTTTCACCTCCAGCGAGACCAATGTCGGCGTAGCGCGGCTGATGGATTTCATCTCCAAGTACGCCTCCTCGCCGGATGATCACAAGGACACCACCGCCAAGAATCCCGACGACGAAGAGGTGACCATCAGCCTGGATGACAACGAGGCCGCCGCGTTTGTCTTTAAGACCATCAACGAGCCGCACATCGGCGAGCTGTCGTTCGTCAAGGTGATGGCCGGCACGCTCAAGGCCGGCGAAGACGTCGTCAACGCCAACACCGACGAGGCCCAGCGGCTTGGCCAGATGTTCATCCTAAACGGCAAAAACCGCGACAAGGTCGAGCAGCTCAACGCCGGCGAGATCGGCGCATTGGTCAAGCTGAAGAATACCCACACCGGCAACACGCTCACCTCCCCCAAGCGCAAGGTCACCGTCGTGCCCATCGACTACCCCAACCCCAACATCCACGAGGCCCTCAAGCCGAAGAACAAGGGCGACGAGGACAAAATCGCCGTTGGCCTCTCCGCATTGCACGAGGAGGATCCGTCATTCCAATACCACGTCGACTCCGAGCTGCACCAGACCGTCATCTCCGGCCAGGGCGAGCTGCACCTGCAGGTCGCCATGGAGCGAATCAAGGAGCGGTTCAACATCGAGATGGAACTGTCCGCGCCGAAGATTCCGTTTCGCGAAACGATCCGCAACAACGGCGAGGCCAAGTACCGCCACAAGAAACAGAGCGGCGGCGCCGGCCAATTCGCCGAGGTGTGGATGCGCATCGAGCCCGCGCCCCGCGACCACGGCGTCGAGTTCACCCAGTCACTCGTCGGCCAGAACGTCGACCGCGTGTTCGTGCCGTCCGTCGAGAAAGGCGTCAACAGCGCCTGCACCGACGGCATCCTTGCCGGCTACCGCGTGGTGGACGTCAAGATCGACTTTTACGACGGCAAGATGCACCCGGTCGACTCCAAGGACGTCGCCTTCCAGATCGCCGGCAAACAAGCCTTCCGCGAGGCGTTCAAGTCGGCCAAGCCGTGTCTGCTCGAGCCAATCACAAAAATCGAGGTCAGCGTGCCGGAAGAATTCATGGGCGCCGTCATGGGCGACCTCTCCAGCCGCCGAGGCAAGATCCTCGGCATGGACGCCGAGGGCGCGTTCCAAGTCGTCCGGGCCGAGGTGCCGCAGATGGAACTGTACCACTACTCCACCAACCTGCGCTCCCTGACCGGCGGCCGCGGCCTGCACACCGAGGAATTCAGCCACTACGAGTTCATGCCCCACGAACTCGAGAAAAAAGTCACGGCCCAAAGCCAGGCCAAGGAGGAGGAATAATCCCTTGGCCAAGCGCCCGGCTCAATGCACGAGCAGGTCGGAGAGGGAGGATTTGAACTTGCGATGGCAGAGGGCGAAGAGGACGGCGGTCGGGATCACCGCGAAGGTTGAGGCCGCCATCTGAACACCCTGCGGCGTGCGCTGGCTAACATCGTACAGCTTGGCCAGGGTCAGTGGCAGTGTCTGCTTTGATTCACTCGTGAGCACCAGCATCGGGATGAGGTGCTCGTGCCAGGCGAGGATGAAATGGATCATCCCGTAGCTGAGCAGCGCCGGCCAGATGAGCGGCAGCACGGCCAGGAACACCCGCGGCTCCGACGCGCCGCAAATGCGCGCCGCCTGAAAATATTCCCCCGGAACCTGTCGGAACACCTGCGTGAAATAGATCACGCCCAAGCCGGTCACCACGCCGGGCAGCATTACGCCCAGCAGCGAATCGCTCAGGCCAAGCGCGTTCACCCATGAGAACAGCGGCACGGCAAAAAGCTGACGCGGCACAAGAATCAATGCCACGGCCAACACGAACAACAGCCGCCTGCCACGAAATGAAAACCGGGCAAAGGCATAGCCGGCCATGGCCGACAGGGCCACCGCGCCAAGCGCTTGGCCAAGCGAGACGATCAGCGAATTGCCGAACACGGCCCAAAACGGAACCCACTCGCCACCAAGCAGATCCACCACGTTTTGCCAGTCGTAGTTCGCCGGGAAAAACGCCTTGGCCATCGGCTGGAAAAACTCAGCGTTCGTCTTGAACATCCCCAAAACCATCCACAAAAACGGCACCAGCACCGCCAGCAAAAAAGGGCCAAGCAGTAAGAGCGACAAGACGCCACGCCAATTTTTTACGCAGTCGCTCATGCCGTTCGCCTCCGCAAAGACAGGCAGCCCCACAGCAACAGCAGCATCAGCGGCAACAGGCTGACGCTGATGGCCGACGCGGTGCCGTAGTCGAAGAAACGCGTTTTCTGAAACACGTAGGTAATCGTCAAAAGCCCTGCGTCGGCCGTACCGCCGGAGCCGCCGAGCAGCACAAACGCACCGGAGAATAGTGAGAAGCCATCGACCACCAGATACACCGCCACGAACAACAGCACCGGCCGGAGTTGCGGCACGGTCACGTGCCAGAACTGCCGCCATCGGCTGGCGGTGGCCAGGCGGGCCGCCTCGTAATAAACGCGCGGGATGCCCTCCATGCCGGCGAGAATGAAAAACGTCATGAAGCCGGTCCAGCGCCAGGCGGTTTGCAGGACGAGCCCGGTGAGGATGAAGTCCGGATCCTTCAGCCAATCGACCGGCTCGAGTCCAAGCGGCATTACGAACAATTGATTGAGCAGCCCGTTCCTGCCGTGAAACACCATCAGGAACAGCACCGCCAACACGGACGGCGGCGTGAGTGCAGGCAGCAGCAGCGCAAAGGTCAGCGCCGGGCGCAGCCGCCGGAAAGTCGCGCGGAGCAGGTGCGCCAGCCAGAGTGCCAACGGCACGATCACGACGATGGAGGCCAGCGTGTAGATGAAGCTGTTGCGCAGCGCGGTGACGAAACGCTCGTCACTGGCCAAGGCCTTGTAATGCGCGAGGCCGACGTACTCCGCTTGGCCAAGGCCGTTGGCCTGCAGGCTCATTTTCACGCCGCCAACCAGCGGGATGAGCCAGAACAGCAGCAGCAGGAACAGGAACGGCAGCAGGAACAGGAACGGCGTCCAGCGCACCCGTTGAGTTCGCTGGTCGGCTGCGGGCATGGTGCGCTTGGCCTACTGGCCCGNCCCGGCCGCCTCGAGCATGGTCTTCATTTTGTCGAGCACCTCGGCCGGCTTGAGTTCGCCGTAGATGAGCGACGTGAAGAAGGTTTCCTGAAACAGGAACACCGCCTTGGCGCGGTTTGGGTGGCTGACGACTTCCGGCACCTCGGGCGCGAGGCGCACGAGCAGTTCGCCGAATTTCTGGTTGCTGAAGAAAGCGTTGGGCTGCAGCAGCCGCTCGTCCTTCCACGCCGGCCGGTACGCCGGGAANCTNTTGCCGTCGAGNAACCGGCGGGCGTTCGACTCCTTGTTGGTGATCACGAACTCGATGAATTTCCACGCTGCATCCGGCTGTTTGCTGGCCTTGTTGATCAGCAAACCCTGCCCGGCGAAGGTCGANGTGCGGCGGCTCAGTCGTCCGTCCGGCAGCTTCCACGCCGGCAACGGCATGGCGCCCCACTTGCCTTTTAGGTCGGGGGTGAACTGCTGCAGCATGTCGAGTCCGTACCAGTCGGCACCGACCACGGTCAGCACCTCGCCGTACTGGACGGCGCTGTTGAAGAACAGCGGATCAAAAATCGATGCCCGCTCCGGCACCATCCCGACGCGGCTCTCCATCTGCGCCCGCATCCAGCCGAGGATCTCGATTGCCGCCTCGCGGTCGGGATACACCGAACCGTCCCGGCCAAACAAGTCACTATCGCGCTGCCGCAGCAGGATGCCNANNTACGTCGGNTCGAGCGCGATCATCGNCTTNCCGTGATCGGCCACGACCNTCTTGCCNNNATCGACCAGCTTNTCCCAGGTCGTCAGAGTCGCCGGNTCGATGCCCATTTCCTTGAACAAATCNGTGCGGTAGTAGAGCACCATCGCNCTGAGCGACTGCGGGATGCCGTAAGTCTTGCCCTTGTAAGCGAACAGGCTTTGGCGACTCTTTGCGATGTCCTTGTCAAGCTTGGCCATCTTGATGCGGTCGCCCAAGTCGACGAACGGCACGTCGCCGCCGAGGAACGCGCCGAACAGTACCTCGTCGAGCTGCACCACGTCCGGCGGGTTGATGCCGGTCTTGATTGACACGGCCAGCTTCTCCGGCATCTCGCGAAACCCGAACGACTGCACCTTGGCCTCAAAGCTGTCGTCCACCTCCGCCTTGTACAGCTTGACCATGCCCTCGTAATAGAGCTGATCCTGGAAGGAACTGATCCAGATATCCAGCGGCTTGGCCTGCGCCGTAACCGCCATCGCTTGGCCAAGCGCGACCAAGCCTGCAAATGTGTGTCGAAGTTTCATCTGTGAAAAACGCAGCGGGAAAAATCCACCGTCCCCCCGCCAGAGTCAATGCCGTAGACGCCCCGGGCGTGCCGAAATTCAAACCAAGCGCCGGGCCAAGCTCACGCCCCGGGCCGGTTTTTTTGGCTGTGCTTTTTGGCGCGGACACGCAACAGTCCCCGCCTTTCCGATGAAATCGTATGTTCTCCCGTGTAACGATGGCCGATAAACTGTGACCGAATCATGGTGAACCCATTCCGATTCATCCCCGTTGGCCTTGGCCTCGCCGCCGCCGTGTGCGGCGCAACCGCCAAGGAACTGAAACTCGACGAGCTGTTCCCGCGCGACCGGCTGCTCGAGGTCAACATCACCGTCGCCGAGTCGGACTGGGACACGATCCGCCACCAGCGCCGCACGCGGGAGAACGCCCTGCCGCCGAGCCGCAAGTACGAGCCGCCGCCGCCGCCCTACTCGTACGTCGAGGCAAGCGTGACGATCGACGGCGTGACCTTCCCCAGGGTGGGTCTGCGGAAAAAGGGGTTCCTCGGCTCGCAGGACACCGTCCGCCCGTCGCTCAAGGTGAAGCTCGATTACACCAACAAAAAAGGAAACATCGACGGACTGCGAAACCTGACATTCAACAACAACCGGCAGGACGTCAGCCTGATGAGCCAGTTCATGGGGTACGCGATCTGGGACGCCGCCGGGGCACCCGGGTCGCGCTGCGCCTTTGCCAAGGTCACCGTCAACGGCCGCGACCTCGGCGTGTATTGCCACGTGGAGACAGTTCGCGAGCCGCTGCTACGGCGCGAATTCGGCAGCGACAAAGGCACGCTGTTCGAGGGCACGGTGGTCGATTTTTACCCGGAATGGGAAGGAAGCTTTGAACGAAAAACAGGTGATGACGAAAAGGGACGCGCGCACATCGTGAAGGTCATTAACGCGATGGAGGGCGGAGCCGGTGAGCCGTTTTTCGGCGGCGCAGTGCCGGGGCGTGCCTGGGTGCCGGACAGCGGCGCGCACGATGCCGACTGGTTCAAGCCGGACTTCGACGACTCAAGCTGGGTCGCCGGAAAGAACGGCGCCGGCTACGAGTCGGGACAGGGATTCGAAAAACTGATCACGCCAAACTTCAATTTCATCCGGCAGATGCATTACAAGGCGACGTCACTCTATCTGCGATTTCCGTTCGAGATCGACGACCTCGACGCGATCCTCGCCGCCAAGAACCTGCTGCTCCGGATGAAGTGCGACGACGGCTTTGTCGCCTACCTCAACGGCCACGAGATTGCGCGGATGAATGCGCCGGAAAACGCCGGCTGGAATTCGCGCGCCACCGGCAGCGGCGACGACGGGGCCAACGCAACCTTCGCATCGTTCAATATCAACCGGCACCGCGACACACTNCGCCGTGGCCGCAATCTCCTCGCGATTCACGGCCTGAACATCAGCCCTGAAAGCACCGACTTTCTCCAAGTCGCCGAGTTGCAGACCAACGCACATGACTACGAAGACGCCATTTGGGAGGTGATCGACGAGGAGGCGTTTTACAAATTCTGGGCGCTCGAAGGCCTTCTTAGCTTTTGGGATGGTTACTCCGGCAACCGCAACAACTACTTCATCTACCTCAACCCCGACACTGATAAGCTTCACTTCATGCCGTGGGGCGCGGACTGTCTGTTCGAGAAATTCAGCCGCCTTCGAGTCGACCGCCGCTCCCCGCGCTCTGTCCGCCTCAAGGGTCTTGTTGCCCACAAGCTGTACCAACTCCCGGCCGTACGGAAAAAATATGCCGCAACGATGAAGCGGCTCATGGCCGAGCATTGGCACGAGGAAAAACTGATCGCGGAGACCGAGCGCATCGAGGCGATGGTTCGTCCGCACATCAGCGACTACCAGTGGCGCGGCGTCCGCTTCGAGGCCGTCCGCGATTTCATACGTAACCGCCGCCCCGACATCGAGCGAGAGATCAACGGCGACGACATGCCCCTCTGGCCAAGGTGAATTAAAGCCGGATCACTCTAGCGCCTGGCCGGTATCGGCATCAAACCAGGAGGCGGCGGTGAGATCGAAACGCAGCCCAACCTTGGTCAAGTCACCCGCGCCTGCGCCAGGCAATCGCACCACCAATTCGTGGCCACCGCAGTGCACGCACAGCAGCGACTCGTGGCCGAGCGTCTCGCAGCCCTGCACCGTTCCCGGCGCGTCGCCCGCGCCGTCGGCGACTGAAATATTCTCCGGGCGAATACCTAACTCCACCTCGCGGCCGACGTGCTTGGCCAAGCCGTTGGCCAAGCGAAGCGAAAAGCCGGCGCCCGCTATGAACGCCACGCCGCCGTCGTGCTCGGCGATCCGGCCGCGAACGAAGTTCATCCCCGGCGTGCCGATGAAGTCGCCGACAAAGCGGTGCGCCGGCCGACCATACAGGTCCATCGGCGAGCCGGTCTGCATTACTTGGCCCAGGTCGAGCACGCAGAGCCGTTGGCCAAGCGTCATCGCCTCCGTCTGGTCGTGCGTCACAAANATCATCGTCGTGCCCAGCCGCTGGTGCAGCTGCGCGATCTCGGCGCGCATCTCGGCGCGCATCCGGGCATCAAGATTCGAGAGCGGCTCGTCAAGCAAGAACACCTTTGGCTGGCAGACCATCGCCCGGCCCAGCGCCACGCGCTGGCGCTGCCCGCCGGACAACTCCGCGGGTTTGCGACGCAGTAGGTCGCCGAGCCCGAGCACCTCCGCCGCCTCCGCGACGCGCGAGCGGATCTCCGGCTTGGCCACCTTGCGGAACTTCAGGCTGAACGCCATGTTTTGCTCGACGTTCAGGTGCGGGAACAGCGCGTAATTCTGGAACACCATCGCCACGTCTCGGTCCTGCGGCTTCACGCGGCCCACGTCGCGCTCGTCGAGAAAGATGCCGCCGCTCGTCGCCTCCTCCAGCCCGGCAACGAGCCGTAGCAGCGTCGACTTGCCGCATCCGGACGGGCCGACGAGCACCATCAACTCGCCGTCGGGAATCTCAAGACTCACCCCGTCCACCGCGCGGACGAGGCCGAATGATTTGCAGAGGTTGTCAAGTCGGACGCTGGCCATCGGTTTACGGTTTCGGCGGGGCGACCTTTTGCAACGGCGACGTCACCGTCAAGTCCTTCGCGATGTAGGCCACGATATTCCGGAGGTCGTCCGGCGACAAGGCCGCGGCGGACGCCTTCATCATCACGCCACCTGCGTTGCTTGGGTGGACAACGCGTTGGCCGTTGGCGTACTTGCGAAGCTGATCCAGCAGAAACCAATCCTCCTGCACGTTCACCGGCGGCGACGCGATCTCCGGCTTGCCCTCGCCCTTCGCGCCATGACAAGACGCGCAGCGGATCGCGTAATGCGCCCGGCCGGCAGCGATGTCACCACGGATCACCCGAATGAACGGCTTCGGCCTGAGCGCGGCAAAATGCCGGGCCAACGCGGTGAGCTGCGGCTCCGTCTCCACCTTTGCCATCGCCGCGCCCATCAGCACCCCAGCGCGGTTGGCAGGGTTGTTGCCGCGACGGCCCAACTTGAACTCCCGCAACTGCTCCGCCAGGTACCACTCCGGAAGCCCGTCGAGCACCGGCCCGCGCTGCATCTCGCGCGTGCTGTGGCAGACCATGCAGGCGTCGAGGGTCGACTGGTCCACTTGGCCAAGCGCGGAGGCCGCAGGCGTCGGCGCCTCGCTTGGCCCTTGGACACACCCTCCCACGGACACCAGCCAAAGCCCCAAGGCCAAGCCGGTACATTGCCGCAAAAAAAATCGCCGCCGCCCAATCACGCTCGCCCGAAGCTACCCCGCTTGGCCAAGCGCCGCGAGTCGGCAAATCTCGCGTGGCACCCCGCTGTTCCCTACGGTGGTGGCGGTGGGTTATCGGACGACTCCAACAATTGCGCTGGTCTTCGGCGCGCTGGCGATCGGCTTTGCGCCGGTGTTCGCCGCGTTTGCGCTGAAGCCGGAGTACGGCGGGTTTGGTCCGGCGGCGATCGGGTTTTACCGGGTGTTTTTCGCGCTGCCGTTCCTGTGGCTGGTGCTGCTCGCCGCCCCGGGAAAAGCGAAACAACCAAAACGCATCCGCCGCCCGACCGGCCTGCTGGCCTTGGCCGGTTTTTTCTTCGCCATCGACTTGGTGTCGTGGCATTGGTCGATCAAATACACGACTGTGGCCAACGCCACGTTGCTGGCGAACTTTGCCCCGCTGTGGGTGATGCTGTGGGCCGGCCGACTGTTCGGCGAACGGATCACGCCGCGCTTCCTCGGCGCGCTTGGCCTGGCGATTGTTGGGGCGGCGGTGTTGATGAACGCCAGTTTTCGCCTCAGCCCAACGCAGCTTTTTGGCGATGCCCTCTCGCTGCTCACCGCCATCTCGTACGGCTCGTACATGCTGACGGTGAAAAAACTGCGCGAGACCTGCCCGCCGCAGGAGATCATGGCCTGGTCGGGGCTGTTCGCCGTGCCGCTGATGCTCGTCGCCGCGCTGGCCACCGGCGAGACAATGGCGACGACGCAGCTCAACGGCTGGCTTGTGCTGCTCGGGCTGGCGTTGATCAGCCACTTCGCCGGGCAGGGACTGATCGCCTACGCCTTTGGCCATTTGCCGGCGGCGCTCACGTCGCTAAACCTGCTGCTCCAGCCGGTGTTCGCGGCAGCGCTAGGCTGGGTGCTGCTTAACGAGGCGCTGGGCGGACAACAACTGCTCGGGGCGGCGATCGTGCTCGGGGCGTTGTTTGCCGCGAATCGTCCGGCCGAGGCCAAATAATTTTGTGCCGCTTGGCCAAGCGTGGCAGCCTCCCGACCGGATGGATGAGTTTGCCAACATGCCGCTCGACGCGCCGGGCCGCCGCCGCCTGCCGGTACTGCTACGCCGCGCCTGGTACAGCCTCAACCAGGCGTTCCGCCGGCGCATCGCGGGGATGGGCCTGACGCCGGACCAGTTCACCGTCATCCGCACGCTGCTCGAGGCCGGGCCGGACGGCCTCACGCAAAAGGCACTCGCCAACGCGATGAGCAGCGATCCCAACACCATCGCCTCGCTGCTTGAGCGCATGGAGGTCAACGGCCTCGTCCAGCGTCGCCCCCACGAAAAGGACCGGCGGGCCAACCGCGTGGAGCTGCTGCCGGTGGCTAGGGAAAAATACGAGGCCAGCCGCGACGAGGCGATCGCCCTGCAGGGCCACGTGCTGGGCCAACTGCCCGAGGCCGAGCGAGAGAAATTCCTCGAGCAGCTCGAGACCGTCGCCGATGCCTGCCGCGACCTCTCCAACCCGCCGCGATAGGCAAGGCCGCATTTGGGCTTGGCCTCGGGTCGGGGGTTGCCTAATTTTCCGCGCGTGATTCACCTGTTTCGAATTCCATTGTGCGTGGCTCTTGTGGCCGCCATATCCTTTTCCGCGCTTGGCCAAGCGGAGGACGTCAAGTTGACCGGCAAGCCGTACATCGACATGAACTACGGGCCGTACCTTAGCGCCTCAATCGAGGTTGGCCCCGGCAACATCGCCTACAAGGGCATCGCGATCCGGCTCGACGAGGGGCCGGGCGGCGTGTCGAAGGGCAACAAATTCGTGGTGTTCGAGACGGACACGCTGCGCATGGCGGCGGCCTGGAATGGCGATAAGTTCATCGACTGGCGCAGCATTGTTTACGATGGAAGCCATGGAACGCACCCGAAGCTCGTCGGCGAACGGCTGTTCACCAACCCGGTCGCCCCCGGCTGGGCCAAGCCGGGCACGGACAGCTTTGAGGATCCCCGCCTACGCGGTCTCGACAAAAAACCGTACGGCCCTCTGCCCCGCGACTGGGGCCAATGGCAAGGACTCGGCCTGCACAAAAACCGCGTGATCCTGCACTACAAGATCGCCGGTCGGCACGTGCTCGAGTCGCCCTCGTACAAGGAGAGTGACGGCGTCGGGGCCGTGATTCGCACGATGAATTTTGAAGAGCGCGACGAGGACATCATGCTGCAGGTCGTCAAAGGTGAAGGCCAAGCCAAGGTCTCAACCCACGACCGTATCTCGGTGGCTAAATTTGACAGCGGCCTTGCCGTGGCGCTCTCGGCCGAAGCCGGCGGGGCCAAGTTCGTCGCGACGGATGACGGGCATTTGCGTCTGGCCATTCCTTCCGGCGGATTGCTCGTGCTCAACCTCGCCATCGCGAACGGCAAGGCGGAGGCCTTGGCCAAGCTGGTTGGCTCGCTTGGCCAAGCGGAGAATCTTCTCGAAACATTTCAACAAGGCAGCGGCCGCCGCTGGACCGAGACCATCAAGACCAAGCCCCGCCGCTTGGGCAAGCCGGGTGCATTCGTCACTGAGATCATCACTTCGCCGGACAAGAATCCGTACCGCTCATGGATGCGCCTTGGTGGTTTTGACTTTTTCGAGGGCGGCGACCGCGCGGCTGTCTGCACGTGGATGGGCGACGTATGGATCGTCGAGGGCATTAACAGCGATCCACAGGAGTTTACGTGGACGCGCATCGCGACCGGCATGTTTCAGCCGCTTGGCCTGAAGATTGTTGAGGGCAAAATCTACGTGACCTGCCGCGACCAGATCACGGAATTGGTCGATGCCAACGACGACGGCGAGACCGACTACTACAAGGCGTTCAACCACGACGCACAGGTGACCGAGCATTTCCACGAGTTCGCAATGGATCTGCAGACCGACGCCTACGGGAATTTCTACTACACCAAGGCCGCGCGCCACGCGAAGACCGCCCTCGTCCCGCAGCACGGCACACTCATCAAGGTGACGCCGGATGGTCAGTCAAGTGAGATTATCGCCAGTGGTTTCCGCGCGCCCAACGGCGTCTGTGTCAACCCGGACCGCACGTTTTACGTGAGCGACCAAGAAGGCCACTGGACGCCGAAGAACGAGATTAACCTCATCGAGAAGGGCAAGTTTTACGGAAACCTCATGGGCTACCACAAAGGCCTCACCGAGGCGGACATCACCTCGCCCATCGTCTGGATGCACAACGACTTTGACCGCTCCCCCGCCGAGCAACTCTGGGTGAACAGCGATAAATGGGGCGGCCTCGGCGGCCAACTCCTCAACCTCTCCTACGGCACCGGTTACGTTTACGTGATCATGGAGGAAAAAGTGAACGGCCGCGCCCAGGGCGGCGTGGTGCGCATTCCCGATTTTGATTTCCCGACCGGCGTCATGCGCGGCCGCTTCCACCCCGGCGACGGGCAACTCTACGCCTGCGGCCTGTTCGGTTGGGCCGGCAACAAGACGCGCCCCGGCGGTTTCTACCGACTCAAGCACACCGGCAAACCGGTCCACGTGCCGGTCGCCATCAACGCGCTAAAGGAGGGTGTGTCGCTCACCTTCCCCCACGAGCTCGATCCCGAGACGGCGGCCGATCCCGAGAGCTACCTCGTCAAAAGCTGGAGCTACAAGCGCACCCGCAACTACGGCTCACGCGACTACAAGGCCGACGGTAGTCATGGCCGCGACACTGCAGAAGTGACCGGCGTGAAAATCTCCGACGACAAAAAATCCGTCCTCCTGCAGATCGCCGACATGAAGCCGATCATGCAAATGCAGATCGAATACAAGATCGACACTGCAGATGGGGAATACCTCTCCCACCGAATCCAAAACACCATCCACGCCATCGGCAACAACGGCCCCTTTGGCCGGGAGTAAACCAAGCGCTTGGCCAAGCGCTTGACGGCGTGAAGGAAGGGCCGTTATGGTTTCCGGCCATGAGGGAAGGCTTGGAGGCGAGTAATTTTCTGGTTCCGATGGTCGTCGAGCAGACGGGCCGCGGCGAGCGCGGTTACGACATCTACTCGCGGCTGCTGGTGGACCGCATCGTGTTCATCGGCACGCCAATCGACGACACGATCTCCAACCTGGTGATCGCGCAGTTACTGTTCCTGCAGATGCAAGACCCGAAAAAGGACATTCACCTGTACATCAACTCGCCGGGCGGCAGCATCACCGCCGGGCTGGCGGTGTACGACACGGTACAGTTCCTGACGTGCGACGTGAACACGTACTGCATAGGCCAGGCGGCCAGCATGGGTGCGGTACTGCTCGCCGCCGGCACCAAAGGCAAGCGCCATGCCCTGCCCAACGCGCGCATCATGATCCACCAGCCGTGGGGCGGCGCACAGGGCAACGCGGCCGACATCGAGATCCAGGCAGCGGAAATTCAAAGACTGAAGGATCGGCTCAACGAAATCCTTGCGGAGCACACCGGCAAAAAGGTCAAGCAGATCGTCACCGACTCGGATCGGGATCATTTCATGTCGCCGGATGAAGCGAAGGAGTACGGCCTCGTGGACGAGGTGGTGAAATCGCGCAAGGATGTCGCCAGCCTCAACGACGGGAAAAAGAAGAAATAGATTTCGACAGCCATGGCACGCCCCAACCAGATCACCCTTTGCAGCTTCTGCGGGAAATCCCACTCGGAAGTCCGCAAGCTGATCGCCGGGCCGGGCGTCTACATCTGCGACAACTGCATCCTCGTCTGCAAGAACGTCCTCGACAAGGAACTACAGGCGGAGGAGAAGAAAAAAGCGATCAAGCTCGACGTCCCGAAGCCGAAGCAGATCAAGGCGGCGCTGGACGAGCATTGCATCGGGCAGGACGCCGCCAAGAAGGCGTTGTCTGTCGCGGTACACAATCATTACAAGCGCATCCAGTCCGGCCTCGCAGTAAAGACCAAGGGCGACGACAAGATCATCCAAAGCGAGTCCGGCGGCGATGACATCGAGATCGAG
>NYYJ01000005.1 GCA_002686755.1 Verrucomicrobiales bacterium
ATTTGCCCGCGCCGTTCTGCCCGACCAGCCCGATCGCCCCCGGCTCCACCGTCAACGACACCCCATCCAGCGCCAGCAAGGCACCGTATCGGTGAGTCAATGTATCGATCTCAAATAGCGGCCTCACGAATCGTAGTGATAACAATCGACCAGCGAAAAAGTTACGTTGGCGTTTCGCCTCGCGCCATGTTTTCGAGCCAGTCGCAGGTTGGGCGCAGAACGCTCTCCCACCGAAACTCAAACGACCTCTCCCATGCCGCCGTACGCATCGTGTCGTATTTTGCCGGATCGCTGGCCAAACTGATGACAGCCTTGGCGAGGCTCTCCGGCGTCTCGGCTTCGCTGACGAGACCAGTCTGCCCGTGCACGGTCGAGTCCACCAGTCCGCCGACCGGGTAGACGACAGCCGGCGTGCCCATCGCGTTGGCCTCGATGACATTCAGCCCCCAGCCTTCCCGCATCGACGTGTGCAACAGCAGGTGCGCCTTTTGCAGCTCGACGTTTTTTTCCGCGTCATTAAGCCGGCCGGCGAACGTCACGGCTTCCGAAAGGCCCAGCTCATCGACCTGCGCCTCGAGCCGCCATTCATCCTGCCCCCAGCCGATGATGGTCAGCTCTGCCTCGCAGCCTTGTTCCCGCAGCAACGCGAGCGTCCGCACCACGTGGTCGACCCGCTTGTTCGGGGCCAACCGAGCGAGTGCAATCAGCCGCAGCGGCTTGGCCAAGCGCTTGGCCGGGAGGGTCGGTAGCGGTTCGGTGTCGGTGCCGTTTGGCCAGACGCGCACGTCGCGCACGCCGTGGCGGATCAACTGTTGGCGGGTTGATTCCGACACGGTCCAAAACGGAACACCGGCGTACAGTCGCTGGAAAAACCGCTCCTGCGTCTGGCCAACGAAGCTCGTCAGCCGACCGTAAAACGCGTGCCAGATCGGCCCAAGCACCTCGTGAATGTAGGCGATGCAGTTCGTGCCGGACCACCACGGCGCGAACCACGGGAGGCCGTGGTGCTGGTCGATCACGAGGTCGAACGGCCCGTGTTTGCGGTGGCAGCGGCGGGCGTGCAAAATCGACGTACCGCGCCCGCCGCCGCGGATGATCCGGATGCCGTCGATCACCGTCTCCGGCTCGGCACCTTCGAAGTGGTTCGCGAACCAAATGACCTCGTGGCCGCGCCGCACCAGCTCCGCCATGTGCCGCAGCGTGACGCGCTCCGCGCCGCCGGCGAGCGGGTTCTCCGTGTCGCGCCAGTTCAGCATGAGGAACCGCAACGGCTTCATTCCGGCAGCCCTCCGAACTGCGCGATCGTCACGGCGTTGGCATACGGAAACGGTCGGCCGTACGCGCAGGCCAGCGCCGCATCGGTGTCCACGCCCTGCCACTCGAGATGACCGGTGCGCTTGAGAAAAGTTGCGCGTTCGCTGCCGAGCTGGTCGGCGGCGATCCGGCGGTCAAGCGCCGGGTTGTAGCCCAGCGGCAGCGTGATCACGAGTTGGCCGTCGTCGGCCAGCAAGCCGCGGCAAGTCGAGATCGCCTGGCTGATTTTTTCGCCGCTGTCGCCGTCGGCCTCGTCGTCGAACCCGATGTGCTCGAACGTCGAGACGGACAAAATCAAGTCGAACCGTTCCCCCGGTGCGTAGTCGGCGATGTCGTCGTTGATGATGCCGGGGCCGCGCTCGTATTTGTCGANNACCGTGTGNGNGGTGTCGAGGTANTGCGGCGTGACNTTGCCGACCTCGAGCACNNNTTTGCCGNCGAACCGGCGGAGGAACTCNGCGGCNATTGGCACCTCGANNGCGCGCTCGTTGGCCCACGTCATGTTGTANCGATGATAAAACAGCGGCAGCGCCTGGCCCTCGAAAATGAATTCGCGCTTGGCCAAGCGCGGGATGATCCACGGCGCGAACGCGCACCGCAACGGCTTGAGCAACAGCTCGGCCGCGCCGAAGCGGCGCACAAACCAGGCGACCTTGCCGACGCCGCTGTTGTACAGGTGCGCTCCCATTGTCAGTCCGGTGATTTACCCGTGCATCTCATGGCCTCGTTGGTGGTCACGCGTTCTCCCTCTCCCCTGCCCTCTCCCGCTGGGAGAGGGAGACGGAGGCATCGCGCCAAGCACAAGCCGCTTGGCCAAGCGTGTCGCACATGATTCCTTCTCCCTCAGGGAGAAGGTGGCCGCAGGCCGGATGAGGGTGAACGCCCGATGTCTATTTGTGAAAAACACAGTCTGATCACCCCGCCTAGGCCGGCCGCGTGGCGCTAGCCAGCAGGGTCTCGAAGTGCGGCTCCTCCTCCTCGCGCGAAACGACGCTAATGTCGATCTGCCCGAATCCGGCCGACTCGAGCCAACGATGCAACTCGCTCTCGGCGAAGCCCAGCCAGCGGTCGCCGAACATCTCGCGCGCCTGCTCAAACTTGTGCGCCACGAGGTCGAGAATCATCAACTGGCCGCCGGGCTTGAGAATCCGAAACGCGCCGGCGATGGCCTGCGCCGGTTCCTCCGCGTGATGCAGTGCCTGGCTGAGGATCGCGAGATCCACCGACGCGTCATCGATCGGCGGATGCTGCAGATCGCCCTGCCGGAACTCCAGGTTGGCCAGCCCGTTTCGCCCCGCCTTGGCCTGGCCGAACTTCACGATCTCGGCCGAGTTGTCCACCGCGATCACGCGCCGGCACTTGCGGGCGAGCAATTCACTCAACAACCCCTCGCCGGAACCGAGGTCGGCCACGACAATCTCCGGCACGAGCCGAAGCAGCAGTTGGCCAAACGCCTGCCACGAGCGGCCCGGCCCGTACACGCTGTCGAACCGGCCNGCGACACGGTTGAAATAAACCAGATCCTGATTNTCNCGCCGCTCGAGGATGCGCTTCAGGTTGACGCAGTCTGAGGCGTGCTCCGGAATCTCCACCGCCCCGGCGGCCGCCAACTCGACCAGCTTGCAGTTGTCGGTGCCGTTGTCCCGGGCGACACGATAGTAGGCGTTCTTGCCGTCGCGGCTCGACTCGACCAGGCCGGCCTCCTGCATCTGGCCAAGGTGCATCGAGATGCCGGACTGGCGCATGTTCGTGATCTCGGTGAGCTCGCGCACCGTCAACTCGCTCTCGTTGAGTAGCGCGAGCAGCCGCAACCGGGACGGGGCGGAGAGGGCGCGCAGGGACTTTAGAGTGGAGGCCATGGAACAAGACTCGCTGTCGCCGACGGTTGCACCCCAGCCCTGGTTTTTCAAGTCAGGCGTTGAGCGCCTCGGCCGTCTTGGCCAAGCTGTCGTTGTCGGCGATGTTGAGCACATCCAGCCCACGGTCGATCCGCCGCATGAACCCGGTCAACGCCGTGCCCGGGCCAAGCTCGATGAAACGTGTCACGCCATCGGCAATCATCGCTCGGATGCAGGCCTCCCATTTCACCGGCGAGGTGACCTGCTCGACCATCGTCCCGGCAATCGTCCCGGCGCCCGCGTGCGCTTGGCCGGTGACGTTGCTGTACACCGGCACCGACGGCTCGCGCAACTCGACCTTGGCCAAGGCCTCGGCCAGGCCGGCCTGCGCCGGCTGCATCAATGGTGAGTGATACGCCCCGGCCACCGGCAGCGAAATCGCGCGCTTGGCCCCAGCCGCCTTGGCCGCCTCGCAGGCGGCATCCATCTTGTCGGCATCGCCGGAGACGACGATTTGGCCTGGGCAGTTCAGGTTGGCCAGACTCACATCAGCCTGTTCGCAGACTCCGCGCACCGCCGCTTCGTCAAGGCCGACGATCGCCGCCATGCCACCGGCACTGGCCTCGCACGCCTCCTGCATCAGTTCGCCCCGCCGACGCACCACGCGCAGACCGTCCTCAAAACCAAGCGCATCAGCCGCGGCCAACGCGGTGAACTCGCCCAGCGATAACCCGGCCGTGGCCTCAAATGAAATCGACGAGGCCTGTTCGCGGAGTAGTTGAAGAGCGATCCAGCCGACGAGATATATAGCCGGTTGCGCGTGCTCGGTGCGCACCAGTTCCTCCTCCGGCCCGGAAAAGCAAATCTCACTCAGGCCGTACCCCAGCGCCTCGTCGGCCTGGGCAAACAGCGACTTCGCAGTCGGATGCGCCTCGGCCAGATCCTTGCCCATACCCACAAACTGGGCACCCTGCCCGGCAAACAGCAATGCAGTCTTCACCATGTGCCGAAGAGTATCAGTCGACCGGAAACGTGTGGAGAATGAATCGAAAGATTATCTCTCCGAAGGAAGCCTGGTGAGGTATTGGTCGTGGGTGCGGGATGCGATGCTTGTGTCTGTTGATGCCGCGCCACCGGCGGCCTGCAACACTTCGGCAATCTCACAGTTGGCAGTCAGGTCCAGCGGCGTTCCGTATTCGCAAACCTGATTGAGCCGCGCACCGTGCTCGATCAGGAATTCCGCGACATCGATTTCCTCGCGCTTGGCCGCGTTGTGCAGGGCGCTCCGGCCGTAATGATTGCCAGTGGGTACATCCGCCCCGGCCTCGACGAGTACCTTCAACACCGGCAGACTGGCAAACTCGGCCGACGCGATTAATGGTGTCGAGCCGCGACAGTCACGGGCGTTGACTTCGGCGCCGTGATCCAGGAGCAAACGCACGACCTCCAGCCTGTCTTCGTCAGCTGCCCGGTGCAGAGGCGTTCGGCCGAACTGATTCCGATGGTTGACCTCAGCGCCATTTGCCAAAAGATGCTTTAGGACACGAATGTCCAGGGTACCCACCGACTCGTAGAGCAACGAGTTGCCGGCCTCATCCACGGCGTTGGCCAAACCGGGCACCTCAGCCAAGCGATTGGCCAAGCGCTGCACGTCCCCATCCTGCACACTTTGCCAAACAACCCCGGATGACAGGCCGGCCGTTTTTTGGCCGCAACCGGCCAATGCCACCGCTGCGGCCAACAACAAACAGGGGAGATCAGCATGCGTTGTCATCGGGGCCATTCTAGTCCAAAGGCTTGATCGGGTAAAACTCGGAAGGCGTGTGCTCGCGGGTCATGATTTTGCGCAAACTCGCCACGACATCCGGGTTCTCGGCGGCGACGTCATTCGATTCGCTGATGTCCGCCTTTAGGTCGTACAGTTGGATTCGAAGCGGCTGCTTGTTGTTCTTCCGCAAAATGTTCTGTCGCACCGCCTTCCAGCGGCCGGCCCATACTGCCTGCTGGCCGCCGTAACCGGAGAATTCCCGGTACAAAAACGGGCGCGGATTCTGTTTCCTGCCGCGCAACACGTCGGCGATGCTCAGGCCGTCGATGTCGTCCGGCGCGGCCTNTTTTTCGCCGANCANNTCNAGCAGCGTNGGCACCCANTCCTCGAGGCCGGTGACGTAGTCGGAGGTNGTNCCCTCCGGCACGCGGCCGGGCCAGCGCACGATCATCGGCACGCGGATGCCGCCCTCGTACAATGAACCCTTCAGGCCGCGAAGCGGCTTCACACTCTCGAAAAAGTCGTAGTCCACCTCGGCCTTGAGGTGGGTCGTGCCGTTGTCGGAGGTGAACACCACGATCGTGTTCTTGGCCAAGCCAAGCTCGTCGAGCAGATCGAGCATGCGGCCGATGTAGCGATCCATCCGCGTGATCATCGCGGCGTAGGCGGCGCGCGGCGTGAAGTGCGGTGTGTAGCCGTAGCCCCTAGCCCGGGTGAACGGTGGGTCGTTCCACTTCTGCGCGAGGTACGGCTTCAACTCCTCGTCCGGCACATGCAGCGCGACGTGTGGGATGACGGTCGGGTAGTAGAGGAAAAACGGCTTTTCCCTGTGGTCGCGGATGAACTTCAGCGCCTGTTCGTTGATGCGGTCCGGCGCGTAGTCTTTGCCCTTGAANACATCNTAGCTGCGCGGGTCGGCCGGGTCGGNGCCGTTGGGCAGCGAGGCGTGCCCCGGCACGGGCGGCTCGTTGTTCAGCGGCACGCGCTTCAGGTTGCTCCACAAATAATTAGGATAATAGCTGTGCGCGTGGCGTTGGCAGTTGTAGCCGTAGAACCGGTCGAAGCCCTGATGGATCGGATCGCCCTCCGAGCCGGGGAAGCCCAGACCCCACTTGCCGAACGCGCCGGTCGCGTAGCCCTGGTCGCGCAGCAGCTCGGCCATCGTGATTTCATCCCTCGGGATTGGCCGCTGGCCTTCCGGCTTAATCTCGCCGTTGTTCCGCACGAACGCGTGCCCCGGGTGCTTGCCGGTCATCAACACACAGCGCGACGGCGCGCAGACGGCGTTGCCGGAGTAGTTGCGCGTGAACCGCATGCCCTGCTTGGCCAAGCGATCGAGGTGGGGGGTCTTGATTTTTTTCTGGCCGTAACTGCCCAGCTCGGCGTAACCGAGATCGTCCGCCATGATGAAGATGATGTTCGGCTTGGCTGCCTCGGCCGGCTTGGCCAGGGCGAGTGTCGCGACAATGGCCGGGGCAAGCTTGGCCAAGCGGGAGAGTCCGGATTGGAGTAAATGCATCGGCCGCCAAGCCTCTCACGGGAGCGGATGGCGAACAAGCATTCAACCTTGGCCAAGCGACAAAAAAAGAGCCGGCCAAGCCTAGGCTTGACCGGCCAAATTTCATTCCGGAGCGCCAAGGTTGGGGAAACCTTCAAGCTCTCCGGTGAATTTTCAGATTGATGCGATGTCGGCTAAAGTAGACATCCACGACAGCACTCGCAT
The DNA here is from genome assembly GCA_002686755.1 of Verrucomicrobiales bacterium. Lineage (GTDB taxonomy): Bacteria > Verrucomicrobiota > Verrucomicrobiia > Limisphaerales > UBA1096 > UBA1096. The sequence continues at coordinate 6,644 of NYYJ01000005.1, forward strand.
CAGACACCGTGCGAACTGGGGGTGAGTAATTGACAGGCCGTTTTTTTTGTCAAGCACTTTTTTTGAGTGCGCATGACTCCCCCGGTANCAATATCGCGCAGTGATTGCGGCAAAACGGTAACTTCTCCCGTGTATTGCGCGNAGTTGCGNGGTGGTATCGTGGCTGCTTTGACAACGACTATTCTTGGATGCGCCGTTGACTCAGGCGGCTTTTGGCCTACGCTTCCGGCACTAAAATGATTTCGCTCATGAAAAAGACACTCATCGCAACCTTGCTCGTCTCGGCGGTCTCGCTTACTCAGGCGGCCGATTGGCCCAACTGGCGCGGGCCGGATTACAACGGTATTTCCAGCGAGACCGGCTGGTACGAAAAATGGGGCTCGCGCGGGCCGAAGCGGCTCTGGACGGCGTCGGTCGGCACCGGCTTTGCCGCCGTCTCGGTGGCGGACGGCCGGGTGTTCACCATGGGCAACAAGTCCAACAAGGACACCGTCTACGCGCTGGACGAAGCCACCGGCGAGACACTCTGGAAATACACCTACAGCTCTCCTCTCTCGCCNAACTCGTACGACGGCGGTCCCAACGCGACCCCGACGGTGGACAGCGACCGCGTCTACACCTTCAGCAAGGACGGACAGGTCTACTGCCTCGAGGCGGCCACGGGCAAGCGGCTCTGGTACAAGAAACTGATCAGCACCTACAAGGTCAAGAAGCCAAACTGGGGCCACGCCAGTTCGCCCTACATCACCGGGGAGATGGTGATCCTCAACGCCGGGACGCACGGCATGGCGCTGGACAAGCGCTCCGGCAAGTTGATCTGGAAAACCGGCACCACCGCCGCCGGCTACGCCACGCCGGTACCGTACGACCACCAGGGCACACCCGCGTTGGTGGTCTTCGGCAAAACCCGGGCGTACGGCGTCCGGGTGAGCGACGGCTCCAAGCTTTGGAGCAAGACCTTCCAGGATCGGTACCAGACCAACGCCGCCGACCCGGTTCTTTACAATGGCAACANCTTCCTCACCACCAACTCCAAGGACGGCGAGATGATCCAGCTGCGGAGCTCCGGATCATCGGTCAAGACGCTCTGGCGGAACCGGGACATGAGCATCCACTTCAACCCGCCGGTGGTCGTGGGGGACTACCTGTACGGGTTCGACGGGCGCGTCAACAACAGCGACGACCTGCGCTGCATCAACCTGAAGACCGGCGACACCGAGTGGTCGAAAAGCTCGATCCCGTGCGGCTCGATCATGGCCTCCGATGGCAAGCTGATCATACTCAGCCGCAAGGGCGACCTGTACATCGCCGAGGCGACGCCAAGCCGTTTCCGGCAACTGGCCAAGGCGCGGGTCCTCACNGGCACCTGCTGGACGGTTCCGGTCCTGGCCAACCGCAGCCTCTATGTCCGCAACTCNCGCGGTACGCTGCACAAGCTGCAGATGAGCGAGATGATCGTCGAGCCGCAGCCGCTGGCCGTGCAGTTCGGTGGGGATCGACTCGAGTTCTCCTGGCCGGCCAAGGGCGACTTCATCCTCGAGTCCACCGACGCGCTTGGCCAAGGGGCTGACTGGAACGAGGTCGGCAGCGGCAGCGGTAAGGAGGAGGATCGTTACGTCGTCCGCGTCCGGCCAAACGCCGCGCAACAATTCTTCCGGCTCCGCAGCGAATGACCTTGGCTAAGCGCAATGGCTTCACGCTGATCGAGTTGCTGGTCGTCATCGCGATCATCGCCATCCTCGCCGCGCTGCTGCTGCCCGCCTTGGGCAGCGCGAAGGAACGCGCGCGGCGGACAAACTGTAAAAACCATATCAAACAATTCCTTACNGTTGCNCACCTGTACGGCGGCGACAACGAGGACAAGCTGCCCAGCGGCCTGTCCGACGCCACGGATCCCAAGGACGACCACACGCCGCTGATCTCCACNCCGANCCGCGCCGCCCTGCTCAAGTACGCCCCGTTCCACATCTACGAATGCTCCAACCTCGGCAANCCGTTCGGCAACCCACGCGGCTGGCTGTTCGAGGGGTGGGGCTACGTCATCGGCTACAACTACCTCGGCGGCCATTACCAGACCCCTTGGCCGGCGATGGGCGAATTCCAGGGCTGGATCTCGCCGCAAACCCTCTCCGACAACCCCAGCCTACCGCTCGTCACCGACCTCAACACCTGGTCGCCCGGCTTCATGAACACCCTCGCGCCGCACGGCCCGAGCGGCCCGATCCTGTTCGACTACAACAGCGACGAGACCGGCGGGCGCGATTACTCAAACCCGAGCGCCGAGGGGGCGTCGTCGGAGGACATTGGCGCCGACGGCGGCAACGTCGGCTGGCTCGACGGCTCCGTNCGCTGGAAGGACATCGACCAGATGCAGCCATACCGCGGCTCGCAACTGTGGGGCGANGACGGNGCCTTCACCGTCTGGTGAGAACAATTCCGCAACTTCCTTTTACCCTGGCACACCCCCTCATCCGGCCTTCGCCCACCTTCTCCCACGCTGTGTAGAAGGATTGAAAACCCTCTTTACGATTCGAGCAAATTACATAGAACTACTTCAGATTGAACGGTTTATATCGAGTCTCAGATTGAGGTGAATCGGAGTAGATCAACATTTAGAATCAGTTTTGTGCTGAAGTTTTCTGAACTTCTTCTGTACTCATCCAAAAGTCTGAATCACTGAGTGTGCTTAGTTTAAAAGCCTTACCAATTGTGTGTGTTATTTAACTGAGCTTTAGGGCTCTCTACGTTTGGTACAGAAGAAGTAAGAAGCATTAGGAGATTTCAAAAATCTCTCAGATCAAAGATTTAAAAACCTCTTACATTCTACTCCTACTATTGCATGCAATGCATTGAATTCTAAAAAAATGAGTCGCTGCTTACACTCACGATACTGACACAAACTACTAATAATCAATAGGTTGCGTTATTTTTATGTTTTGTTTAAAATGAGCCGATTTAATTTTTTTAAAAAGTAACCTTTACTTCTCTCTTTTAAAATGAGAAGTTTGCGTTACCTGAAAAGGGACAAACTATGAAAGAAGCAATACCGTTAATAATACCAATATTAGGCATATCAGCAGGAATAATCATCCCATTAGCTGTATTTATTTGGCTATACTATGAGGAAAAGGGAAAGAGAGCTGCCGTTATAGAGATCTCTAAAAACTTAGATGATCCATCTAAAGTAGAGAAATTGTTAGCTATTTTTGATGAAAGAAAAAAACAGCCAATAGATTACCGTAGAGGTGGAGTAATCACTGCTTTTGTGGGTGTTGGCATTTTTCTTCTTGGAAGTTTTGTAGCGAATGGATCTTTGTTTCAAGGAGTTGGACTTTTAGTTTGTGCCATAGGAATAGGTACTATGATTGCTGGATATCTATATCCAAACACAAGTGAAGAACTAACGAATGCAGTTGAAGAATTTGAAGGAAAATAGAAACGATAATTGTTTGGCATTTTAGTTGATTAATTTAAAATTTAAAATGTACTTGAAAATGAAAATATTGACTTTGATATCAAATGATACTTGGCAAATTGTTGCAAACCTATCTCCATCACAATTAGCAGAATATATTTCAAGCAAACTATGGATAGTCTTTGTTTTTATGTTCGTTTTTGTATTAGCGTTAGTTCTTTTAGTTATTAGGTTTGTGATCAAGAGAAATAAAAATGTTCCAAATACTAGTGTGGAGTTAACGAATGCAGTTGAAGAATTTGAAAAGAAATAGTTTTGGGGAAGAATCACAAAAATCTTATAAATAATCTGCAAGAACTAAGAAAGTCTGCAGGTTACACTCAGAAAGAATTGTCAGAGAGTGCGGAGGTTTCAAGGAAAAGCATTAATGCAATTGAAAACGGAATCTATATTCCTTCAACTGTTCTTGCATTAAAAATTGCAAGAACCCTTAACTGCTCTGTGGAAGATCTTTTTCAGCTGCCATGATATCATTTGGAAATGATATTAAATAAGATGTTGGTTGTTTTTCCAGAACCTAACTTTCTGATTGGCGCTGTTAAGAAGATACCTCTTCTCAATTTGTAGATTGAACAATCTCTCTGATTTCCGATAATCGTCTTCGTTCGATGGGTTAAAAATGCTATTCATATCAACTGAAGTGTTTCAGAAATGAGATAAATTGATGAAAAATCAAACGAATATACTTGGAGCTGGAATTGCAATCGGTGTCGCATTTGGATTGGCGACTGGCAACGTCGGCTTTGGCATAGCGTTAGGTCTAGCGATCGGTGCATCAATGTCATCTTCGCAAAAGAAAAAGAATAAAGCTGCTGACAAATAAACTTTGCTAGATTGATGAATCACAACGATTTCATCAGATGAGAGACGGTGATGTTTTCTGTACTTTGTATTTACGAAATCCATCAAATTTTCCAAAATCCAATGTTTCCAATGGTTTTCGACGATTGGTTTTCGGTTTGAAAACCCAACGCACCAATTTCTGAGTCGATGATTGACTCCCTATCCCCCTGGGAGAGGGGGCCGGGGTGAGGGGGCACACGCCGAACAAACCATCGGGGCACGCCTCTCCCTGCATTGCCAATGCCGGTTGCGTTGTGTAAACCATTCCCGTGCCGAACGACTCCCCCAGCATCCTCCTGCTGATCCCCGCCTACAACGAGGAGTCCCGCATCGGCCCGGTGCTCGACGCCTACGCGCGCTATTTCCGGGAGCACCATCCCGAGCAGTTTCACCTCGTCGTCGTGCTCAACGGCTGCACCGACGACACGCTCGGAGTCGTCGAACGCGCCTCGGCCCAGTTCCCCGAGATCAGCCCCGTCAACATCCCCGAACCAGTCGGCAAGGGCGGCGCATTGATCGAGGGCCTCAAACTCGCGCCCGAGGCCGACCTCGTCGGCTACGTCGACGCCGACGGCGCCACCCCGCCCGCCGCTTTCGACGACCTCATCGCAGAATGCGCGACGGCCGACTGCGTGATCGGCTCCCGCTGGATGGCCGGCTCCGTGCTGCAGCAGGAACAAACCTTNCGGCGGCAATTCGCCAGCCGCGTGTTTCACGCCATCGTGCAGGGTTTGTTCTGGATGAACATCCGCGACACCCAGTGCGGCGCCAAGGTNATGCGCCGCGAAGCCGTCGAGGCGATCCACGGCCAACTCACCGTTGCCGACATGGCGTTCGACATCAACCTGCTGTACGCCCTCAAGCGCTCCGGCTACANCGTGCGCGAANTGCCNACCGANTGGACCGACCAGGTCGGCTCNAANGTNGANATGGGCCGNACCTCACTCGTGATGCTGTTGTCCGCCATCCGGCTGCGCCTCTACTACTCGCCCCTGTACCGGTTGCTGNCCCCNCTGCGNCCGCTCGAGGCNTGGCTCTACCGCAAACTCAGCGCCCCCCCACCCCTNAANTAGANACGGNGACCAAAGCTCCGGAGAAACGGCTGGTCATCGATATGGGCGTAGCTGATAAAGACATCGTTCATGGTGCTCATGCTCCGTCGGTGCGATTTAGCGGTGGCCGGGATTCAAATGAAACGGTGCTGCGTTGTAAACCAATAAAAACCGAAACGCCGCGTTTGGCCAAGCGATGGTGCCTTGGCGGAGTACAGACACTCCCCATTCCTTCTCCCCCGCGGGGGATAAGGTGGCCGAAGGCCGGATGAGAAGGCTGCGATGACTAAGCGGGTTCGTTTGCATTTCAAAGCGGTGCGCAGGACCGCACTCCATGACGCAGTCGCAGATCGAGGACGGCTGGGGACAGCCGTCCCCACCTGCGCTTGGGCAAGCGGGAATTGGTTTGCTCCGCTTGGCCGGTTTGCGGCACGGTTTGGTGCACCCAGTGAAAGGGAGCGANGATCCATCCACCCCACNGCCCGCCNGCGCTGCNACNGCNGCGGATGCCCTTGCGCAGGTACGCGAGCAGGGTGGCACCCTGGCCGGGCTCCGGTTGGCCTGGGAAAAACGGCAACGCACCGCCTGGGCGGAGGATGTCGAGGTGTACCGCCAGGCGGTCGGCGCGGCGCTTAAGCTGGGCGAGGCGTTCCTAGCGTATGACATCGCCCACGAGGGGCTGGAGGCCTTCGTCGATGATGTACGGCTGCTGCAGTTGCAAGCACTGGCGCTGGCCCGTACCGGGGCGACGCAGCGCGCGAGCGCGATTCTCGTCGGACTTCGCGAGAAAGGACAGGATGACGAGGAGACCTTTGGCATCCTCGCGCGCACGCACAAGGATTTGTGGATGATCGCCGGTACGGAGGAGGAACGCGAACATCACCTGCACCGCAGCCTGGACAATTACCTGAAGGGCTACGAATGCTCGGGCGGCTATTACACCGGCATCAACGCCGCCTCGATGGCGCTCGTGGCTGGAGAGAAGGAAACTGCCCGGCGCATCGCCAACGAGGTCCGTGTCCTCTGTGATGAGGGCCTGTCCAAGGGCGGGCCGGACTCGCCGGAATCGTACTGGCTCCTGGCCACCGCGGCTGAAGCTGCGCTGGTCTCAGGCGACCTGGAATCGGCCCGGCTCAACTACACCCGCGCCACGACCGAGAGCGACCCGGGCGCCGCCGAGGTCAGCCGCACGCGTGGCCAGGCGCGGTTTCTTCTCCAGTCACTGGGCAAGGAGGAGAGCGCGTTGGACGACTGTTTTGTGCTGCCGCGGATCGGGCTGTTCACCGGGCACATGCTCGACCGGCCCGACCGATCGGCGCCGCGTTTCCCCGCCGCGCTTGAGGAGACGGTCCGCGCCGAGATTGAGGCGTGCGTGGAACGGCGAGATGTTCGGATCGGCTACAGTTCACTCGCCTGCGGTGGGGACATGCTATTTGCGGAATCGGTCCTCAAGCGCGGCGGCGAAGTACACATCTTTTTGCCGTTCAATATCGAAGCATTCATCAAGTCCAGCGTGCGGCTTATCCCGCAGGACGACCTAGTGGAGCGGTTTCACCGCGTACTCGACAACGCCGCAGGCGTGCGGATTCTAAACGAGCAGGGCGATCCAGACGATGGTGCTGCCTACGATTTTTGTAACCGTGTCCTCGCCGGGGCGGCCATCCTAAAAAGCCAGTTTCTTGGCATGGATATCGCCCCTATTCTGCTTTGGGACGGCAAACGCGGCGACGGTGGCGGCGGCACAGAGTCGGTTCGCAACTATTGGCGACACGCCATCCCCCAGGAAGTAGAAATCCTGCCGATGGACCGGATTCTCGCCGATGCACTGACCAACGGCCTGAATCCGACCAAGCCGGATCCCCGACCGCCCAACCCAGCCATCGGACCGGATGACCGGACCCCACAGGAAATTCGCGCCATGCTCTTTGCCGACGTTGTAGGGTTTTCTAGATGGCCGGAACAGTGCGTCCCGCTGTTCATCCGCGAGGTCCTCGGCCGCGTAGCGGCCATCCAGAAGCAGGAAGACGCCCGGCCGCTCTATGTCAACACCTGGGGCGACGCTATTTGCGCCGTGTTCGAAAACGTCGAGACGGCGGGGCATTTCGCGCTGGCGCTTCAAAACACCCTCCGCGAGACCGACTGGAAAACCACCGACCTACAGCGGGATATCGGCTTCCGCATCGCTCTACACGCCGGGCCAGTGTACAAGTGCTTCGACCCACTTCTGGGCCGAAACACCTACAACGGGGCGCATGTCAACCGGGCCGCCAGAATCGAGCCGGTCGCCGTGGAGGGGCAAATCTTCGCGAGCGACGCATTCGCCGCGCTCGCAGCCATCGCCAAGGTAGATGAATTCCTGTGCGACTATGCCGGCACGCGCGAACTCCCCAAGGGCGCCGGAATGCTCTCGACCTTCCTTATCCGCCAAGCCCACTGACCCCGCCTGGCCAATCGGCCAGCGTTAGTCCAGTACGCGGATGCGGTAGAATTGCGCCGTGCCGAGGTCGCCGCGCGGGTCGGTCCAGTCGATGCGGCCCGCGTCGTTGGTCACCTCGTCCAGGCCGATCCAGCCGGTCAGATCGCTCGACGACTCGATGAGATAAATCTCGCCCGGCCAACCGAGGATCGACAGGCCCGGCCCTTCCGCGCCGAGCGTCAACGTCAGCACCACGCCATCGCCCGCCATCCCTTCCAGTTCATCGTCGAGGATCAATGGCTGCGGCTCGGCATTGCCGCCGTCGTCCGGCTTGGCCAGTTCGCTGCCCAGTTTGCCGCC
>NYYJ01000006.1 GCA_002686755.1 Verrucomicrobiales bacterium
CCTTCGTCGGCATTCGCCACGACATATTTGACGCGTGAAATTTCCCTCGCTGCTGCACGCCATTTGAAGTGCGCCGGGAATCCGGCACCACCGCGCCCGCGCAGTGCCGCCTGTTCCATCGCATCCAGGATGCCGGCAGAACCCAATTCCCGGGCCTTGGCAAAGCCAACATAGGCACCCAACTGCCGCATGGCGGACAAATCGGTCGGGGAGCATTCGCCAAGCCGCCTCATCACGAAACGGGTCTGGCTTTTCATCAAACCAAGCTCAGCCACCGGACCAAGATATCGTTCGTGGCCAGCCAGATCGCCTGAGGCGATCGCAGCCACAACAGACTCCACCTCATCAGCTTCCACCGGGCCAAACGCCACCCGACCCTCATCGGTATCCAATTCAACCATCGGCTCAAGGTGGAACAACCCACGACTGCCGGTGCGCACCACCGAGTCCGCCTCGCCAACCATTTCAACCAAGCGCCTGGCCAAGCGCTCGCTGCCAAGTTCCACACTCGCGGTGTCAGCACTGATATAAATTCTGCGGCCACCAGCGGCTCCGGCCTTGGTCACCGGTGTAAATATTTCAGAGGAGTCGATCTTGATTGGGCCGCAGGCGCATCGGCCGGTGCAATGGATGACCTCCGTTTTCTTTCCCTGATCCCGCGAGGCAGCAAGCACGCCGGCTGAACCACGGGAGCGACAAGCCTCGCCCATGCAGACCTTGACGCTGGCGGCATCCTTCGCGAGATCGGAGTAATAGCCGATGACGCCGCGAACCTTGGCTGGCGTGGTGTCGTACTCGTCCGCCAGTTCGCGAATTCGCGCGGCATCCGGCACGCCTTTCGACGGGATTTCCTGACGCAGCGCCTCGAGCAAACCATGCCCAGGCCGGCCAGGATCCCAATCCGGGTGACCCTGCAATTCACGCCCGTCTTTTTTCGAAAAAGCCATCTTTGGACACGATGGATAGCACCAAAATTGACCATCGTGTCGCGGAATTATGCGGCAGCTGACTCTGTGAGTCGAGAGCTGAATCGCTTGGCCAAGCCCTGTTTAGAACGCCCGGGCCTCATCATCGAAACCGATGATGTAGGCATCGGCTGAGCGGCCACGATCGATAAACAGGTAGATCAGCTTCACGTCGTTGTCCTCCAACTCTGCCAGTTGTTCTCCGCTGATGCCCTCCTCCTTGGACGGTTCGAAAATGAACTCCTCCCAAAAATTATGATGCCCGGGTGCGTAGGTCTGGGAGTACCAACCCTTCAACGAAATCGGCTCCTCGGTAATGCCCGTTATTACGGTTTCCTTCCATGCCTTGAGCGGGGCCGTGTAGCCTGCGGTTGGTCCGGTCGGAGCCGGCGGCCAATAAAATTCGACCTCGATTTTTTTACCTCCCTTGCCCTTGGCCAAGCGCTCCTGAAGTAGATCGTCGGTGGTGATTTCTTCGTCTGGATCAAAACCTTCGAGTCCAATCTCATCGGTACGAATTTTTTTCTTCTTTAAACCTTCGCCGCCGAAGGCTTCCTGCTGGTAATCGGTTCTCGACTTTTTGTAGTTCGCTTCCAGGCGCCAATCCAGTTCGTCAGCGAAGATGATGGGCGACTTGCGATCCGGCATCCAACGCGGAATGCCGGCGGAAAGCTTGTACTTCACCGTCTCGCCATCGCGCGTTTCTGCCCACTGATCCACCAGGTAAGTCACGTTGTTCTGCGTGGCAGTGCTGAATCGATGGTTGTCCCAGTCCGTAATACCGTTCTCCTTGACAACGGTTTCTCCACCGATCACGCGCGTCCAAGCGGCAGTGTCCACGATGGAGTTTTTCCTTCCAACTGCGTCCAGGAGACGACTCATTGCACGAACTTCCCACAAGGATTTGAGCCGATGCCGTCCAAACACGCTCCCGCCGTGCTCCCCCTGAAACAGGCGCAACATTGTCCGGCCACCCGCAAGCACAGGGGTTGGATTCTTCAACTCCGGCGGTTGGGGCAGCTCCCGCACCTGCTTGACGATCAACTTCCCCGGCTCGATTTTCTTGTACTCAAAATCGAGCGTGTATTTTTCGCGGTCGACAGCGTAGCGCGAAAAACCGGAAGCCACTTTTTCGAGCAACTGTTGAAGTGACTCGTAGTCGCTTTTCCACTTCATCACATGATCCCGCCCCACCTGCAGCAAACTGGAGCGGCTCTCGAAGGTGGCTCGACGGCTGGTGGTGCCGTTGGAGGATCGATAACTGGAGACACTCACCAGTTCAGGCACGGCAGTCGTGTCGGGGTTGGCCACGCTCGTCGCACCAACTTGTGTCGAGAGATTGCTCCACATATTGAATGAGTTGCCGGTGTATTTATTGAAAGTCGACACCGCGACGCCGTTGGCCAGCTCGATCTCGTCCGGGAACGAGTGATGCACGAGAATCGCCATGCCTGCGGTAGCCTCGTCCACGCCGAACCGCAGCCGCTCGAGGTAGGCGTTGTCGTTGTAGAAGCTGGCATACACACGCTTGATCGCGCGGAACACGCCCCGTTCCTTCGGCTTCGTGTCGTCGCAGGCACACGGGCCGGCAGTGTCATCATCCAGGTCATCCAGCAGGCAGCCGCTGTAGCTGTCGTACAAGCCCGCACCGGTGAAGTGGCGGCTGTCCTCCAGGTTGGTCGAGCTGCGGAAACGGATTTTTTTCGCGTGATCGAACGGCGACAGCGCGGCGACGATCGCCTGTCGTTGGCTCTCAACAAACTCACCACCGCGGATCAACTTGCGGGTCCCCTTCAACGCGTCCGCCAAGTCAGCGGGCAGGCCGGACTCGTGTGCCTTGGCCAAGCGCGCGGCAATTTCCTCCATCAATGTTCTGCCGTTGGCCAAGCGCTGGGCCATGAACTCGTCCCACAGGTCAAACGTGATCGCGAGGGCCGGTTCAGGCGAGTTTTTCGGGATGTGCTTTCGCAGCAGACTGAACTTGGCCGCCTTGCCTCCAACGAGTTTCGTGTCGTTTGGCTTGATCGATTTCATCGGCAGGGTGTAGGCGCCCACATTTTGCTTGGCCGCGAACTCGAGTTCGGGCGGCGTCTTGAGCTTGGCCAATGCGTCGCGGAACGAGGCCGGCAACTCCGCCTCGAGCGCCACCAGCGTCGCCGTTGCGCCTGAACTGTTGATTCCCCAGCCCTCCGTGAGACGTATCATCACCTCGCGCCCCGCGAGACCAAGCAGCTCGGCCCGCGTCGACGCGTTGGCCTCGTAGTAGAACGGCACGCCAAAATTCTTCGCCAGGATCGCGACGTGCGAGTTGGGGGTCGACGGGTTCAGCGCGACGATGCCGGCGACGCGCGGCACCTCCGCCGGCACATGGTCGGTCAGCAGAATGTCGCCGCTCGTCAGCTCGCCGGCCCGGTAGGCCGCCGCGATCTCGTCGCCCTTGACGAACACCAGCCGACCCATCGCCCAGCCGTACGAGTAAATGGCGTCCGAGCCGGTTTCCCAGCGCTGCGCCGAGACGACCGGCACGTCTTGCCGTGCGAGAGCCTCTGCCACCGCGCCACTGGCGTCCGCCTGCTCGTAGATCGGCATGTACAACCCGCGCAGCGTCTCCGGCTTGTCGATCGCTCCATCGACCAGGCGCCAGATAAAACTCACCATCGGCGCGGGAAACTTGTCCTGTCCAACGAGCTGGATGGCGTACTCGCTCTGTTTCTCCGAAAACAAAACCGCGCCCATCACGGCGCGGCGTCCGGCGTGATACAGTGTCGCGGCGTCGAACTCCATGTGCGTCATTCCGCCAAAGCCCGGCACGTGCTTGGTGCCGAAGTCGTAGTGAAACTTCAGCCGGTTGCCGTTCTGGAAATAGACGGTCGAGAGGTCATCCATCAGCACGGTGAATTTCACCCACTGCGACTCCTTCGGTTTCTTCGTGCCGGGCGGCACCCAAGCGCCGTCGTCGGCCGCCTTGAACTCGACGAGGAATCTGTCGCTGGGCAGGCTGAGGCTGGTTTTCCAGTTGACCGATGCGCTGAGCCTGGGCGGCTTGGTTTCGAGTAGTTGAAAAAACCGCTGCCCGCTGCCCGCCGGTTCGCTGAAGCCCAGCGCCGTCTTCGCCGTGGCCGCCACCGGAAACCAGTTGGCCAAGTCGCCGGAAAACATGAGCGCGCCGACGCGCCCTTGGCCAATGCCGCTGACCTCGACCGTCGCTTGACCCGGCGCTTGGCCAAGCCGCACGCTCAACTCAGACGCCGAAGCCAAGCCGGCAAACACCGCCAGGCCAAGCCCGGCAGCAACCGCTACGGGGTTTTTAAATATACGCATCAATCCTTTGCCCGAAACCGATAGCACATCGCCCAAACGCTCACCCGCCTTCTTCCGGCGGGAGCGGGAACTCGATCGGCTCGTCCGGATTGATGCCGGTTCGGACATCGGTAAACTCGATTGTCAGCGAGCCGTCCTTTCGCATCAGCACCGCGAGAAGATGTCCCGACTTGCCATTTGCATCGGCGCCCTTGGCCAGAAGAACAAATCGCGCGCCCTCGCCGGGCACGTGCCAGCGGACGGCCTCCTCGACGTGCTCGATCTCCCACGGCGTCTTGACGTGGTCGCCGATGCTCAGGTGAACGATTGTCACCAGTGCACTGGCCAAGTCGCCCTGCGGATCGATGAAATGACTCCGGCTCCCCTCGGGCGGGACGATGATCCCGTGCGGTTCCGGCCAAGGCTCCGGCTGCGGCTCCGGCCAGTTGCCGTCATCGCCAATGCCCACGTGCCCCACTTCGTATTGGCCATCGGCAGTCTCCATGATTTCGGCGAACGCTTTCTGCACGTCGCCGTCGCTGTTTTTCACCAGGAAATCGATGAGGTAAACCGTTTCTTCCGCCCCAAAACTCAGCCGCAACGCACCGGTGACCCGATCCAGCTCCAGCCCCTCGGCATCGGCATGCTCCAGTGCGAGCGCAGCCAGTTTGTGCACAAGATCACTCTCGGGATCCAACTCCTCGGTTTTGCCGCCGAACACGGGGTCGTCCGGGTCAACCGGTTTACTAATGTCAATGTCGAGAATATCGAAGCCGCCATCCGCGGTTTCCGCCACCTCGGCGAACACCGTTAGCTCGTGCCCCTCGGCGTCCTTGGCAACGAGGATTAATTCGATGGATTGTTGAACGTTGGTCGTCACCCGGTCCATGACCAAGACCTCGGACAGCTTGAGACCTGCATCCTCGAGACGGGCCACGGCCGCCTTTAGGATAGCTTGGCCCAACTTGCTCTCCGGGTCGATCGGCTCGACATTCCCCATGCCACCGTCGGGATCGTTGGGATCAAACGGATCGTCCTCCACTTCGTGAACCTTGAAATTCCCGTTGACCTCCCTCTCCAGTTCCAGAAACAGCGTCATCACTTGGCCGTCGCCATTGACCAAGAGCACCACCCCGAACATGTCGCGATCGCCATCGTTGAACCGATCCACAGACACCACTTCCACCGACTCGTATCCTTCCCCATCGACATGCGCCAGCGCAGCCTCGATCAGCGCTTGGCCAAGCTCACTCTCCGGGTCAACGTGCTCGATCGCATCGATGCCATCATCGGGATCGTCCGGACCGAACGGATCGAACGGATCGCCATCGTCGAACGTATCCGCATGAACCAGCTTCAGCGCACCCTGTTCGTCCGCCTCCACTTCGCCGAACACCTCAAGTTGATCGCCTTCGCCATTCAGCACCTCGAGATGCACAAAATAAAACTCGCCTTCGTCGTCCGTCACTTCGTCCACTGCGACGATCGAACCAAAAGTAAGGCCCTTTTCATCCAACCCGCCCATCACGAGTTTGGCCAGCCGCTTGGCCAAGTCGCTCGCCGGGTCAATCGATTCCTCCAGCTCAATGAGATCCAGTTTTCGTTCCCCATCGTCGCCGAGCCTGAATTCACCCAAGACAACAAACTCATTCCCCTCAGCATCCTTGGCCAGCACTGCAATGAAATAAATGGTGCCCTCCTCCTCGAGTGAAATCTCCGCCGCCTGCTCGACTTCAACCAACTCAAGTTTCTGCCCGTCGATCCCCGCCAACAATTCCTCCGCCAACGCCTTGGCCAACTCGCTGTCGTGATCGATATCCGTGAATCCACCCATCGGATCTTCATCGCCATCAAATCCCGGATCAAACGGATCATTGGGATCGGGATTTTCCCCACCGGGATCACCGGGGTTTTCACCGCCGTCCCCTCCTTCCTTGTCCCCGCCTTCGTGCGCCTCATCCGGGCCGCCCATCGGCTTCACGCGGAAAAAATGAGTCGGCCCCTTCAGGGTGGCTGGAGGATTCCAAATCAGCGGCTTGTCACCGGTCATCAACTCGGCGAGGCGCTTCCAGTCAGCCAGGTTGGCCGAGCCTTGCACCTCCAGTTTCACCCCGGCCGGGGCGTCGATCAGGATCGACAACGCGTCGCGGTCATAAACCGAAATCTTCGGCTTGGCCAACTCACCGGTTCCGGCCGGCCCCTCCCCTGATTGCCCCAGCACCCCGCTTGGCCAAGCGCAAACCAGCATCAACCCAAACCAAACCAAACCAGCCGACTTGAGCCCAAAACATGGAATATCGGTGTATTTCTTCATGACAACGGAGAAATTACCACCCTCTAAAAAACCTGTCAACTGATTAATTTTGATTTTTCCAACTTCCAGCCTGGGGCGATCTCGGCGTCGAGCGGGGTGGTCTCGCTGCCGTTGGCCAAGCGCAGGTGGGCGGCCATGCCGACCATGGCTGCGTTGTCAGTGCAGAGTGTCGGGTTGGCCAGACGCAGCGTAAAGCCGTCCCGCTCGCACGCCGCGCCGAGGGCTGTACGTAGACCGCTGTTGCATGTCACGCCACCGGAGGCGGTGACGCATTTCGCGCCGAGCTTTTTCGCCGCGCGAACGGTTTTGCTCACAAGCACCTCGACGATCGCCGCCTGCACGCCGGCGCACAGGTCACGGAGCCGCTGGCCGTCCTCGAGCACGCTCGGGTTGTCACGGATGAAGTAGCGCACCGACGTCTTGAGNCCGCTGAANCTGAAGTCGTGCGAGTNGTCGCGNATCNTNGGNCGNGGGAAGTNGTGNGCGNTGCCGTCGCCCTCGNNGGCCAANCGGTCCAGTTCCGGGCCGCCGGGATACGGCAGGCCGATCAGCTTGGCCGCCTTGTCGAAGCATTCGCCGGCGGCGTCGTCTACCGTGCCGCCGAGCACATGATGCTCCAGTGGTGCGGCAACGTGCACGAGCATCGTGTGGCCTCCGCTGACGATGAGCGACACATTTGGCTGAAAGTCATNGAGCGAAAGGGAAAGCGGCTCTCCACCGATCCACGGTGAATACAAATGCGCCTCGTGATGGTGNACGCCAACGAACGGCTTGGCCAAGGCGAACGCCAAGCCTTGCGCCGACCGGAGGCCGACCAGCAGTGCCCCCGGCAACCCCGGCCCGCGAGTCGCCGCAACGGCGTCAAGTTNATCCGGTGTCACNCCCGCTTGGCCAAGCGCNTGGCGGGCNACCGGCATNAGNTTGCGNANNTGNTCNCGNGAGGCGAGNTCCGGCACGACNCCNCCGTATGCCTCGTGAAGNTNNANTTGNGAGGAAACCNCGTTGGCCAGNACGCNGCCGTCGCGCAGGAGGGCGACGCTGGTTTCNTCACACGAAGTCTCGATGGCCAACAGCAGCATGGGCAGGGTGCGNCNTCGCTTGGCCAAGCGNCAGTCTCACTCCGGCTTGTCGGCCGGCTCGTCCTTGGCCTCGGGCTTCGGCTCGGGCTTCTTTTCCGGCTTGGAATCCTTCTTCGGCGCTTCCTTGGGTTCCGGTTTTTCCTCTTTTTCCGGCTTGGCCTTGGCCTGCAATTGTTTCTCCCCGGTGAGCAGTTCCATCGCCTTGGCCAACTGCGGGTCCGTGAACTTTTCGACTGCTTCGCGCCGGTTTTCCGGCACCATCTTGAGGCCGCCCGGTGTGCGCTGGAGGAAAAGCAGTTCCTCCTCCTCGTGGCTGAGTTTCACCTCGTGATGCGGCCGGATGCCCTTGCCGTGAATGACCTCATGGCTCGGGGNGTAATACTTGGACGTGGTCAGCCGCAACGCCGCGCCGTGTTGGCCGTTGATCGGGACGATCCTCTGCACCGAGCCTTTGCCGAATGTTTTTTCTCCAACGACCTCGGCGCGGTCGTTGTCCTTGAGGCAGCCGGCGACGATCTCCGAGGCGCTGGCGCTGAAGCGGTTCACCAACACCACCATCGGCAGGTCGGGCCGGGCGGCGCGGCCGGACGATTCACGTTTTTCATTCTCCCGACGTCCCTCGGTTGTGACGATCAACTGGCCCTTGGCGAGAAATTTCTCNCTGACNCGAACCGCCTGCTCCAGCAGGCCGCCCGGGTTGTGGCGNAGGTCGAGCACGAGNCNCTTCATGCCCTCCACCTCGAGCTTGCGCAGCGCCTCCTCAAGGTCGCTCGCGGTCGACTCGCCGAACTGCGTCAGCCGCACGTAGCCAATCTTGTCTTCGCCAACGGTGAATTTGCGCTCGTTGTTTATGTCCTTGACGGTGGCGACCTTGATCAACGCCCGCTTAAGGGTGACCTCGATGTCCTTGCGGGTGGATGGCCGGAAGAGTGTCATCTTGACTTTCGATCCCGGCTTGCCGCGCAGCTTGTCGATCGCCTCCGGCATGGAGATGTTGCGGGCGTTCTTGCCCTCGATTTTCACGATGCGGTCGCCCGACATGACGCCTGCCTCGTAGGCCGGGGTGTCCTCCATCGGGGCGAGCACGGTGAGGTAGCCGTCCTGGATGTTGATGTGCACGCCGACACCGCCGAATTTGCCCTCGGTATCGTCCATGAGATGCGAATACCTGGCCGGCGGCATGAACTCGCTGTGCGGGTCGAGCATGCCGATCATGCCCCGCAGCGCGCCGTGCACGAGGTCCTCGTACGTCAGCTCGTCGCCATCGACGTAATCCTGGCGGATGCGCTCGAGCACGTTGACGAACAGGTCGAGGTTGGCGTGGGGATCGTTGGCGGCCGAGTTGGCGTCGGACTCGGAGTAAACCTTGGCCCCGATCGCCAGGTTCAACAAAAGCAACCCGAGCACCACGCCATGAACGATTTTCCGTGCAGCCTTGGTCTGAAGCATTGCCCGGCGACCATACGCCGATCCGGGCCGCTTGGCCAAGCGTGAATCAAATCCGGCTCACGAGCCAGGTGTGCTTGCCGCGAGGCGTCTTTTCCACCTCATCCACCTCCCGCAGCACAAGCCGGAAATCGTCGCCCAGCTTGCGCAAAATACCGGTTTCGATCTGGGCGAGGCGGGATGAGTGGAATCCCGGAGACGGGATGTAGCGAAACTCCGCCACGCCCGGTTCCTCCTGAAAAAACTGCACCGCGTACAACCCGTCGAATATCGCGTCGTGCATGTTGAAGGCAGTCAGCGAGATGCGCCGCCCCGTGCCGGTGACGAGAAACTCCTGCCCGCGCCCGGCGATTTCCTCGACGGCCGGCCAGGCGAACTCCCGCTTGGCCTCCGGCTTGGCCAAGCGCACAAAGTCGCCGGTGCGATAACGCACCAGCGGCATGGCCATGTTGTGAAACGTCGTGCCGATGACTTCCTGCAAACCGTCACCGTCCGGTTCGCCGAATTCGACATACCCGTAGTGCGGCCAGAAATAGCCCAGCTCAGACTGCGTACCCTCGCAGGCGAGCACGACCCGTTCGGCGTGCCCGTACCAGCGCAGCACCCGGCATTGGAACACGCCCTCGAGCAACCGCTTCTGCGACAAAGTCAACTGCTCCGAACCGCACAGCAATGCGGTGAGCGGCGTGCGCCAACGCAGCTCATGTCGCTGCAGGTAATCGGCAAGTTGCAGGGCTGCCGAAGGGTAGATGTTTAAAAACTCCGGCTCAAACTTTTCCAGCGCCTCGAGGTACTCCGGGATCCGCTCGTCGGTGAGATGGTACGACGAGAGCATGAGCCAGTCGCGCGTGGCGTCATAGGCGATGATGTTCCCTTTGGCCCGCGAGTCGGTCACCTGTCCCCGGATCAGCGCGAGGCGGGCCTTGTCAAAATAACCGGCGCGCCGCCAGTTGGCCTCGAGAAAAGCCTGCTCCTTTGGCCGGCTGACGCCCTTCTGCAAATGAAACCCGACTGGAACGCCGGTCGAGCCGCCGGTGGTGATGTACAGTTTCTGCGAGTCGGCGATTTCAGTGGAGGTCAGTTCGTCGAAATGCTGCTGGATATCCTGCTTGGTCAGCGACGGGCAGCCGGCCAGGTCGTCCAGTGACATCATCGCGTCCGGGCGAAAGCCGGCCTTCGCAAAGGCGCGGGTGTAGAACGGACAGTAACTCGCGGCGTTGACGAGCGTGCGACGCAGCTCGCGCAACTGGTAGTCGCGAATGTCCGACTCGCTCCAGCTTGGCGCGTCCTCGGCAAGTGCTCGAAACTCGCCGTACGCCTTGCCGTAACGAACGCGGCGCGGCAGCCGACGGTACGCCGAGCCGATGAAGTTGCGCGCCCCCTGCGGCAGCCGGTCGTACAGCGCAAGCAACGGATAAAGCCGATCCTCGAGACTCATCGCTTGGCCTCTTTTTCCGGCTCACGCTCGATCGCGCCGACCCAGCCGAAGTGCGGTTGGAACGCGAACAGCCCGTCCGCTTGGCCAAGCGGCCCGTCCCACTCCTGCCGGTTTGATTCAAGGCGTATATCGCTTGGCCGGAACGGGATAAAGCTGCGTTTCTGCATCTCGAAACTGTTCTTCAGTAGGCGCAATTTCTGCCACTCAAACCCCATCAGCGTGGCGGCGGCCATGTCCACGGCAGCCGGGTGGGTGCCAGCGAGAATGGTGCCGCACGGCTTGGCATCGGGCGACATCGGGCCGTTGCCGTCGCCGCCGATAATGCCGTCGACCACCGCCAAGTAACGCAGCGGCTTCTCGCGTGGCTGGCCGGCGCCGTCGAAATCGAACAGGCATTTGTTGAGGTCGAGCACCATCCGCCAGCAAGTGTCGTTGCCGTGCCAGTTGCCGGAGCGGACAACCGTTTGTGTGTCGCCGAAAAACAGGCGGCCCATTTTTTTTAGCGGCACGAACAGGCGGGAGAGCAGCGGGCGACCGTTAACGACGCGCTTGGCCCGGCCCATCCACGAATGCTCCAGTTTGGCCTTGGCGGTCGAAGCCGGGAACTGGTCGCCACCCTGGTCGGGCGTGCCCTCGGTGTGGTGCGGCAGCCAGTTTTTGTTCGCGTTGATACCGACGAGGTTTTTCAGCGCGCAGGTCACGCCAACCTTTTTGTGCGTCTTGAGCTTGGGCAGGTTGATGAGCACGTCGGCGTCCATCGGCGTGCGGCACAGCAGGTATTCGTGGCGCTCACCGGAGTGGCGCTCGTTGGTCTCGGCCATATTGAACGAGGCGCCGAACAATTTGCCGTTGCCCGGATAGCCGACAAATTCGCTCGCGTCGTTCAGCGCCACGTGCGTGTCGCCGGCCGGGTCGCCGGGGAGCTTTGTTTTTGAAACGGTGACGCCATCGACTGCGTGCCACTCCTCGGGCCGCAGGTCGAGCAGCGCGATCGTCGTGCCGGGAAAGTCGCACCGGCATCGGTCGATCATGGCATCGAGTCCGCAGTATTCGTTGAGCCGCGCGAACGACGAGTCGGTCTGTGGCGCGTCGCAAATGGTGATCGAGCCGCTTCCGGCAAGCTGTGTGCCGACCCAGCGGATGACTGCCTCGATGACGGCGGGATGCGTCACGACGTGCTCCCATTGGCCGGGGCCAGGGTGACGCTCGTCGTGTTCCTTGACCCAGTTCGGCTTGAGCACGACGCGGTCGTGGGGCCGCACGTAGTCGTCCGGCAGTCCAAGCGCGTCCAGCGCCTCGACGACGAGCGAGCCGACCGCAGTGGGGTCGTCGTAATGCTCGACCCCGCGAAAGGCCGCGACGCAGGCGGGGTTGGGTTGGGCGGCAGTGTTCACTCGTTTTCCAGCGCCAACAGGGCGGCACGAATGTTTTCACCGAACGCCCGGCGCGTAAAGTGCCGCAGGAACCGGTCACGCAGCCCGGCCTCGTCCGTGCGGCCGAGAAAGCCCTCCAGCCGGTCGGCTATCTGCCCAGGCGACTTCGTGTCGACGAGCCCCTCGTAACCGGTGGGGAACAGCTCCGGCAGAATCCGCCAGCGGGTGGTGATGACCGGCAGGCCGTGCGCCATCGCCTCGACGAGGCTGACCGGGTGCGCCTCAAATTCGTAATACGATGCCAGCACAAACGCGTCGGCTTGGGCGAATAGCTCGCGCTTTTTCGGCTCGTCAGCGAAACCGTGGTAAACAACGAGCGGCCCCTGGCTGTCGATCAAGTCCGCTTGGCCAAGCCGCACGTTGAACTCTGCCTCCTCTTCGGGCAGATAAAACTTTCCGGCAACATCGAGCTGCACGCGCTTGGCCAAGCCGTTTGCCCGCAGCCGGGCATTGACCTTGGCCACGGCCTCGACCGCGTCGAACAGCCCCTTGTCCCGATAGCACAGGCTGAGGTACAGCAGGCGAAACGTCCCCGCTTGGCCAAGCGCCCGGGCGCGGGCTTGCTGCGCCGGCTTGAGGCGCGACTCGTAGTCGGGGCATGGGTCGGGCGCGCAGTTGGGCACGGTGACGATCCGGCGCGGCGAAAGCTTGGCGGCGTCCTCGTGGTAAAAATCGCCGAGGACGATGCTCAGCGCGGGTCGGCCAAGCAACCGGCGCGACACCCACCGTTCCCAGCCGCGCGCCTCCGTCTCGAGCCAGCCACCGACGCCAGACGCCTGGTAATGAAAAATCGTCCGCCGGAAAAACGGACGGCACAGCAGCATCACGATCCAGTCGCGGTAAACGGCGTTGCGCAGGCCGGGCGCGGGGACGTAGTAAAAATGATCCGCGCCACACCGCAGCCGCACCCAGACGGCCTTGATGCAGTAGCCGAGGAGCAGGGCCAGTTTGCGCAAACTCGCGGAGGCGATGTCGTCGACGTCGCGCGAGAGGCGGCTATCGACGTGGAACAGCTCGATCGACTCGTCACCGTGCAACTCGTCGAGCAATTGCTGCACCATGAAACTTTGGCCGTGGAACGGCGGAGGGACATGGGCAAAGACGAGCAGTTTCATGGGTCATCGTCGGCCGGCTTGGCCAATTGCTCGTACAGTTGGTTGTACTCGGCGGCCATCTCGCTGGCAGCCCAGCCGCGGACGCTCTCGCGGATCTCAGCCGGCGACGCGGGTGTGAATTCGCCGTTGAGAATGGCGACGATTCGGTCGCGCAGCCCGTCGATGCTGCCGGTCTCGTACAGCAGGCCGGTCGTGCCGTCCCGCACGATATCGACGTTGCCGCCGCTGCGGGCCGCGAGGGCGGGCAGACCCAGCGCGAGGGCCTCCATCAGCGACACGCTGCACGGCTCGTTCTCCGAGGCGACGACAACGAAATGGCCGTCGCGCAGGGCGTCGGTGACATGGTTCGTCACGCCCCGCAGCAGGACGGTTTCCTGCAGGCCGTGCTGCTCGATCGCGTCGCGCAACTCGGCGGCGAAGGCCTGCGAGTCGGCGTCGGCCTGCTCCGGTCCCCACAGGTGAAACTCGACGCGGGCCTTGAGTTCGGCGGGCAGTCTGGCCAAGGCGGCGATGGGGTGATGCCAGCATTTCCAGCGGACGAGCGTGCCCATGCCGACGAGCTTCAGCTTGGCCAACGGATCGGCGCTTGGCCAAGCGTTCGCCGTGAGCGGCTCCTCCAGAAACCGGTCGGCGCAGCCGGAGAAAATAATGCTGCAGCGGTGTGGCTCGACGGCGAGTCCGTAATGCGCCGCCATGTTGGGGTTGAGAACCACGGTGGTCATCCAGTCGCGCCGGGCCGCCCAGCGATAAAACCATGTGCGCCGGGCGTAGCTGTGGTTCGTGAACAGCACCCGCCGTCCGAGGAATAGCCCGGCCAGCAGCGAAACGATCAGCCCACCGCGGGTGTGGGCATGGATCACGTCAAACGGCTCTTTGCGGAGCAGTTTACGCAGGCTGAAGAACGCCAGCACGCTGCTAAAAAAAATGGCGAGGTGGCTCGGCGAATCGCTGGCGATGAAGCCAGTGCGTCGGTAGTCGAGCGACGGCGCGCGGGTCTCCTCGTAATCACGATGCACCCAGGTCGCGTGCTCGATGCCAGCAGGCGGCCCCGCCTGGTGCAGGCAGCGGATCACCGACAGGATGCCGCCGGCATCCTCGCGTTGGCCGACCAGGTGGAGGATTCTCATTCGAGCTCAAGCNGCTCTGGCGGCTCCTCTCGCAAGCGATCCCGCAACATATACTGGCAGGCGATCAGCAAGCCGGCTTGGAGAGAGAAGGTTTTCATCGCGTACTCGCTGTCGCCGTGCAGAGCAATGAAAGCGACCACATTGGCCATCCAGAGGCACGACACAATACAGCTAACCCGGGAGAAATCATCCTCCACGCCGTGCTCNCGCAGGTGAAAAATCACCTTCATGGCAACCACCGACCCGGCGAAGAGGAACAGCAGCATGAAGCAGGTTCCGAACAGGCCAGTATTGACCATTAACCCAATGAAACCGTTATAAAATCGCCCCTGATTTATGTGGTATGTGATCGCGGTGGGATCCCATTGCAGCGAGTGGTCGCCAAAGCCGGACTGCCCGAAACCGCGCCCGACCCACAGGTACTCCGACATCATTTTCAACCCCTCCACGCGCAGGACGCGCCGGGTTTCCATCGTGCTTAGCCCGTCCAGCCGCGCGTCGCGATGCACCGTGATGCCGGGCAGCACCGAGAGNGCGCGCTGGGCGGCAAGCGGCATGCGCTCGGCAAAGCCGTAGGAAATGGTCAAGCCCAAGGCCAACACCAAGATTCCCGCCATTGCGTTGCGCATCGTGATCAGCCTCTGTGTGAAAACCATGAACGCCATGACAAGAACGATAATGACCACCGTGTAACGGTGCCCGCTCAACAAGCCGGCCCCAACAATGACCAGGCCGGCTGGAACCAGCCAGGTTCCCTTTGCGGTCAGGAAGTCGCTGAGCTTGTTCTTGATGAGCAGCAGCCAGAGAAAACCGATACTCACGAAGGCCAGCGACTGGTAGCGGTTGATCCCCATCTTCATGCGCTCCATCTCAAAGTTGCGGGCGTCGCCGGGCACCTCGAGGAAAAACAGGATGTTGAACAAACCCGGCGCGTTGGTGAAGATCACATCCGAGATGACCCAAGTCGCCGAAAGCGCACACTGGATGATGAACAATTTCCGAATCTGGTCCTCCTTCAGCCGCACCATCATGAACAGCAGTGGAAAGATGGCGCAAGTGAGCTGCTGGAAGTAAAACCGCCCGCCCATTTGCGAGCCTCCCATCGTGCGAAAGCCGACGCCGCGCTCAATCATCGTGAACACCAGCACGGCGCAGTAACCGGCCACGCCAAGCAGCATCCATTTGTGNTCCNGGATGGAGTCCCACATCTCNTCCCGATACTGCCGGAACGAAAACACCAGCACGCAACCGGTCCAGCCCAGGAGCGCCGCCGCCTCCCAGACAAACGGGCGACCGGGAAAGAACGGCATGATCAGTGCCGTCGAGAAAGTCGCCACCGCACAGGTCACCGACAGCGTCGCGTGGTACGGCATCAACATCAGCCAGGCCAGCCCCCCGAACGCGAACGCGGCAAAGAAGGCGTCATCCGCCAACATGTACCCGAACACGAGCACCAGCAGCATGATGACGCTGAAAACAATGAGCTTTTGCAGGCGCAATGCGCCTTCCAACGAACCTGCGTTCACGGCGCGTGGTTATATCCGTTTTTTCGGATTGTGCAACCTTGCGGCACCGCNGGTNACTCCGGGTTGATGGCCTCCATGCGCCGCTTCAGTTCCTCCCTGAACGCGGATTTCTGCTCGACAGTTGCCTTCCGAGGCACTTGCAGTGGCTCGCCAAACACAACATCGCATCGCGTCAGCGGCCACGGCAGCTGAAAGCGATCCCAGCTGTTAAACCGGATCTTTCGCTTGGCNTAGCAACCCAGCGGGATGATTGGCAGACCGGTGACTTGGGCCAGCGACAGGATGCCATCCTGAATCTCGTAGCACGGGCCACGCGGGCCGTCGGGCGTGATCGCAAGATGTAGTCCGGCCCTCATCTGCCGGGCCAATTCCAGCAGAGCCTGCCGGCCGCGTCGGCTGGTCGAACCGCGAACNGGCTCGATGTCAAACGCGCGCAATATTTCGACGAGCAACGCTCCGTCACGACTGGCGCTTACCATCGCAGCGAGCCGCCGACCGCTGACTGGCTTGATGCTGTCACGATAAACATACATCGCATACGCCAGGCGGTTGTGCCAGACACAGATGATAAACGGCTCTTGGCGGCCAACCTCCAACACGCCGTGCGGATCTGAAAATCGGATGCGCCATGAAAAACGCAGCAACCGCAGCAGGACGTACACCGCCCTCGCTGCGAGCCATTGGCCAAGCGAAATCCTGTTCGGGATGACAACCGGATCACTCAACGTGTTATCACTTCCCGCTCTTGAGCGCGGCGCGCACCAGTTCCTCCACAGAGGCCTGCGGGCCAAGCATTGCCCGGGCCGCCTCGGCGGACTTTTGCGCCTCGGCCGGCTTGGTGCCCAGAGCCTCGAGCGCGGCTACGGCGTCGACCAGGATCTTGTCGTGCAGCGAGGCCGCTTGGCCAAGCGCGCTTGCCTCGCCGGGGGCCGGCGCCAGCTTGTCCTTCAACTCGAGCACCATTCGCTCGGCGGTCTTTTTACCGATTCCACTGATGCTGGAGAGCAACTTCACGTTACCCGCGGCGATTGCGCCCTTGAACGCCGCAACGTCCATGCCGCTCAGGACGTTCAGCGCCAGCCTCGGCCCAATGCCGCTCACACCCTGGATCAGCCGGAACAATTCCCGCTCGGCGTCCGTCGCGAAGCCGTACAGCGTCTGCGAATCCTCGCGCACGACGAGCTGTGTCTTGAGCGTCACCGCTTGGCCAAGCGCGGGGAGTTTCTCAAACGACGACAGCGGGATCAGCACCTCGTATCCGATGCCATTGACCTCGATCACCGCCATCGTCGGCAGCGCGTCAGTGAGGTTTCCCTTCAAAAAAGTAATCATGCCTGTGCCCGCCCCGTGCCGGATAAAGTCGCACGGGGTGGGGAGTTTCACGGTTCAAGTTTCAAGTTACAAGTCTTGGCCTTGCGTTCCACGCTGGCGACTCCTAGTCTGCCGCGCCTGAAATGAAGGTTTCCATTTTCGGTCTTGGCTATGTCGGCGCGGTCACCGCCGGGTGTCTCACGAAGGAGGGACACACCGTCGTGGGCGTCGATGTGCAGGCCGAGAAGGTCGCCTCACTCGCCGCCGGGGTGTCGCCCATCGTCGAGCCGGGGCTGGGCGAGATGCTCGCAGACGCGGCGAAAAACGGCCTGCTCTCCGCAACGCAAAACCACACGGACGCCGTCGCCGCGACCGACGTGTCGCTCGTCTGCGTCGGCACGCCGTCGGCCGAGAGCGGCGAGCTGAACCTTCAATATGTCCGGCAAGTCGTCGGACAGATCGCGGACGCGGTGCGCGCCTCCGGCAAGTCACACGACCTCGTCTTGCGCAGCACGATGCTCCCCGGCAGCACCCAAAAAATCGCTGACGAATTGCTCGCCGATCTGCACGAGTCGGAAAAACTGCGCCTGTTTTTTTACCCGGAATTTTTGCGCGAAGGCACCGCGGTGGCCGACTTCGAAGACCCGTCGCTGGCCGTCGTTGGCACGCGGGACGGCTCGGCGTTCCCAACCGAGTTGGCGCCACTCTTCGGCGCGGACGCCCCGTCAGCGAACTGGCCCGGTGCCGAGATGGTCAAGTACGCCTGCAACGCCTTTCACGCAACGAAGGTGACATTCGCCAACGAAATCGGGCGCATCGGCAAAAGCCTAGGCATCGACTCGCAGTCGGTGATGCGGTTGCTCTGCCAAGATACGCGCCTTAACTTATCGCCGTACTACCTGCGCCCCGGCAACCCGTTCGGCGGCTCCTGCCTGCCGAAGGACGTCCGTGCGCTGGTGCACGAGGGCCGGCGCGGCGGCGTGGAACTGCCATTGCTCGACAGTCTCCTGCCCAGCAACGAGGCGCACTTGGCCAAGCTCATCGAGCAGGCCAAGCGCTTGGCCAAGGGCAGGGTGACGCTGCTCGGGCTGTCGTTCAAAAGCGACACGGACGACCTGCGCGAGAGCCCGATGGTCGAGGTCGCGCAGCACCTGATCGGGCGCGGATTCGAGCTGGGTATTTACGATCCGCAACTGAACCTGGCCAAGCTGATCGGCACCAACAAGCGGGTGATCGACGAGAAAATGCCGCACCTGGCCTCGCTGCTGACCGATGACCTCGCCGCCGCGCTTGGCCAATCGGGGCTCGTGATCGCGGCGCAAAAGTGCGTTGACCTCGACACACTGCGGCCGCTGATCACGGCCGAGCACACACTGCTCGACGTCAACGGCTGGCCAGAGCTGCGCGACTTGCCGGGCCGTTACGAAGGATTCTGCTGGTGAGCCAAAAGAAGCCCTGCGTCTGCATCGTCGTCGAGAACCTGCCGGTGCCACTCGACCGCCGCGTCTGGCAGGAGTCGTGCGCGCTGCGCGACGCCGGCTACGAGGTGGTCGTCATCTGCCCGCAAATGCGCGGGTTCAACGAGGCGGAGGAGCTCATCGACGGCATTCAGGTTTATCGGCACTGGATCAGCGAGGAGGCCGGGGCGCTCGGCGGCTTCCTGCGCGAATACAGCTCGGCGCTGTGGGGGGAGTTCCGGCTGCTGTGGAAGGCTTGGCGGCGGCATCGGTTCGACGTTGTGCATCTCTGCAATCCGCCCGACCTGTTGTTCCTCGTCGCAGCGCCGTACAAGCTTGCCGGCACGCGAATCATTTACGACGTGCACGACGTCTGCCCGGAGATGTTCGAGGCGAAGTTCGGCAAACGCGGGCTGCTGTACTGGGCCGTGCGCGCGGCGGAATGGGCCACCCACTTTTTCGCCGACGTGGTGATCGCCACGAACGAGTCGGTGCGTGACATCGCGCTCAGCCGCGGCGGCCAAGTGCCGGACGATGTGTTCGTCGTCCGTACCGCGCCGAAGATCGCCGACACGAGCGTCGAGCCGAATGCCTCGCTGAAAAAGGGCCGGCAGCATCTCGTCGGCTACGTCGGCGTGATGGGCAACGCCGACGGGGTGCGCTACATCGTCGAGGCGGCGGATTATTTGGTGCACGAACTGGGCCGGGACGACATCCAGTTTTTGCTGATGGGCTCCGGCCCAGAACACGACAACTTGGTCGCGCTCCGCGACGAGCTTGGTCTGGGCGAATTTGTCGATCTGCCCGGCCGGGTGTCCAACGAGTTCCTTTTCACCGGGCTAGGGACGATGGATCTCGGCGTGTCGAGCGACCCGATCAACCCGTACAACGACCATTGTACGATGAACAAGGTGCTCGAGTACATGACCTTCGCCAAGCCGCAGGTGATGTTCGACCTGAAGGAGGGACGCTTCTCCGCCGGCGACGCCGCCCGCTACGTGCCGGAAAAATCCGCCCAAGCGCTTGGCCAAGCGATCGCGGATTTGCTCGACGACCCCGGCGAATGTGAGCGGATGGGCCGACTTGGCCAAGCGCGGTTCCGCTCGGAGCTGAACTGGGAAAAATCGGCCGATCAGCTCAAGGCCGCCTACGCCCGGGCGCTTGGCCAAGGCTAAGCCAAAATGTCCGATACCACGCGGGCCGGGCGGTCGGCAGTCAGTTTCTGTTGTTGGCCGTTGTGCTTGTAAACCAGCTCCTTGTGGTCGAAACCGAACTGGCGCAGCAGCGTGGCCTGATAGTCGTTGGCGGTGACCTTGTTCACCACGGCGCGGTGGCCCACCTCGTCTGTCTCGCCGTAAATGATTCCCGGCTTGAACCCTCCGCCAGCAAGCCAAGTGCTGAAACCCTGGCCGTTATGATCCCGGCCCGGCTTGGAGCGGGACTGCACTACCGGCAGGCGGCCGATCTCGCCGCCCCAGTGCACCACGGTCGTGTCGAGCAACCCGCGTTGCTTGAGGTCGGTCACCAGCGCGGCGGCCGGCTGGTCGGTGCGGCGGCAAATGACGGGAAGAGCGTTGTGAATGTTTTCGTGATTGTCCCACGGCTGGCCATTGAGGAACAACTGCACAAACCGCACACCGCGCTCGATTAGGCGACGAGCAATCAGGCAGCGTGTGCCGTATTCGCGAGTTGCGTCCTGGTTGATGCCGTACAGTTTTTTCGTGGCCTCGGTCTCGCCAGAAATGTCGAGCGTCGCCGTTGCCGCGGTCTGCATCCGGGCGGCCAGCTCGTAGCTATCAATGCGCGCCTGGAGGGTGTGTTCCCCGGGGCGCTTGACCAAGTGGGCCTGGTTGATTTGATTTAGGAAACCGAGGTAGTTGCGCTGGACGTCTCCCTTCAGATTAGCCGGGGCGTTAAGGTTGAAAATCCGCGGCTCCTTCGCCCGCAACACCGTGCCTTGGTACAGGCTTGGCAGGAAACCGTTGGTCCAGTTGTGCACGCCATCGACCGGGTGGCCGCCAGGATCGGACAACACCATGTAGGCTGGCAACTCGTCGGTTTCGCTGCCGAGCGCGTAGGTCAGCCAAGCGCCGAGGCCCGGCCGGCCCAGCACGGCCGGGATGCCGGCATTCATATAGCGGATGGAGACCTCATGGCCGTTGTGGCCAGTGTGCATGCTGCGGATCAGGCACAGGTCATCGGCGATGCCAGCCGTGTGCGGCAGCAGCTCGCTGAACTCCATTCCGCATTGGCCGTGCTTTTTAAATTTCCACGGGCTGGCAAGCAGCGTGCGACTAGCTTCGTTGGCGAAGCTGTACTGCACGTCGCCGGTGTACTCCTTGCCGTCGAGCCGGGTGAGTTCCGGTTTGGGATCGGTAAGGTCCATGTGGCTCGGGCCGCCGTGCATAAAGAGCGAGATCATCGCCCGCGCCTTCGGAGCTTGATGCGGCCGCCTCGGGGCGAGATCAAAGGAACGCCGCACACGCGGATCGGCCGGGGCGTCGGCCAGCAATTTGTCTCGCTTCAGCAGCCAGGCCAGCGCCAGCCCGCCGATGCCCATCGTATTGTGCCGAAGAAATCGGCGACGATTAAACGGGTTGTTCATGCCAGCAACTCATCCACCATGCGGGCCGGTTGACCGTCGATGAGGCTCTGCACCCGGCCGCCCCGCTTGTAGCTGAACTGATCGTGATTGAGGCCGAACAGGCGCAGCAGTGTCGCATGGTAGTCGTAATGATTCACCACATCCTTCACGGCATGGTGGCCCCACTCGTCGGTCTCGCCGTGGATGTGCCCCGCCCGAAAGCCGCCGCCGGCGAGCCACATGCTGAAGCCGTAGGTATTGTGGTCGCGCCCGGCGTTGCGTTCGTTCTGCACCACCGGTAGGCGGCCCATCTCGCCGCCCCAGTGAACCACGGTGCTGTCGAGCAGACCAAGATGTTTGAGATCCTTCACCAACGCGGCGATGGGGCGGTCTGTTTTCTTGCAGGCCTTGGGCAGCGAGCCCTTGATGCCATGATGGTGATCCCACGATTGGTTCCCGCCCAGCACGTGCACGAACCGCACACCGCGTTCGACGAGCCGCCGCGCGATGAGGCAGCGCGTGCCGTAATCCCGCGTCGCGTCATCGTCGATGCCGTACAGCTTTTTTGTCGCCTCGCTTTCGGCGGAGAAATCCATCGCGTCGGACGCGGAAGTCTGCATCCGTGCAGCCAGTTCGAAGCTGGCGATGCGCGCCTCGAGGTCCAGCTCGCCGGGCCGCGACGAGCTGTGAGTACGGTTGAGGGTGCCGAGGAAGTCGAGGTAGTTGCGTTGACCAGCGCCACGCAGGTTCGCCGGCGCATCTAGGTTGAGGATGCGCGGCTCGCGCGCCCGGATTACGGTGCCCTGGTATAGGCCGGGTAGCCAGCCGGAGGACCAGTTCCATGTCCCCTCGACCGGTAGGCCGGAGGGATCGCGCAGCACGAGGTAGGCCGGCAGGTTTTGGCTTTCGGTGCCGAGCCCGTAGGTAAGCCAACTGCCGAGGGAGGGACGGCCGCTCACGATGCGGCCGCTGTTGAGAGCATGGATGGACTGGCCGTGATTGTTCACGCCGGTGTGCATACTGCGGATAAGGCAAAGCTCATCAGCAATCTCGCCGAAGCCCGGCAGCAACTCCGAAAAGTCCATCCCGCTCTGCCCGTGCCTGCTATATCTCCAGAAACTGGGCATCACCCGGGCGCTGGCCCCGGCTGCGTCATCGTATTTGACCTTGACTGGGATATCCTTGTCCGCCCATTTATCGAGCATAGGCTTGGGATCGCAGAGGTCAATCTGGCTTGGCCCACCCTGCATGAAAAGCGAGATCATCGCCTTGGCCCGTGGCTCGTGGTGGGGCCGCTTGGGCAACAGGTTGTGCGCTTGGGCCATGTGTTCTTTTTTCACTGACTTGCCCAGCAACCCCTCTCGGTCCAGCAGCCAGCTCAACGCCAGACCGCCGATGCCCATGGCATTCCTCGCGAGAAAATGCCGCCGGCAGGATTGAAGCTGTGACTCGCTAGTCAACATAGATGAAGGCGTTGGAGCTGAACAGCGCCTGACAGTAATTGGCTAAGGCGGCGAGGTCGGGCTGCTTTTCCTTTTGGTTTTTGAAAAGGGCGGCTTGCTTTTCGACGAATGCCCTCGACTGCGCCAACTCGTCGTCGCTGGGCACCAGGCCAAGCGCGGTCTCCCAAGCCAAGCCAAGCTGTGTATCGAGGCGGCCCCTGGCCAAGCGATGGAACCTCCCGGCCATCGCCCGGCTTTCGTCGATGACGAAATCGTTGTTCATCAACATCAACGCCTGCGGTGCCACGGTGGACAGAGTACGCTTAGTGCAGTTCGGCTCCATCGGCGGGGCATCAAACACATCGGCAAACGAGAGCACCTTCGAGCGACGCACCTGCACGTAGAGGCTGCGGCGGAATCCCTCAGCGCCGAGGGAAATGGTTTTCCCGGTTGGCCTGTTGGAGCTGTCGTTGGTGCTCACACCGACGACGATCTGGCCCACCTCGTCCTCCTTCACCGGCACCGGCTTGCCAAACATGCGTGGGTTCCACTGCCCGCTGACGAAGAGGATCGAGTCGCGGAGGGTTTCGGCCTCCAGCCGGCGGACATTCGTCCGGCCGAGCAACCGGTTGTCCGGATCGACCTCGTCAAGCGCGGGCGTGCGGCGCGAGATTTGCCGGTAGGCTTGGCTGGTCATGATGAGCTGATGCAGGCGCTTGAGCCGCCAGCCGTTTTTCATGAAATGGCTGGCGAGCCAGTCGAGCAGCTCGGGGTGGCTTGGCANCTCGCCCAGTTTGCCGAAATCNCCCGGTGTATCGACCAGGCCGCGGCCGAAGTGGTGCAGCCAAAAACGGTTGACTAGCACGCGGGCGGTGAGTGGGTGCGTGCCGTCGGTGAGCCGCCTGGCCAAGGCCAGCCGTCGGCCGGTCGAGGGCCGAGCTACGTCGTTCTGGGGAATCGGGTTTTTGTCCAGGGCCACCACGCTCAAGTCGGCTGGCTTCACAGCGGCCCGGGGTTGGCCGGGGTCGCCCCGAAAAAAGAGGTGCGTGACCGGCACCTTGTCCGCCTGCTCGGTCAGCGCGCGGATGAATGGTTCCTCCGGCTTAGTGGAGCGAAGGTCGGCCACCTTCTTGGTCATGGCGTCGAGCACCACCTTGGTCAGGCTGTCGCGAAAGTACTGGATCTGCCCGTCGATTTTTTTCAGCGCCTCCGCCTTGTCGGCTGCATTGGCGGCGTCCACTTTTTTGCGCTCCGCGTTGAGCTTGGCGATCTCGTCGTTGAACTCGCGGTCGTAAAGATACAACGAACCGGGGCTGATCTGCCGCACGCTCGGGTGGTTGTCCAGCAGCGCCTTCTGCTCCTCGGTGCGCTTGGCCGCCGGCGTCTTGTAGGCGGCTCGCAACGGCTCTCGCAGCTCCTCCGGTGCCTTGCGCAGCTTCCACTCGAGCGTGCGATTAATGAAGAAATCGACCTTGGCCTGCCGATCGGCATCCAGCTTCTTCGCCTCGGCCTCAATGTCGGCGCATTGCTTACGGTCGGCTTCGGTGAAGAGGGAGATTTGCCGGCTCTGCGGCGTGCGCCAGTTGGCCGGATCGAGCGCCGGCTCGAAGACAGCCCGCAGCTTGTAGTAGTCCGAATGCAGGATCGGGTCGTACCGATGATCATGGCACTGCGCGCAGCCGACCGTCATGCCCATGAGCGATGTGGAGACAATCTTGAGCGTCTCGGCGATGACCTGGTTTTTGGCCACGGCGTTGTTCGCGCCGGAGCCTGTGCCGTCGGGTGCCATGCGCAGGAAGCCGGTGGCAGTGAGCTTGTCGACCTGATCCGGTGTCAAGTCGGCGTAAGGCGGCTGAATCATTTCATCTCCGGCGAGTTGCTCGCGGATGAAACGATCCCATGGCATGTCATCATTGAAGGCACGGACAACGTAATCGCGGTAGCGCCAGGCCCAGCCCCGCTCGGCGTCGCTCTCGGTGTAGCCCTCCGAGTCGGCATAACCGGCAACGTCGAGCCAGTGGCGTCCCCAACGCTCACCGTATCGCGGCGAAGCCAGCAGACGTTCGATCAACCGGTCGTAGGCCCGCGGTGTCTCGTCTGTGAGGAAGGCCTCGATCTCGGCAGGGGTGGGCGGCAGGCCGATGAGGTCGAAAGTGGCCCGGCGGATCAGCGTTCGTTTACCGGCTTCCGTTGAGAAACCAAGCCGCTTGGCCTTGAGCCGGCGCAGCAGGAAGGCGTCGATGGGATTGGCTGCGCCGCCTGGCACGAGTGGGTTTTGGATCGGCCGAAACGCCCAGAAACTTCGTTCCTCCTCGGTGATCCAGTCATCGGGATTGTCCGGCTCGGGCCGGGCAGTCTTGGCACCTTGCTCAATCCATTGGAGAAGGATGTCGATCTGCTCCGCCGGCAGCTTGGCCTGTTCCTTGGGCATCTCGCCATCACGTACTTTTTCGAAAAGCAGGCTTTTTTCCCCCTCGCCGGGCGCAATGGCGGGGCCGTGTTTGCCGCCCTTTAGCAGCAGCTTGCGCAGGCGCACGTCGAGGCCGCCCTTGGCCGTGCCATCCTCGCCGTGGCAATGGAAGCAATGCGCCTTGAGGATGGGGCGCACATCGGCTTCGAAGGTAAGCGTCGCCGCTTGGCCAAGCGCAAGCCCGTGCATCGCCGCAAGCAGGCAGAAAAAAAGTTGCCTGAACACATTGCCCATTGGTCTGGGGAATCTACGACCGCCGGCAATTCCACGCAACGGCTTTTTATTCATTCTGAAACAAGGGGGAAAGGCGTTGAATTGTGAACCGGCTTCCCTAGACTGCGCGGCCCGCGGCCCGCGCCATCGATGCCGCCCGACTGCTGCCGGATGAAGAAACCCACCCTGTTTATCGTGTTCCTGACCGTGTTCATCGACGTGGTCGGGTTCTCGATCATTTTCCCGCTCTTCCCAGAGATGCTCGACTACTACCTCGAGTTGGAGGGCGAGGACAGCCTGCTCGGCTCGCTTGTCGCCTGGCTGGGCCAGTTCACCGGCGGTGACAAGAACGCGGTGGCGACGCTGTTCGGCGGCGTGCTGGGGTCGCTGTACGGCGTGCTGCAATTTGTCTTCGCGCCGATCTGGGGAGCATACTCCGACCGGCACGGCCGCCGCCCCACGCTCGTTTTCACGCTGGGCGGCATCGTGCTGGCAAACCTGATCTGGGTGTTCGCCGGGAGCTTTGCGCTG
>NYYJ01000007.1 GCA_002686755.1 Verrucomicrobiales bacterium
GGGGTGGAACGCGTCGAGGACGGGCGGGACGCAGACTGGGAGGCGATGTTTCAGTCCAACGCACTGGGCATCCTGCGCGTGAGCCGCGCGGTGTTGCCCCTGATGAAGCCGCACCCGGGAGGCATCATTTTGAACATCGGCTCGATCGCCGGCCGCGTGGCGTACGAGGGCGGCTCGGCCTACTGCGCCAGCAAGGCGGCGGAGCGGAGCATCACCAAGTCGCTGCGGCTGGAACTCAACGGCACCGGCCTTCGCGTCGGCACGATCGACCCCGGCATGGCTGAGACCGAGTTCTCGATGGTGCGCCTCAAGGGCGACAAGGAAAAGGCCGACGCCGTGTACGCCGGGGTTGAGCCGCTCACGGCTGGGGATGTCGCCGAGGCAATCGTCTGGGCAGCCAACCGGCCGCCGCACGTTTGCATCGATGAAATCTTGATGATGTGCACGGCGCAGGCCGCCCCGCACAAGGTACACCGCGGGGAGGGGTAGAGCCGTTCAGCCGGCTGTCCGTTTCACGAAAGAGGCCGTGCGCGGTCGGGCGAGGTTCACGACCAGTTTGCGCTCGCGCACCTCGCGACCGTTGTACATCTCGATCGCCGTGTGCGCCTCCTCCGGCGAGGCCATCTCCACGAAGCCGTACCCCCTCGAGCGGCGGTCAAACTTGTAGGTCATCAGCGAGGCGGAGACGACCGTGCCGGCGTTGAGAAACATCGCCTCGAGGTCGTCGCGCTCGATGCTGTACGGCAGATTGCCAACGTGCAAAAGGGCTTCATTCATGGCGGGAAACTTGGCCAGGCGCGATCGGTGGCCAAGCGGCGAGAGGCTGGCACAGGCGATGTGCGGGCGTCAATTCGCGCCTGGCCAAGCGGACGTGAACCGGCCCATTTCACGCAATTCGGGTGCGGGTCACGCACGCCGCGCTTGGCCAAGCGATTCATTTTCAATGATTTGGCCCAAGGGGCAAGTGGCATGAGCGATGCTGCTTTTTGTGACAGCCCGCAACGGGTCTGATACAAGCCAGGCTGCGGGNTTCTACACAATCCAACATTGTATCTCCGAAATTCATCGGGTGCTTTGAAGATTTCCTCCAATCTTGAGCACCCGTTTTTCTTGAATCATAGTGGTATCGATAGGCATGGGGGAAACAGAACTCCATTTAAAGATGCAGTCAGGTTACAGTCCCTGCGGCTTTTTGGACAGTTTGCAACTTGATCCGTGTTGTCGCTGTCCTTCAGCAGGATTGAAAATAATTGGGATATGAAACTGTTCATCCTCGAACCAGAAAGAATTTTTGACCGCCAACTCCTCAAACATATCGATTTCAAAGCATGCTTTCCACCGCTGGAGTTGAACGAGTTTTTTCCTGACGACTCGTGCGAGCTCGTTCAACATCCGGAATCAGCGGATTTCATCCTCTTCCCATCTGAACTTACCTGCGCAATTGATTACCTGGGTTTGTTTGGAATGCTTGGTTTGTTCAACGCCTGTCAATTGTACCATGATTACCACTGGAAATTCATTTTTGTTTACCGCAATGACTGTAGCTGGAAAATCCCGATGGGCGGAACCTGGTTGAGGTGTAGTTTCGACAACGAGATATTGTCGACAGAATCGATATGTATTCCCTACCTCGTGAAACAGCGAGGGATGAAAAGCACGGCCGATTGTAAGTTGCGGGCCAACTTTGTGGGGGCGGTGCATACACACCCGATCCGGGGCAGACTGGCATCCCATGTGTCCAAAAAGAACTACTGGNCCAGAATATTTCTGCTAATAAGGGGGCAATTCCATTCAAAGTCCCTCATTGAAGGGTNTGAGATGGCAAAACGGACGCACCAANTGAATGANGCCATGAAAAAAAGTTTCATGACCTTTTGCCCGAGGGGCACCGGAATGAATTCCATGCGATTTTTTGAAACCATGAGCTNGGGCCGGGTACCCATCTTGATTTCATCAAATTGCGGNTTGCCNTTCNNGGATGAAATTGATTACGAGGATTTTAGTTTTGAAATCACNGGGNATGAACTCAATCANATCGAANCGNTNTTGNANCTGAACGACANGCAATTGNNGGAAATGTGTGTAATATCGCAGAAAGTATTCTCGGAGTTTTTTGTGCGTGAAGCATTCGGCCATAAGCTGCTCGGCTTCCTGATGAAAAACAGAGAGAGAATCCATGAGGAAAGAAAAAACGACGATCCGTTCGGTTGCCGGACAGACAAGGAGAGCCTTTATAATTATTGTTTTGATTATTTGTCCAGATATCAGAAAGCCGCGGAACAGGTGAACGTCTTTGAAATGNTCCGCCATATGANCAAATTCACCNAGGATGCCAAGAGCTTAAAACTGCTGACATTTATCCGAAATGAAGCTGATGAGTTTTTAAGCAGCAGCAATATGAATATTTTGACCGACTATGCCTATGGGCTGCGAAGATTCTTGGCGCGTGAGTTTGGGGAGAAGTTCGATGACGAATCAATCACGCTGGATGACCTGGGTATCCTGACTGACAACTACAGTCGGAAGGTGCTGCAGGGCGCGACAGATTGAGTGCCGTGCCGCCCTGTTTTATGCCATCTCCTGTTCGGGAATCTTGGGCATGCCGTGGGGGAGGGCGTCCGGGATCGGTGCGAATTCCCCGACTGCGGCCCAGAGGCGGGAGAAATCCTTGTTGACGTCGCCGGAGAGGCAGTCGGTGACCTCGCCCGCGAGGTCGGGGTGCTTGTCGGTCAGGTCGCGAAAGCTGAAGTTCGGGTTGTAAAAGGCGTACACCAGTTTGCGCATGTTCTCGATTCCCTCGCGCAGCGTGGCGGCGTAGCCGTCGAANTGCTCCGGGCGGAANTCNNCGGCATCGATCGCNTCGTGCACCGCGTCGGCGGCCAGCACCCCGCTCTTGAGCGCGAGCATGAGGCCGGATGAGAAAACCGGATCGAGAAAGCAGAAGGCATCGCCGAGCAGCAGCAGGCCCTCGCAGCCGCAATGTTTCGAGTGGTACGAAAACTCGTTGGTGATGTAGTAGTCGCCGGTCGATTCGCCCGGCGCGAGGTATTCCTCGATCCACTTGTTCTGCGCAACTTCGCGCTGGAAAATATCCTCGGGTGCCTTGACGCCTCCGCGCGTGAGGTACGATCCCTCGGCCACCGCGCCGACGCTGACGCGGTCGTCGTGCAGCGGGATGTACCAGAACCACCCCTTCTCCGGCAGGAAGGCCACGGTGGTCGTTCCCTCGTCGATGCCCTTGTCCCGCTTGGCCCCCTTGTAGTAGGTCCAGACGGCGACCTTGTTGAGCTCGGGGTCGCGCACGCGCCACCGGTTGCGCGACGCGGAGAACGACTCCTTGCCGGAGCAGTCGAGCGTGATCGGGGCGCGATACTCGGCCTCGGAGCCGTCCGGCTGGCGGACGCGCACGCCGGTCACCCGCTCGCCGTCGCGCAGCAGTTCGAGCACCTCAGTCTCCTCGGCGACGTGCGCCCCCTTGGCGCGGGCGTTGTCGAGCAGCATCTGGTCGAACTCGGAGCGCAACACCTGCCACGTCTGTGCCACGTCGTCGTCGTAACGGGTGTTGAAGTAAAACGGCTGCGACGCCCGGCCGGTGGTGGAGACGAACTGGACGCTGTATTTCTTGATGAACGCNGAGGCGCGCATNCGCTCGATCAGGCCCAGCCGCTTNAGCGGCTCGTAGGTGAACGGCAGCAGCGACTCGCCGATGTGGTAGCGCGGGAATTTCTCCCGCTCGATTAGCAGTACATTGTGCCCCTGCTCGGCGAGCAGTGCAGCGGCACTGGAACCGGCCGGGCCGGCACCGATTAGGAGGGCGTCGTATTGTTCGTTGTTGTTCATGCCGGCGGCAGGATTTCCACAATCTCGGCCAGGCGATGCCGGCCGGTGCCGTCGTAAAGGGTGTTGCGCCGACCATACAGCAGCGGCCGATCGTCGAGGCC
Source organism: Verrucomicrobiales bacterium (assembly GCA_002686755.1). GTDB lineage: Bacteria > Verrucomicrobiota > Verrucomicrobiia > Limisphaerales > UBA1096 > UBA1096. Next base: position 3,942 of record NYYJ01000007.1, read on the forward strand.
GAACAACCCGCCGATGTGGTCGTCGCACTCGACCCGCAAAAAGCCGCCCGGCCGGCTGAGGTGGCCGACCCCGTGGTCGTGCAGCAGTTGGCCAAGCGGCGCCTCGGGCTCGATGATGGCGTCCCGCGCCGGGCCGGGGAATTGGCCAAGGTGAATCTTGATCGCACCGTACTCGACCGGTCGCCCGCTGCGCTTGGCCAGGAGCAGCACCTCGCGGTAGTAGGCGTCGCCGGCGTTGTGCCGATGCAGCACCCGCAGACCGATGGCGCTGCCGTGGAACTGGGCCAGCGTGGAGGTCATGTCGCGCTCATGTACCAGCAGCGACCGATACGGTTCCGGCACGTCGTCGGCCTCGACCGGCTCGATGCCCGGCAGCGCCCGCTTGGCCAAGCGGCAAAACTCGTCGAGCGGATGGACCAGATCGGTCTGGGGTTGACCTGACCGGTTATGCGTAGCGGGCGTTGCGGTGTTCATCCAAAAAGAATTCGTGCAGCAGGCGGTCGACCTGCAGCAGGCCTTCGCGGTTCAGCCGCCAGTCATCGCCGTCGAGGGTCGCGAAGCCCCAGTCCTGCAGCGTCTGCAGCGGCCTGGCGAAGCGCTTGGCCGGGTTCACGCCGAACTTGTCGGCGAAGTAAGACAGCTTCAGGTGGCCGAGTTTCATCTGCAGGATAAACTCGCGGATCAGCCGCTCGTCATCGGTCGGCGTCAGCGCGCGGTGGACCGGCAGTTCGCCGCGTTGCAGGCGCTCGACGTACGGCGCGAAGTCGTGCTGATTCTGGTAATGCGTGCCGCCGATGTGGCCAAACGAGGCGACGCCCAGCGAGAGCAGGTCGGCTCCGGCCCAAAGCTTGTCGCGGTAGACGAAGCGAGTCTTCGACTTGTCCTTCACCGCGGTGTAGGCGCTGCCGACGGTGTAGCCGTCCTGTTCGAGCGCGGCGTAAGCGTCGCTGACCCAGCGCCGCTTGGTCTCCCAGTCGGCGACCGGCGCGGTGAGTTTGCCCTCGGCCTTCATCTGCTGGTAAATGCCGGTGTTGTACGGCACCTCCATCTGGTAGATCGTCACGCTGTCCGGCGCCATCTCGCGGGTGCGCTCGATGCAGTCCTTCCAGTTGGCCTCCGTCTCCTCGACCATGCCGGCGATGAGGTCGATGTTGATCTGCGGGAAGCCCANGCCCTGCGCGAACTCATACGAGCGGCCGATCTCCGCGCCGCGATGGGCACGACCATTCACCTCGAGGATGTGGTCGTCAAAATTCTCCACGCCGAGGCTCAGCCGCGTGACGCCGATCTCGCGNAGCACCTCGAGCTTCTTCTCGCGCAGCGTCCCCGGTTCGCACTCGAAGGTGACCTCATCCGCCTCGTCCCAAGGCAGCAGTGCCTTCATGCCGTCGGTCAGGTGGCGCAGTTGATCCTCGGAAAGGTACGACGGCGTGCCGCCGCCAAAGTAAATGAAGTTTGGCCTGCGCCCGCCGATGAACGCCTCCTTAGAGTACAGCCGCAACTCGTCCAGCACGGCGTCGATGTAGTGCCGGATTTCCTGCGAGTTCTTGTCCGTGTAGACGCGGAAATAACAGAAGTGGCAGCGTTTGCGGCAGAACGGGATGTGCACGTAAATGCCCAGCGGCGTGTCCGGCTTGGGCGCTTGGCCAAGCGCGGCGCGGTAGTCCGGCACCGCCTCCGGTGTCCAGAACGAGAATGGCGGGTAGTTTGAGACGAAGTAGTTGCCAACCGTGGTCTGCTTCTCCAGCGGCGGCGCGGTTTTAGGGGTGTCTGTGGCGGTGTTGCTCATGGCATTTCCGTCTCATCATTTGGCTGGCCCGAAGGCGTGAACCCGGCCGTCCTCGGCCCCGATGACCACGATGCCGCTGGCCACGGCCGGTGCGGCGATGACCGGTTCGCCGATTTCGTATGACCAAAGTTTTTTGCCGTCCGCCAGTGAGATGAGGTACAGGTTGCCGTCGTCCGAACCGACGACCACCTTGCCGTCGGCGACTACCGGCGAGCTGTCCACCTTGCCGCGCGTCCGGAACGCCCACAGCCGTTTGCCGCTCTTCCGGTCGAGGCAATGCAGCCGCTTGTCGCGGCAGCCGACCAGCACGCGGTCTGCCGTCACCGCCGGCGATGAAACGTAGGCAAAGGCGCGATCCTTGTATTTCCAGGCGATCTTCCCGGCGCTGATGTCGATGCAGAGAAACTCGTTCTCATAGTGGCCGATGTACGCCCGGTCATCGACCACCGCCGCGGAGCCGATGATGTACGCCTCGGCGTCGATCTGCTTTTCCTTCTTGCCCTCGGCCAACTGGATGACGTGCAGCACAGCGTCACATCCGCCAAAGGCCGTCCGCCCGGAGGAGACCGCCGGCGAGCCGTTGATGTAGTTGGACGTCTCGTAGTCCCACTTCTTTTTGCCGGACACCGGGTCAAGGGCGTATAGCTTGAAGTCGTAACTGCCGACGATCACCGACGGCTCGATGGCTTTGTCTTTCGGTTGAAAATAATTCGGCGCGCTGAGCACGCGGTCCTCCGTTTCAAATTTCCAAAGCAGCTTCCCGTCCTTGGCCGTGAGCGCGTACACGAACCCGTCCGACGAGCCGAAGTAGACTCGACCATCGTGCACCAGCGGCGACGACTCGACCATGTCNTCAGTCTTAAACGACCACTTTTTTTTGCCGGACTCGAAGTCCAGCGCGTACAGGTGGCCGTCGTCGCAGCCGACGTACACCGTGGTGCCCGCGATCGCCGCCGTGCTGTGGATGCCCTCTTCTGCCTTGAACGACCAGAGCTGCTTGAGCGACGCGCTCAGCTTGCTTTTCGAGACGCCGGTCAGCGAGGCCGTGCCCCGGTACATCGGCCAGGCATCCGCCGGCGCGGCGTCCACCGCGCCCGCTTGGCCAAGCGCTTGGCCAAGCGAAGCCACCAAAGCCAAAGAAGCAATCGTGAAAAACCTCATAAATCAGGCGGATTCACTGAAAACCCGCTTGGCCAAACCGTGCCGAACGGAACAGGGCAAGGCAACCCAAAATACCACGTACACGTACCATCTTCAATGACGCCCTGTTGGCTTCATTTTCACAACCGCGAATGGACGCCAATCGACGCGAAGGGAAAACTATTAGGGGAAGATCCGCAGAAGGCATAGATTTTCACAGATAAAGAAAAAGCCGCCTGCGCCCATCTGAGAAATTTGCGGATAAAAAACTTCGCGTTCCTTCGCGTCCATTCGCGGTTTCTTTTTTTTTCACAACCGCGAATGGACGCCAATCGACGCGAAGGGAGAAAAATGGAGTAAGACCATTCTGCGAGATGCCGGGCGTGAACGGTGGAGTTAAGGGGTGCTGATACTGCTTGAGGGAGTGGAGGGGGGGCTTTAGATTCACGGGGTTTTGCACACGGGTATGGTTAGGTTGGTTGCGTTGTTAATGTTCGCCCCGTTTGTCGTGAATTCGGAGGAGGTGAGCTTTTCACGCGACGTGATGGCAGTGCTGTCCAAGGCCGGTTGCAACGGCGGGGCCTGTCACGGCAACCAGAACGGCAAGGGGGGATTCAAGCTGTCGCTTTGGGGCGAAAATCCGGGGACGGATTTCAAGGCTTTGCATTCACGCGGTCGGGTGGACACCGGCGATCCCGCAGCCAGCAAACTCCTGCTCAAGCCGACGCTTCAGGTAAAGCACGGGGGCAACAAAAGATTCGAGACCGGATCGGCGGAATACCGTATTCTGCTCGACTGGATCCGGTCCGGTGCCGGGAAGGATCCGGACAACGCGCCCCGGCTGGAGTCGCTCTCCGTTTCCCCCGAGGCGGCGATACTCACCACCCCGGAAAACTCACTGGCCCTGAAGGTGACGGCGACTTTTTCCGACGGTGGAAAGCGGGACGTGACCCGCTGGGCGGTTTACGAAACCTCCAGCCTGATCGCCGAGGTCACCCCGCCCGGAGTCGTGGAATTCGCGCAGCCGGGGGAGACGACGGTGTTTGTGCGCTACCTCTCCGGCCGGGCGTCGATGCGGGCGGGGATGATTCGGCCGCGCCCGGGCTACCGCTGGAGCGGCCCAACGCCCGCGAACGTGATCGACACCCACGTATTCGCAAAGCTGAAACAATTCCGGGAAAACCCGGCGGAGCCGTGCGACGAAGAGACCTTCATTCGGCGAGCCGCTCTCGACATCACCGGGACTCTCCCCGATCCCCGGGAGGCCGAGGCATTCGTCAACGATCCCGATCCGGGTAAACGCGCCCGGCTCATCGACCGTCTCTTGGCCTCACCCGGGTACGCGGAATTCTGGGCGCTGAAATGGGCGGATCTTTTGCGGGTGGAGGAAAAGACCCTCGACGCCAGGGGAGTCGAGACGTTTCACAACTGGATCCGTGAAAGCCTGGCGGTCGGCAAACCGCTCGATGTCTTCGCACGCGAGGTGCTCTCCTCAACTGGCAGCACCTACGGGAATCCGCCGACAAATTTCTACCGCGCGCTGCGTGTGCCGGTCGACCGCGCGGAGGCGGCGGCACAGGTGTTCCTCGGCAGCCGCCTCAAGTGCGCACGCTGCCACGACCATCCGTTCGAGGACGTGCGCCAGGACGACTATTACCGCTTCGCGGCGCTCTTCGACGGCATCGACTACGAGATCATCGAGAACAAGCGCAAGGACGGGTACGACAAGCATCAGTTCCGCGGCGAGCAGAAGGTGAAACTGGTGGCGCTTGACAAGCTCGACCCAAAAAAAATCTTGAAGCATCCCCGCACCAAAAAACCGCCCCGGCCCGGATTGCTGGATCGTGACGCCCCGCCGCTGGGCTCCTTCAACCGGCGGCTCGAGGAGATGGCGGATTGGGTGGCCTCCCACCCGAACTTTGCCAAGGTGCAGGCCAATCGGATCTGGTTCCACATGACCGGCCGGGCGCTGATCGAGCCGGTGGACGATGTTCGCGACACCAATCCGCCCTCGAATCCCGCCTTGATGAACGCGCTGGAGCGGGAGTTGCGCCAGAGCGGCCATGATCCGCGCCACCTGATCCGCCTGATCGCCAACTCCCGAACCTACCAGTTTTCCGCCGAGCCCCGCGGCGGCGCGGCCGGTTCCGAGGAAAACTTCGCGCGGGCCACCGTGCGCCGTCATCCCGCGGAGGTGCTCCTCGACGCCGCGCACCGGTCGCTCGACGGCCCCATCGAGTTCGCCGACGCGCACAAAAGCAAACGGTCGATCGGGATGCCCGGCGTGGAGAGCGTGCACTTGTCACGCAACCCGGGCCACGGCGAGCGGTTCCTCAAGCTGTTCGGGAAGCCCGCACGGCTGACCAACTCCGACGCCGAGCGCAACGACGACACCACCCTCGCCCAAGTGTTCGAACTCACCGGGGGCGAGACCCTCAACCGGCTGCTGCGGCAGAACCACAACCGGATCGGGCGGCAACTCCGCGCCGGGCACGGGGATGGCGAGATCATCGACACCCTCTACTGGGCGATCCTGACCCGCGCCCCGTCCGCCCGCGAGAGCGCCGCGATGCAGCAACACCTCGCCACCGCCGAAAGCCGGCGCGGCGCGCTCGAGGACGTGGCCTGGGGATTGTTGAACGCGAAGGAATTCATGTTGAGACGATGAAGAATCCATCCTGCCACGGTTTTCGGGAGACCGCCATCGCGCGGCGCACGCTGCTGCGCGCGGGGGGCATGGGGCTGCTGGGCCTGACCATGCCCAGGCTGTTGCGCGCCTCGGAGGCGACCGCGAAAAAACTGACGATCGCACCCAGGGCCAAGTCGGCCATCTTCCTGTTCCAGTGGGGCGGCCCGAGCCAGATCGACATCCTCGACATGAAGCCGGACGCGCCGAAGGAATACCGCTCGCCGCACGGGCAGATCCGCACCTCCTGCCCGGACATCGAGATTTGCGAGCACCTGCCGCGCATGGCCCGGCACATGGACAAGTGCACCGTGATCCGCACGCTGCACCACACCATGAAAAACCACAACTCGGCCGGCTACTACGCGCTCTCCGGCCAGGCACCGCCCAGCGACGACCAGCGCCTGCGCGACCTGCCCGACCTTTACCCGGCCTACGGCTCGGTGGTCAGTAAACTCCGGCCGAACGAAGACCGGGGCATGCCGACGTTTGTCTCCTATCCGCACGTCATTGCCGACGGCTCGCGGACACCGGGCCAGCACGCCAGTTTTCTTGGCAAGCGACACGATCCTCTGTTCATCCCGCGCGACCCGAACAAGGTGGACTTCCGCCTGCCGGAACTGAGCCTGCCCGATAACCTGACCCTTGGCCGACTGCAGGCGCGGCGCGGCCTGCAGCAAATCATCGACGCCCAGTCGCGCCTGCTCGAGTTCTCCGAGCAGGCCCGCGGGCTGGACGACTATTACAAGAACGCCCTGGCGATGCTGAACTCGCCGCGCGTCCGCGAGGCCTTTGACATCGGGCAGGAACCCGCTTGGCTTCGGGAGAAATATGGCCGGACCACCTACGGGCAGGGCTGCCTGCTGGCGCGGCGCCTGGCCGAGGCCGGTGTCAAGTTCACCACCTGCTACTTCTCGAACAGCATCGGCGGACGCAGCAAGACCAGCGGCGGCTGGGACACCCACGGCTTCGACGACACCCGCATGTACCCGATCGTCGAGGCCTACCACCTGCCGGTCACCGACCAGACATTGCCGACACTGCTCGAGGACCTGGAACAACGCGGGATGCTGGACGAGACGCTGGTCGTGTGGATGGGCGAATTCGGCCGCACGCCGAAGATCAACAAGAACGCCAGCCGCGATCATTGGCCCAACTGCTACAGCGTCCTCCTCGCCGGCGGCGGCGTGAAGCAGGGCTATGTCCACGGCAAATCCGACAAGCGCGCCTCGGAGCCGGCCGAGGATGCTGTGACCCCCGAGGATCTCGCAGCGACGCTCTACTACCTGCTTGGGATCGACCCGAAGGCGCACATTCGCGACATGCAGGATCGCCTGTTGATGATCTCCAGCGGCGAGCCGGTCATGGACGTCATCGCCTAGCCGGCCGCTCTTGGCCAAGCGCTTGGCTTAATCCTCCGCCTTGGAGGAGCGGGTGGTGAGGTCGAGCAGCGCTTGGCGCAGATCCTTGCCCTCGTGCAGCATGGCGTACACCTCGTCGATGATCGGCGTGCTGACATCGCGGGTGCGCGCCAGATTCCATGCCGACCGGGCGGTCGGGTAGCCCTCCACCACCGACACCGAGTCAGCGAGGATGGCTTCCGGTTTTTCGCCGCGCCCGATGCGCAGGCCGAATTGGTAATTCCGGCTCAGGCTCGAGAAGCAGGTCACCGTCAGGTCGCCCAAGCCGCTCAAGCCGGCGAACGTCTCCGCGCGCGCGCCGCACGCCACGCCCAGGCGGCGCATCTCCGCGATCGCGCGCGTGACCAATGCCGCCTTCGAGTTATCGCCAAAGCCCAGCCCGGCCGACGCCCCCGCCGCGATGGCGATGATGTTTTTCAGCGCGCCACCCAACTCGACGCCGATCAAATCTTCGCTCGTGTAGACGCGAAATGTCGGTCGGTGAAAAACCTGCTGCACCGTCGCCGCCACGCCGGCCGTCCCGCTCGCCGCCACCGCCGCGCTGGGCATGTCGCGACACACCTCCTCGGCCAACGTCGGGCCGGACAACGCCGCCACCTTGGCCAACGGCATCGTCTCGCTGAGGATGCCGCCCATCGTCAGCCCGGTGTCGAACTCGATACCCTTGGTCACGCTCACTGCCACCCCGTCGTACTGGGCCAGGCGCGCTGTGACCTCGCGAAACGCCCGCGACGGCACAGCCAGCACCACGCAGCCGGCGCCGTCCACCGCCTTGGCCAAGTCGGACTCCGTCGGTAGGTCGCGCGGCAGGTCGATCCCGGGGAGGTAACGCTCATTGCGCCCCGCTTGGCCAAGCGCGGCCAGCGCATTGGCATCGCGCCCCCAGAGGCAGACCTCGCCGCCGTTCGCATGCGCCACCTTGGCCAACGCCGTCCCCCAAGCCCCCGCCCCGATCACTGTGGTTTTCATTTTGCCGTTTCCTTTCGACTGCCCCAGGCGCGGTGCTCGGTGCCGTCCATGAGTCGCCGGATGTTGATCCGATGCTTCCAGATTGCCATCGCGCCGAGGAACAGAAAAATCCAAAACAGCAGCCCGAACCGGTTCGCGGCATCGCTTGGCCAGGCGGCAGCACCAATCGGCAGCGCCACCGCCGCCGCGATCGAAGCCACCGACACGTAGCGGCTGAACCCGAAAAAAATAATCCACGCGCCAAGGCAAATTCCGAACGGCAATGGCGCGAGCGCCCCAACCACCCCCGCCGTGGTCGCGATTCCTTTCCCGCCCTTGAACCGAAGCCAGCAGGGAAAGTTATGGCCAAGGATCGCCGACACGCCGATCAGCAGTTGCAGCGTCTCTGTCGCGGGCGCTTGGTCGTCTGGAAACAAACCGGCAACCAACGCCGGTAAAAACAGGCACGGCAGCAACCCCTTCAACACGTCGATGAGCAACACCGCGGTGCCGATGCCCTTGCCCAGTATGCGAAAGGCGTTGGTCGCGCCGATGTTGCCGCTGCCGACTTCGCGCAGGTCAATGCCCTTTATCCGGCCGGCAATGAGGCCGGCCGGCAGCGAGCCGGGCAGATACCCCGCAAGAACAACGACCAGCCAGGCAAGCACCTCCATGCGCGGACTGTAGTGGCTCGGCTTCGCGGGCAGCAAGCCGTTTCCCCGTGGCACGCGCGGATTGCCTTTGGCGGCCCATGGCCGTTAGGTTCGCGGCGGCTTGGAGGCAGACACGCCCATGATCGAGGTGCAGCACCTGACCAAGCGCTACGGACAACACGTGGCGCTGGACGGCGTGTCGTTCTCGGTCGGCCCCGGCGAGGTGGTCGGGTTTCTCGGGCCGAACGGCGCCGGCAAAAGCACCACGATGCGCATCCTCACCACCTTCATGGCAGCGACCTCGGGGACGGCCCGTGTGTGTGGGGACTGTGTATTTGAACAGCCGGATCGGGTGCGGGAGCGGATCGGCTACATGCCGGAAAACAACCCGCTGCCGCCCGACCTGCGCGTGGCGGACTACCTCGGTTTTCGCGCTGAACTCAAGCGCTTGGCCAACGGCAAAGCCGCCGAGCGCGTGGGCGAAGTGATGGAGCAATGCGGCATCGCGGACGTGGCCAAGCGCTTCATCGACCAGCTCTCTCGCGGCTACCGGCAACGGGTCGGCATGGCCGATGCGCTGTTGGCCAAGCCGGAGTTGATCGTGCTCGACGAGCCAACCGCCGGGCTCGACCCCAACCAGGTTCGCTCCGTGCGCAATTTGATCCGCGACCTCGCCGGCGCCCACACGGTGCTGATCTCGTCACACATCCTTTCCGAGATCGAGATGACCTGCGACCGCGTCGTCATCCTGCACGAAGGCCGGTTGCTGGCCAGTGGTGCGCTGGATGAATTGATGGCCAAGGCCAACGCGGTGGTGGCCGAGGTGAAAACCACGCTGGCCAACGCCAAAGAGTGGGCCGCCGATCTCGCGCTTGGCCAAGCGGAGTGCGCCGAGCAGCCGGGCGGCTACGTGCGCTGCCGGTTTGCCAANGCTACAAACGACGACGCCCGCGAGACGATTTTTGCCAGCGCCAACGCGCGCGGCTGGCCGCTGCGCGAACTGTCACGGCAGGCCCCGTCGCTGGAGGATTTGTTCGTCAGCCTGACACGGGGAAGGGAGGGCGGCGAATGAGCGTCTTTCGTGCGTTGGTTCGGCGAGAGTTGTCGGCGTTTTTCCAGGGGCCGACCGGGTTCATCATCATTGCCGCCGTGCTGTTCCTGATCGGGCTCGGCTTCGTGATCGTGCTCGCCGGCCTGAACGGCGAGGCGACACCGATGCCGGTGACGCAGGTGTTTTACGGAACCTATTTTTTCTGGGTGATCCTGCTATTGATCGCGCCGGTGATCACCATGCGCAGCTTCGCGATGGAGCGCGCCAGCGGCACGTACGAGAGCCTGATGACCGCGCCGATCGGCGACTGGCAGGTGGTGCTCTCCAAGTTCACCGGGGCGCTCATCTTTTACGCGATCCTTTGGCTGCCGCTGTTGGTTTGCTCGATGGTGGTACGGTTTTACGTGGGCGAATCGGCGGTGCTCGAGCTGGGCACGATGTTCACCTCGGCGCTTGGTGTGCTGCTCGTCGGTTGCCTGTACATGTCGCTCGGCTGTTTCGCCTCGGCGCTGACGCGCAACCAGGCGGTCGCCGCGGTGAGCGGGTTCGCGCTGGGGGCGGCGCTGTTCTTCACCGGCTTTTTCTCGTTCTTCGCCGGCGACCGGTCGGACTGGCTCTCGCAACTCGCCCGGCACGTGTCGTTGCCCAGCCACATGGAATCGTTCTCGCGCGGCGTGATCGATCTCGGTGCCGTGATCTTTTTCTCCAGCCTCACGGCGCTGTTCCTTTACCTGACACACAAGGTGGTCGAGAGCCGCCGCTGGAAATAACCGATGAGCAACCCGCAACAACTCGCCAGTTTTTCGCCGACCGTGCGGCGGGTGATTTCGCGGCGGGTCGTTTTGGCGGCGGTGATGGCGGCGGTCTGCGTCATGTTGGCCAATCTACTTGCGCTGCGAAATCCCGCGCAGCTTGTCCTCGCCCGGTCTGCCGACCACAGCCTGTCGCCCCTCACGAAAAACGTGCTCGGCGCGTTGACGAACGATGTGCGCGCCGTCGTGCTTTTCGACCGGCAGGCCGACCTGTTCGAGCCGGTCAAGAATCTGCTCATCGAGTACGAGCGCATCTCGCCGAGGCTGAAACTGGAGTTGGTCGATCCTACCCGCGACTCCGCCCGCGCCGAGGCCGTGCAGGCAGAGTTGCGGTTGCCGATTCGCTCGGCCGAAAACCGCGTGATTATCGCCGCCAACAACGCGGCCAAGGCAATCAACGAGAGCGAACTTTCGATCCTCGATTTATCCGAGTTCATGGATACGCGCGAGGCGCGGCGCACGCACTTCTCCGGTGAACGACTGTTCACCTCCGCCATCGTCGCGGTGACCGGGGATCGCCAGACCAAGGTCGGCTTCGTCACCGGACATGGCGAGCACAAGGCCAGCGACAACGGCGGCCAGTGGGGCTACTCCAAATTCGCCAACGTGTTGCAGCAGAAGGGCTTGCTCCTGCAGGAAACTCCACTTGGCGGCACGAACAGCATCCCCACAGACTGCCGGTTGCTCATCGTTGCCGGGCCTCGTACGCCATACGATGCTGGCGAGTTGGCCAAGCTGCGTGAGTTCGTCGATACCGGCGGCAGCCTGTTTGCCTTGTTCAATTTTCGCTCGCTGCGGCCGACCGGCCTTGAGAAATTCCTCGCCGACTACGACTTTGAAATCGGATTCAACGAGGTATCCGACTTGAAGAACGAACAGTCCGGCCAGGGCGGCTTGCTGCTGGTCGATGTCCTCGACGGCCACCCGGTCACCAAGCCGATTCTCGGCAGCCGGCTGCAAATGATTATCCCCCGCTCGGTCGGGCTTCCTGAGCCGGAAGAAGGGGACGAACCGCCCCCGGTGACCATCCTCGCGCACTCCTCGGATGACGGCAAAGCGGGCCGCCGGATTCGCGACAACCAGGTCATTGTCGAAATGGAGGGCAAGGTTCCGTTAATCGCTGCCAAGCTGCACGCGAACGACGAGCATCCCCCGGCGCGCATCGTTGTCGCCGGCGACTCGTTGTTCCTCGGCAACAGCGCGATCGAGGCCGGGGCCAACCGTGACTTCGCCGGCCTCGCCGTCAACTGGCTGCTCGAGCGCGACCACCTGCTTGCCATCGCGCCGCGTGACGTCACCGAGTATCGCATCAGCCTCACCCGCGCCGAGATGATCTCGATCACCTGGCTCCTGCTCCTGGTGTTGCCCGGCGGCACGCTTGGCCTTGGCCTGCTTTGGTGGCGGCGACAAATGAAACGCGCATGAACCCGAGGGAACTTTTTTGGTTAAGCAGCCTGGCCTTGGTTCTGGCGATCGCCTGCATAGCGGACGGCTTGTTCACCCCGGGCGGCGACAACGCGCTTGGCCAAGCGGAGCGGTTGTTCCCCGAGTTGAACGCCGACACGATCGACTCGTTCACCGTCAAGCGAGGCGACACGACGGTTGCCGCGAAGAAGGTCGATGGCCAATGGCGGGTCGCCGATCCGGATTACCCGGCGCACCCGGAACGCATCGCGCGCTTGGCCAAGCGGCTCGCCGAACTCACTGTCAGTCAGCGATTTGCAGAGGCCGAATGGACCGAGACCGGCGACGAGGAAACGTTTGGCTTGGACAAGACCAAGGCGCTCGTCAGTTGGACCAGTGACGGCACGGAACAGTCACTCGAGGTCGGCTCGGCGGTGTTGTTCGGGCGGCAAACCTACGTGCGACTGCCCGGCACGCGAGACGTGCTTTTGGCCACCGGTGATCTCGCCAACTGGGTGCCGCGAAACGCCGACGATTGGCGCGATCTCCGGCTCGTGCCGGAAGATCTCGAGTTCGACCGAGTGCGGTTCTGGGGCCAAAGCCGCACGGTCGAGTTGGCCAGGGGCGGCGACGGTGGATGGCGGATGGAGCAGCCGGTCAACTCTCCCGCCGACCAGATGGTCGTGCGCCAATTGATCCAGCGAATGCAGCTTGCCCGAATTGTCCAGGTCGCCGCTGACGCCGGCGAGGGCGAACCGGACGCCACCGTGCGCCTGGCCAAGGGCGGAGACTCGGTGATCGAGCTGGAGTTTCGCAAACCGAACGACGAGGAGCCGGCCGTGCTGGTGAACCATTCCGAACGCGGCACCGTGGTAATTCAGGATGACGGGCTGCTGTCGTTGCTGCGCCTGCCGCACGACCAGTTCCGCGAGCACTCGGTTTTCCGGCGGCCGCTCCACGAGGTCACCTCCGTTACAGTGGACACCATCAACAAGTTTACCGTCGCAAAAAAACCGGACGGCGCCTGGCAGGTGACCGAGCCGAAACCGTTCCCCGCCGATGCGATGCTCGTCAACGCCATGCTCACGAACATTCGCAACGCACAGGTCATCGACTTCATCAAGGACGGGGCCGGGGCGGCGGATTTTGAGACCCACGGCTTGGCCAACCCGTGGCTGAACCTCGAGGTGAACGGAGCCTCCGCGACCGTCGGCCGGTGGAGGGAGAAGATCGCGTTCGGCACGGTGGACGCGCTGCGCGTTGCCGCCCGGGCCAACGACGAACCGGCGATCATCGGCCTCCCGCGGGAGCAGGCGATCCTGCTGCCGAAAGAGGCGTTCAAGTTGCGGGAGCGCCGGTTGTGGACCTTTTCCACCAACCAGGTCGCCACCGTCACCGTCACGCTGGACAACGAGCCAACCCGGTTTGCCCGGCTACCCAACGCGACGTGGCGCACGGCCGACAACAAGCCGCTCGACCAGATTCAGTCCGCAATGCTGGAGGAAGCCGTGTACCGAATGGGCGTGCTTTCCGCCGTCGACTGGGTGGCCGAGGGCCAGCCGGCGATGGAGGCGGTCGGCATCCGGCCCGGCGCAAACCAACTCGCCGCCGAGGTGGACACGGCCGACGGCCCGAGGCGGTTCCGCTTGGATTTCGGCAACAAGGGGCCGCTTGGCCGTACACGGGTAATGACCGAACAGTACGGCACGCCGACCCTGTTCTCCGCCCCGAACGAATTCACCAACATCTACTTCGCCGCCCTCCAGACCCTCGGGTTGGCCAAGCGCTAACCAAAAATCCAGCGCCTTCACCGATATCGCCCCGGCGGGCGCGAAACCGGTTGACAGAGGGACGGCGCTTGTTACGCTCCGCCGCCGTGAGTGTTCGAGGGACGCAGTTTTTTGGCTATTTTAGCGGCTGGTATTGGTTTACCAGCCCGCGCCGTTTGCGTGTCCTGGGAATTTGTTGACGAACTGAAACAGAATTTACCCAGCCGCAGGCAGCCAAGCCTGCGGCTTTTTTTGTCTCAGGCCCACCCGCCCCGGCGCAACAGATAAAACCAACATGATAGTCGTACTCAAAAGCAACGTCTCCCCCGAGGAGGAAAACGCCGTCGTCGAGGAAATCAAGAAACTCGGTTACCGGCCCCATGTCATGCACGGCGTGGCGCGCACCGTGATCGGCGCGATCGGCGACGAACATTCGCACCGCGACCTCGAGGTGCTCAACGCCTGGTCGCAGGTCGAGTCGGTCACGCCGATCCAGAAGCGCCACAAGCTCGTCAGCCGCGAGGCGCACCCGGAGAATTCCACCGTCAATGCCGGCGGCGCGATCGTGGGTGGCAAAAAAATCCAGGTCATGGCCGGTCCGTGCTCTGTCGAGAGCGAGGAGCAGTTGATGAAGACCGCGCACGCCGTCAAGGCCGCCGGCGCCGGCATGCTGCGCGGTGGCGCGTACAAGCCGCGCACGTCACCGTACGAGTTCCAGGGGCTCGGCGAGGAGGGGCTCAAGCTGTTGGCCAAGGCGCGCGAGGAGACCGGCCTGCCGATCGTCACCGAGCTGCTTTCGCAGGATCATGCCGGGCAGGTCGCCGAGTATGCCGACATGCTGCAGATCGGCACGCGCAACGCGCAGAATTTCCAACTCATCATCGCCGCTGCCAAGACCGGCAAGCCGGTGCTGCTCAAGCGCGGCATGTCGATGCGGATCATGGAATGGCTGCTCGCCGGCGAATACGTGTTGGCCAACCGCAACCCGAACCTGCTGTTCTGCGAGCGCGGTATCCGGACGTTCGAGGATTACACCCGCAACACGCTGGACCTCTCCGCAGTGGCCATCGTCAAGGCCGAGTCGCACTGCCCGATCGTCGTCGATCCCAGCCAGGGCTGCGGCAAGGCGGCGTTGGTGCGCTCGATGTGCAAGGGCGCGGTGGCCATGGGTGCCGACGCGCTGCTCGTCGAAGTGCACCCCGACCCGGCACACGCCATCAGCGACGCCGCCCAACAGATCGACCTTGAGGGGTTTGGCGAACTGATGCAGGAGCTGAAGCCAATCGCGGAATCGGTCGGGCGCATACTGTAAAACTCAACCTTGTCGGTTGGCCGAGGAAACAAAGGAATATCAAGAAGAGTGATCGCTTGCTGGTTTCAATATTTTCGTGTTGGCGGATTCACTCACGTTTATTTATGCCCAAATGAAGGGTGAGCCACGATAGCGTGGATGGCAGCTCGAAGAGAGAAATCCTGATCGGAAACCGACTCGAAAACGTCGTCGAGATGCGGACGGTCAGCACGAGTAACTTCGCGGCCATGGGCGTAACTGATGATTTTGCCGATGATGCCTTTGAGGATGCGTTCCTTGTCGGCCATCAATGCCACTTTTAGGGTGGGTAAGTCGCGCACCTCGCGGCCGTCGGGCAGTTTCATAGCGGACTCGATCGGGACCTTGGTGAATTTGAGTTTCTTTGTGAAGGTGGTGCCCTCTCGCTCGACAGGGAGTTCTTCCACGTGGCGATACTCGCTGCGCTTGCGCCCAACCGGGTCATAGTATTCAAGAGCAAAACCCAAGGGATCGATCTTGGAATGGCAACGGGCGCAGCTCTCGAGTTCCTGATGCTTTAGGATGGCTTCGCGGATGGTGGTGGTACCCCGAATGTCCGGCTCATTGATCAATACATCGGCGGGCGGTTCGATCTTTTCGTTGTAGAGGTTTTTGAGAATCCACGAGCCACGGTGGATCGGTGAGGTGGCAAAGTCGGTGGAAGTGAGTTTGAGAAAACCGGCCTGCGCAATGAGTCCGCCGCGTTCGCTGTCCTTGGGCAGTTTAACCGGCACAAACGCATCACCTTTGACTGCGGGCAAACCGTAGAAGCGGGCCAAGCGGTCATTGGCCATGACGAAATCCGAGTCAATAAAGTGTTCCATGCTCAGGCCGTTCTCGAGTAGGTGGCGAAACAGCTCACGACCTTCGCGTCCCATGGAATCAACCGTCATGCGGCGGACGTTTTTGAACACTCGCACATCCGGCCCGAAGTCGTCCACCTTATCACGCTGCAACCACTGACGGGTGAAGTCATCGATGAAGCGGCCGGTTTTGGGGTCGTTCAACATCCGCTCCACCTGGCCCGATGAATCCTTGCCCAGAGCGCCGGATCTGGCCGCGTTCAGAAGTACGGTATCCGGGGCGGAGTTCCAGAGGAAATACGACAGACGGTGGGCTCGTTCGATGTCGGTTAACTCAGGCGACTCGGCCTTGTAAATGAAATGTGGCGAGGCCAATAGCGCGATCAAAACGCTGCGGGCGGTGGCGGTCATCGAAGCGCCGGACTTTTCCAGGGCTCGCGCGATTTCGACAAATGCTTTGCGATCCTCCATCGTCAGCGGCCGCTGCGTGAGCAACAACGCAATGCGATCGACCAGTTCCGTCGGCTTCATGTCCTGCTTGGGCAAGATGGCCTTCATCGCGGCGGTCGGCCACTGCTCCGTCAACGGGCCGGTCACCTTCATATGGGAGAATCGCATAGCGGGACCGTTGTGCGGTTTCTTTGCAAGACTTCTACCTGGCACACGGGCGCTATCGAAGGTGAAGGCCAGCTGGTCGCCCGCCTTTAGAGTGAGCTCGGTCGTAAAACCTTTCGAGCCATGCGGCATGGGGATTCGGCGGATCATCTGGAAATTGGTCGGATGACGCCCGTCCCCCAGATTGATCCCAATAACCTCGCCTTCTTTGGATTTTTCCGAATGCGCTTTTACTTCGAGCCGGTACACCCCGAAGGCGGGAATCACAAATTGATCGTGGCTCTCTGGATCGATGGAGAAATGCAGATTGCTGCGGTAAGGGCGAAAGCCCGTGAGAACATAATCGTCCCCATCGCGGTAATCCCCACCGCCGCCAGTCGCAAAGTTTTTGCTGCCGTGAAAATGTCGCGCATCGAATTCCCATGTCCTCGTTTTGGGTTTGGCATCCGGCAACACGCGCTCGGCGATGAAGCGTGCGGTCTTGAGGTAGGCCATGACTTGATGTGGCGACATCAGGTGAGCCTCACCAAATTTGTCGAAACCGTGCTCCACGTGATCGGGCGGCAGTAAACCAGTGAGATCAAAATCCACACCGAAGAGATCACGCATCGTGTTAGTGTACTCAGCACGAGTGAGCCGCTTGAGGGGATTAGCCGGGCGTTGAGTGAGGAGGCGTTTCTGAATAATTTGCAAGGCATCGGCCCGCGCTGCGGCCGTGGGTTGGGGTGCCTTTTCTGGTGGCATGTCACCCAATTCCAGCATGGAGGCAACATTCTCAAGTAATTCTGCATTGGCAAACAACTCTTCTGCCGGTTTGTCCAATCGCACCTTACCTTTTTGCTTCTCAGGTCCGTGGCATTTGACACAGTTTTGCGCGAAGAAATTTTCCAATTGGGGTTCTGCAAGAAGCCCACAAGGCAGGACAAGAAAGAGTAGTGCTGTTGTCCAACGCCAACGCATCACGACAACAGATCGAAAGCGCTCGTGCTTTCTCCGAAACGGTCGTGTTCGGCTCCGAATAGTTGGAGCAAGCCGAGATACAGGTTACTCATCGGCACATCCTTCTTTTGCCAATGACCGGCCGTCTTCACACGGCTGTCTAACACCAAAGCTGGCAGGTCGTCGAAATTGTGAGAGTTGGCGCTGCCCATGGAAGCGGTGATGAGCGTGGTCGTCTGATCGAACAGTGAACTGTTGCCTACGGTGCGTTCCTTCATGGTGTTGAGCGAGGCATTGATCCGCTTGAGAATTGCGTGCTCCAGCGTGAGCAACTTCTTGATCTTCTCCGGCTTCTGGCCGTGGTGCGAAAGGTCGTGGTAGTTACCACTGAGATCCGGTTCCTTGAATCCTTCCCAGAATGGAATCTGCACAGTGACCGCACGCGTCGAATCGGTTTGAAGCGCCAGCACGGCAAGATCCATCAAGGTGCCGACGTAGTCATCCACCGACTTGCGGTCGAAGTTCTCGATCTCATAATTCACTTGCGGCTTGGAGCGGTCGGCCCAGTAGGCGCGGCGTTTCACGGTCTTCTCCACTTCGCGAACTGAGGTGAGATACTCGTCCATTTTCGACCGGTCAGTGGCATTGAGACGCTTCTCCATGGACTTGGCTTGGGCGAGCACCGCATCGAGAATGCTGCGGTCTTCGGCAAGCACCTGCTGTTGCGACTTCTCGTTTTCGTCGACCTGAAAGAGAAGGTTGAAAATCTTGTGAGGAGAATCGATCTGTTTAACTGGCAAGCCGTGCTTGTCCCAGGAGATCTGGGAAAAGTTCAGGTTCTCACCTGCCTGAAAGACCAGCGACTTGAAACGCGTGTCGTCGCCAATCAGATCGGCGACCGCCTGGTCAATGGATAGCCGATTCTTGCGGTGCAGTTTATTGAAGTAACCGGACAGGATGCCGACACACGGCGTGTGGCCGAAGCCATTCTGCACCGCTGGATTGTCCAGCCCACTGAAAACCTTAAGGTGCTTGAAATGTTCAGTCAGCTCCGCCAGCAAAGCCGGCGGCTTCTCAAACGCGCCGTCCGTAGCCGGAATCAATTCCGGCTGATAAAAGCTGAGGTGATTGACTATGACTAGCAACCGACGAGGCGAATCCGAACTTGTTAACTGCCCTAGGCTCTCCATGCGGGGCAACAACAAGGCAATCCCCGCCCCTTTGAGGAATGCCCTTCTTTTGACGATGCTACCCGGAAAATTCACAGGCGGTGAATCTGACAATTAGGCAATCAACTTTACAAGGAATAAAGACCCAAAACAGTTGGCTGCGAATAGTAATATCAGCTTAGTCACTTGGCCGAGCAGCCACAAACTTATTTCACACTGGCAACCCGTTCGCGCAGGCGACGGTGCAGCCTTGACCTGAGTCCGGCGTAATTGGGATTGGCGGCAAGGTTGGTGAACTGGCCGGGATCCGACTTCATGTCGTACAGCATGAATGCTTCCTGCCGGTTGCGCTTGGCCGGATACCACATGAACGCCCAGCGCTCGGTGCGCAGACCGTGGCCGCGCCCGGTAAAAATCCACGCATCATTCTTGTCGCGCGAGGCCTTGGGATTCTGCAGCAATGGCACGAGGCTTTGGCCCTGAACGCCCGGCTCCGGCGGGAGGCCGGCCATCTCGGCGAGGGTGGGATAAAGATCGACGAGTTCCACGACACGGTTGCAACGCACCCCGCGCGCCTTGCCCGGGGCGGCAGCGGCTCGTCGCCGGGCTTGAGTTCGTGTACAGCCCCGGCCCACGCCATCAGCGACGCCGCGCAACAGATCGACCTCGACGGCTTCGCCGCGCTGATGGAGGAGCTGCGCCCCGTCGCCGAGGCGTCCGGCCGCGAGATTTAGGCCAAGCGCTTGGCCAAGCGCGATTCTGCATTGACCGCGCGGCCCGGCCCGGAGCAGTATTCCGCCGCCGGTGGCCAAGCGCCGCGGGTCGTGGTGCGCGCGTGGCGGAATTGGTAGACGCGCCGGATTTAGGATCCGGTTCCCTCGGGAGTGAAGGTTCGACTCCTTTCGCGCGTACCATCTTCAAACTATCCCCAATTTTGAAGGAGTCGGTTTTTTCGACGTCTACAATGGTTTTACATGGGTTCAATGAATAAAAAAATCACACTCATGGCCGGGGTTTTGCTGTTGGCGAGTCTGCCCGCATTCACGGCGCCGGTCATCTCGGAGTTCATGGCGGACAATCGGAGGAGCACCATCGACGACGATGATGACCGCTCCGACTGGATCGAGATTTACAACCCGGCCGGCACTCCGGCCAACTTGAAGGGGTGGGCGTTGACGGACGACCCGGCCCACAAGCTGAAGTGGGCGTTTCCCGCCGTCACGCTTCCGGCGCGCGGGTACCTCGTTGTATTCGCCTCGGGAAAAAACCGCGTGAACCTCAACGCGCCTTTGCACACGGATTTCAGGCTACGGAAGGAGGGCGGCTATCTCGCGTTGCTAGATCCGGGCTCCCGTGTCGTCACGGCATTTTCCCCGGGTTATCCGCCGCAGCACGAGGATGTGTCGTTCGGCAAGGGGAACACCAAGCGGGATTCGTTGGTTTTGCTTGGACAGCGGGCGGCGGCTCGGGCGTTCGTCCCGGTGAACCGCTCGGTTGATTCCGCCTGGAAGAAAACCAACTTTGACGACTCCGGCTGGAAATCCGGAAAGACCGGCGTGGGATACGATTACGGCGGACGTATCGGGCTGAACGTCGCCGAGATGCGTAACAACAACGAGACCATTTACATCCGCATCCCGTTCAACGTCGCGGATGTTGCGATCATCGACGAACTGGTTTTGAGCCTGCAGTACGAGGACGGGTTCGCCGCCTTCATCAATGGCAAAAAAGTCGCCAGCGACAACACCCCCGCGACGTTGAACTGGAACTCGGGCGCGCCACAGAACCGGCCCGACTCCATCGCCACGTCGCCCATTGAATTCCCCATCCCGAACGCCCGGAATGTTCTCGTCAAGGGCCGTAACGTCCTCGCGATTCACGGGTTGAACAACAAGGTCACCAGTTCCGATCTGCTGATCGTGCCGGAGTTGATCGGCTACAAAAAAACGGAGGTGATCGAGTCGTTCGGGTATATGTTCACCCCAACGCCACGGGCCAAAAACGATGAGACGGTTCCGGTTGTCGAGGCGACAGTGACGTTTCGGCAGCCCAGCCAGTCGTTCCAGACATCGATCCGGGTCGAGTTGGAACGACCGGAGGCAGCCAACCCGAAAGCCAACATCCATTACACCCTGGACGGCACGATCCCGTCGGGATCATCACCGGTTTACTCCGGCCCGCTGACGCTCCGGGAGACCGCCCCTGTCAAGGCCCGGTTGGTGCATCCGCAAGGCGGCATGGGGCCGGTCGGGAGCGAGATGTACATCGAAATCCAGCGCAGCCTGGCCAGCGCCTCGTCCAATCTGCCGCTAATCCTCCTTGAGAATTACG
>NYYJ01000008.1 GCA_002686755.1 Verrucomicrobiales bacterium
GACGCTGAGAGCGATTTCGTTGAATTGCGCGCTGAGACAGATAATGGCGATCTCATCGATCAGACCTACTTTGTCCACGTGTACGGCGATAACAGCTTGATCAAGCGCAGCACGAGCATTGTGAAATACGAAGCCATCAACGGTGGCATCCTCGTCGGATGGACCGGAGGTGCTCCAAAATACCAGGTGCAACGCACCGCCTCTCTGACCCCGGACGCTTCGGGTGTTGTGAAGTGGGAGAACGTCGGCGAGCCGATCGAGAACGGCCCGGTAAACTTCCACGCCGAGAAAAGCACAACGGGCAACGCTGGCTACTACCGGATCAAAGATCTGGAGTAATCGAAACTCAGAAAGATTGCCAAAACGCAAAGTCCACCGAAAGGTGGGCTTTGCTGTTTCAGCCGCGGGTGGCTCGGGATGCTGTCGTGGGTGGTGGCCTTGGCCTCAGCCACCGCAGTCATCTCGGCGGAACAGAAACCGTTCGCGCTTGGCCAAGCGGCGGCGCGGCCCGGGTTTCGCCTGATCGATCCCAGCCAGTCTGGCGCAACGTTCCGTAACGAAATCAGCGTCGGCGATGCCGCCGCAAATCAGGTGCTGCTCAACGGCTCCGGCGTGGCGGCGGGCGATTACGACCGGGACGGTCTCCCTGACCTCTATTTTTGCGGGCTGGAAAACAACAGCATCCTTTACCGCAACCTCGGCCAATTCCGGTTTCAGCCGGTTAGCGAACACTCCCGCTTGGCCAAGCGCTCCGGGGTCTCCACGCCAGCCATCCCGGCGGAGCTCAGCAGCCAAGCGAGGCTCAAGGCCAAGCCGGGCAGCTTCCGGGGCAGTGAGACCGCCCTTGGCCAAGCGTGCCAAAACATCCGTAGGGAGCAGACAGCCGTCCACCGCTCAAAAACAAGCAAAAAGCCAGAAAAACCCGTTCTGAAATCGGCATCCTTTTGCGCAAAAAGATAGTGATTCTTCTCTAGGCCCCGGTTGGGGGTGGGGGTACGCCCGGTTGGGTAGCAATATTTAGGCAAAAGTTGATCAGTGCCACCAACGATGATCGTTTGCTGTACGTTATCGATAAAACTAGCTTAAATGCACCAATAAAGAGAATTCCCGTTTTTTATCGAAAAAGTGTTGATTTTGTTTTCACAAAATGTAAAATCGCAATCGCACTACGTTAGAGGCTAGCAACTCTAGCCTAAACCAACCATCAATGACCTTATAACGATGAAAACAAAGCTAAAAACACACAGTCGCAACACCTTCTTCTTCCTGCCAGCGCTCATTCTTTTAGCGGGGGCAATTATCCAAACTCATGCGGGAGAAAAAAAATATACGGTTTACCAACTATTATCCAAAGACTACAATACTATTAACGCGGAAACTCGTAACGGGCAGGATAGAATTGTCATCACAGGCATTTTCCCATCAGGTGATGAAATCAAAGCCGGTTTATTGGAAAGGGACTGGTGNGTGACGTTGCCCGAAATAGAACTCAANAAACTGAANTTCGGTGGTGGATCCTTGTGCATTAATTTGGATCAGCANACCCTCACCGGNGAAGCNTCNTGCGAGCCNGCNTTTTTGGGNGGAGCATCGATCGCGGGTAGCTTCACCGCAGGCAGGGAGGGATTAAGAGACATTGCACTGGTTGCAGATGATATGGGCATTCCCATTGGAACCACNCCNGCNATGCTCCANAAAATNGGTGCCTCNTTGAAAGATCTNCACAAAAACCCGGGGTGGTCCGTAACGGGTAATCTGGGCGTTTCTGTCGGAAAGAAGAAAATCGCTGACGAATGGCCTGTCTATGTAGACAGCTATGCCACTTGGCACAGTAATGGATATTTGGAACTGTCCTCCGAACTTCAAGTCATTGGCATCACCACCGGAGCGGGGGTACTAAGGTACACGCCGCCGGAAAGTAAATTTTATGCCGAGGCTTGGATGGATATTTACGGCGGGGCCCTGACCGGAACGATAAAACTCACNGCCCGGCCAAACTATTTCAACGGCCACTTCGGTATGACCGTTCAAATCCCCAGGAGCATACCGATCATTGGAGGCATCAACTTCGGGGGCGCCGATGTGGATATGACGATCACCAACACTTACTGGGAACTCGGAGCGGGGGTTTATTTTCAGATCGTCCCGGATGTGCCGCAGATTTGCATCCCGGAAGTGTGTGTCACTTGGGGCTATCCGGATCTCCACTGCAGCTGGGGCGGTTGCCATGGGCACTGGCACACCAGGCGCGATTGCACCCCGCGTATNTGCACCCCAGCAATCAACAACTCGTGGTCTAGGGCACGGTTCAACGTTCGCTACCACTCGCAGCACGGCTTCAGTGCCTCACGCGGAGGTCGCTTGGCCAAGATGTACAACGAGAACCTCGCACGTGAGCCTTGGGAAAACCCCCTCGTGGCCATCATCGAGGTGCCAGAGGAAAAAGCCTACGCCATCTTCAATGACAACTGGGACATTCTCCACGAGAGCGTCACCAAGTCNGATANNCGCAANATCCGCAAACAAGGCCCGGTGGTTGAGACCATCGAGGTGNCCGAGGANNTGGCCACGGCCATCTTCCGCATCAGCTACGAGAAGGACGCGGCTGATATCGACCTCGTGCTGATCACCCCGGACGGGGCGGAACTGGATATCCACGACGGCCCGATGCCGTTTGGCTTCGAAGTGGGTGCCAAGGGCACGGGCACCGTGAATGCCGAGGCCAAGGAGGCGTACTACCTGTTGCAGGATGTCAAGAAAGGCACTTACCAAATGGTGGTTGGCAACGCCGACGCGCTCGGCGGCACCTTGGTCGAGTTGGCATCGCCCAACGCGATCCCGCAAGTGCTCGGCGCTGTCGCCAGTGAATCCGGCGCACGCGACGGCACGGTGATCCCAAACCAATTCGACATCGACTGGGCCTACTTTGACGAGGACGAGGGCAACGAGACGGTTGTCAGCTTCTTCGTGGATAAGGATCGACAGGGCTACGACGGGTTCTATGTAGGTGGTGGTTTGGTTTCTGAGATGAACACGGATGACCCGTTCACCTTCATGACAGACTCGCTCGGGATTCGTCCCGGCTGGTACTACACCTACGTCGAGGTCAACGACGGCCGCAATCTCGCAGAGCGGATCTACTCGGACGAGCGGATCTACATCGACATGGACAACGCCCCTGACAGCGTGGAGCAAATGGCGACCTTGGCCGGCCCGAACAACTTCACCGTTGCCTGGGATGCCGTGGCCGACGAGCGNGTNGACTACTACAACNTCGTNTACTCNAAGAGCCCNACGTTNGANAANATNGAGGCGAGCCANATGNTTTATCCGCTNACAGGTCAGACNCAGTTNAGCGACGTGAAGATNGAGGGATTGGAGAACGGNNTNCCNTACTACGTGGCNGTGCTTTCCGTGGACGGGAACTACGTCGAGTCCAGCGCCAAGGTGATTCATCGGGTTGTCCCGACGAACTACCCCGGTGGAACGCCACCGTCGATCACGTCAACGGCGAGTGACAAAGCCACAGTGGGTTACGATTGGATTTACCGCCCGGTGTTCTTCGACGGCGATGAACACAACCCAGAACTCGTCGAGGATCTAACTCAGCAAGTTCGCATCGATATGGATTGGACGCTGGTGTCCGCACCGAACGGGATGGAGATCGACGAAGCATCCGGCTTAATCAGCTGGAACCCGACAGCCGATCAGGAGGGCGTACACCGCGTGCTCATCTCCGCCAAGGAACACGAGGGGGAAGCAGATCCGTTGGATGACGGGGAGATCGCTGTTGACATCGCCCAAGAGGCAACCCAGGAAATTGAGATCAATGTCTTCCCAGCGCACCTCGTGAACGGCGTGCCGTACCGTGAGGATATCTACGCATTCATTAGCAATCCGCCGTTGACAGCGGTCAAGGGCACAACGTACTCCTACACGCCGAACGTCTTCGCCGACGGGCAGGAATACGAAGTGATTTTGCTCAACGGACCGAAGGGAGTGACCGTGGAGAACAACATCGTCAAATGGGATGTCCCGGCTGACGCTGAGAGCGATTTCGTTGAATTGCGCGCTGAGACAGATAATGGCGATCTCATCGATCAGACCTACTTTGTCCACGTGCACGGCGATAACAGCTTGATCAAGCGCAGCACGAGCATTGTGAAATACGAAGCCATCAACGGTGGCATCCTCGTCGGATGGACCGGAAGTGCTCCAAAATACCAGGTGCAACGCACCGCCTCTCTGACCCCGGACGCTTCGGGTGTTGTGAAGTGGGAGAATGTCGGCGAGCCTATAGAGAACGGCCCGATAAACTTCTTCTCCGAGAAAAGCACAACGGGCAACGCCAACTACTACCGGATTCAAGATCTGGAAGAGTAATCGAAACTCAGAAAAGATTGCCAAAACGCAAAGCCCACTGAAAAGTGGGCTTTGCTGCTTAATGGGTCGCTCGAACAGTAGCCTTTAATAAAGCTATCCGAGGGTTTACACCCTCATCCGGCCTGTGCGACAGCCTTCTCCCAGCGGAAGAAGGAATCAAAAAGGGAATAATGATATGCTGTATGCAGACAAATCTCTGAATTAGTGTAAATGACCGGATTGAAAAAATTTATCACAGGGTGCCTGGCCTTGGCTTCGACTCCCTCTGGATTCACAGCTGAGCAACTCCCACTTAAACTTGACCAGAGCGTTGGCCAAGTGGGATTCCGATTGGTTGACGCCAAGCAGTCCGGGGCGACGTTTCGCAATGAACTAAGCGTCGCCGCTGCCGCTGAAAATCAGGTATTGCTCAACGGCTCCGGCGTGGCGGCGGGCGACTTCGACCGGGACGGCCTGCCCGACCTCTACTTTTGCGGGCTCGAAAATGACAACGTACTTTACCGCAACCTCGGGGGCTTCCGGTTTCAGCCCGTCGCAGATGACGACGTGGCGTGCGCGGGTGTTCCGTCAACGAGCGCTGCCTTTGCCGACCTGAACGGCGACGGGCATTTGGACCTGCTCGTAGGCACGGTTGGCCAAGGGGTGATCATCCTCATGAACGACACGCGCAGCGGCTTTTCCAAGTCCACTGTCGCGTTACCGAAGGGCGACTCGCTCGCCATCTACAGCTCGCCGATGACGGACATCGATCGGGACGGCGATCTTGACATATATTTGGCGACGTACCGCTCCACCTCAATCCGTAACAACCCGGGTCTTAAGTTCAAGCTGGGCTTCGCCAACAACGTACAAACGTTGGAAAGCGTCACCGATCCCAAGACAGGAACGCAATACGACAACGGCAGATTCTACATTCGGAACGGCGAAGTTTTGGAGGCCGGCACGCCAGATTNCCAACTGATCAACGACGGCGTGGGGAAATTTCGAGTTACAACATTGGCACAATTTCAAGCCAACGCTCCGGGCGAAGAAGTATCGACGGCACGCAACTGGGGGCTGGGTTCAATCTTTGCGGACTTTGACAATGACTACCGGGATGACCTTTACGTTTGCAACGATTTGGATGGTGCTGACTATTTTTATCGTTCAACTGCCAACGGNTTTGACGATGTCGTCTCCGGCTTGAACAACATGACCTCGGCGTTTTCGATGGGCGTCGATGTGGCGGATATCAACAATGACGGACTCTCGGATTTCATCGTGGTGGATATGCTAAACTATTCCCTCGCAGATCGAAAAATGCAGATCCCCCACGACCCGCCAGCCGTGGCATCAGGCGATACGACCGCAGTCCGTGAGTACAGAAGGAATATGCTGTTCATCGGCACCGGCGGCGGGGCGTTTGCAGAAGTCGCCCACTTCAGTGGACTCGAGGCGACCGATTGGTCATGGTGCCCGCTCTTTTTGGATGTCGATTTGGACGGTTACCAGGATCTGCTCGTCACGAACGGGTTTAGCTACGATTTGGAAAATCCGGATGTTCAGAAGGACCTGATGAAGCAAAGCATCCAAACGGGCGGCCGGGGAGATTTGGTCGAGAAGAAATTCAAGATCGAACACTCCAAGCTAGATCAAAATTTAAGCTTTCGCAACCGGGGCGATCTCACCTTTCGAGACCGCTCCGCCGACTGGGGTTTTGATTTGGACGGCATCTCTCACGGTGCCTGTCTAGTCGACTTGGACAACGACGGCGATCAGGACGTTGTGCTGAATAATTTCTCGCTCTATCTGCCGAGCAGGCAACTCCTCGGCGAAAGCCTTCCGAGGCTCCGGCAATCGAATCCTCTTTGCACGATTTACGAAAACCTTACGAGCTCCGACAGGATAAAAGTCCGGGTACGCTCCGAAGCCAAAAACACGCACGGCATCGGAGCCACACTCGTTTTCATTCAGGGCACCGTTCGGCAGACGAAACAAATCCGAGCCGGCTCGCGGTACTGTTCCTCGGACAGTCCCGAGGTCACATTCGCGTGGCTGGCAGACAAATCATCGCACCGGCTCGAATACCGCTTGGGCAGCAAAGTTGCCTTCATCGAAAACGTGAAACGGAACTCGCTCATCACGTTCAGCGAAGATGACTTAGCCGAAGAGACGCCCGTTTCAAAAACCTTTGACACCGCCCTGTTCGAGAAGCAACCGGTTCTCTCATCGTTCCGGCACTCCCCGAATCAACTCAATGCCGAACATTTTCAGCCCGGCATTTCGCGAAACCATTTTTTGAGCGAGCCGATCGTTTCGGCAGCCGGTCACGATCCCGCCGTCGTGAGAATCAGCACCGGCGGCTCCGTGCAGGACGTATCTCTTGGGGACGGGCCAATGGCAAAAAGACGCATCGGCCGGCACTCCCGCTGGGACTTGGTTGATTTTGCTCACCTGTCCGTCGCCGGCAAGCTGATGCGGCTCGAGTTGCAACAGCAACTGAACAACCGCCAACAAATCGAGAGCCGATTATTTATCACTGAGGATGTGCAAAGCCCCCGTGCCGCCAGTTGGGAGCATGCCCTGCCTGCCAACTTCAATTGCCTCGCTGTCACGTGGCATCCCAGCCTCCCGAAGGTCGCCGCGCTCGCGCTTGGCGGCGGGACACCGCTTGGGCATTACCCCTTGGCCGCCAAGTCGCTCGTCATGGCGTTGCGCTTGGCCAAGCCGGGGGATAAGCCCCGTATCATGCACAAGCTGCCGTTGGAACTACCGGTCAACGACATGGTGTTTGCCGACATGAACGGCCAACGGGGACAGGAGTTAGTGATCGCTCCGGAAGGCGGCGAGATCTCGGTCTTCCGCATTACCGAGCGCGAGGCGGTCAACATCACAAAAACCCTGAACATACATTCCGGCATCGGTAACTGGAACAGCCTTGCCTGTTTTGATTTCAGTGGCAACGGCCGCAACGATTTGCTCGCAGGTAACTGGGGAAGCAATAATTCGCTGAAACGATACACCGAAAACAACTATCGGCTTTACTATCACAAAGACGGCAGGAGCACGCGGCTCTTCGAGACGTTTCAAGAAAAGGGGAAAAACATTCTAAAATCCGGCTTGGCCAAGTTCAAATCAAACAACCCCATGCGCGGGTTGATGTATCGCACTCACGAGTCGTTTCGACTGGAGGGGGTGGAGGACATCTTTGAGGTCATTCCAAAACACCGTTCCATGGATACTCTCAACACAAGATTGTTTCTAAACGAAAACGGGAGGTTTAAACTGTTCAGTCTGCCGCAGGCCGTGCAGTTTACGCCGACCTTTGGCATCGCCGTGGAGGACTTCGACCTGGACGGTTCACTCGACATCGCCCTGTGCCAGGGGTTTAACGATTTCTATGGCATCGACGAGCCGCAAACCAACAACAGTCATTTGATCCTGTTGAACCGAATCGTCGCTGATGGAACATTTGAAGTTCGCAGAAACATCGGCATAGCCGGGAACGGCACATATCCGAGGGTCGTTGGCTCCGGGGATTTCAACGAGGACAACAGGCCTGATCTCATTATTCCCGATTACAATGGGGGTATCCGCTATTATGAAAATAAAGACCTTAACAGGGGAATTAAGCTGAAACTGAAAGGGGACAGCCTGAACCTGATTGGACTCAAGGCGAGATTACGCTACAAGGACGGGAACAATGGACCGCTTTATGAATACACACCCAAATATGGTTACCGGAAGGAAGCTCCCAATCATTTCATATTTGGCGTCCGCTCCCCGGTCGAGGCCATTGAAGTCATCGGCCGAAGTGCCAAGCAGGAATTGAAAATTGTTCCAGGTCGTTCTACCTACTTCCTGAAGCTCCCCTAGAGGTTGTCAAAAAAGCCTTTTGTACAGATATTTATGCTAGACTCTGTTTTTTTTTATCTGTATAGTATCGTTCTTTTCGGAGGATATATTTATATGAACATGAAACCATTTAATCATATTATCTGCCTTCTTTTCTTTGTCAGCCTGCTCTCCATTTCAGTACTTGAAGCACGCGCTAGCTGGACCGTCTTGGTATATGGCCATGCTGACCACAACCTTACTTCAGCCATGCGAGATGATCTATTGGAAATGGAACAGGCTGGAAGCTCCGAAGATTTCAATATCGTTGTTCAGGTTGATATCAACACCAAGAATCGAGGAACCAAGTTGTGGAAAATTAAAAATAAAATTGATCCAAAAAAATATAATGGAGTGAATCGGTTGCTCATCGGTGAAGATACCGATGGTAGAAAAGTCACCTTCCATTCCAAGATTATTGAGTCGTTATCAGAAAGCAATAACATGGATGATCCGGCGGTGCTCAGAGATTTTATCAAGTGGGGCATGGCCAAGTATCCCGCCGATCGATATGGACTGGTTCTATGGAATCACGGTGGTCAGTTTCTTGGGTATGGAGGCGACACCCAAAACGCATCCTTAAAGCACGGTCAAGGATTAACGACACAGCAAATCCGATCGACGATCACGGAAGCTTTGACCGGTACTGGAGTAAGCAAGTTTGAATTCATCGGGTTTGACACCTGCCTGATGGGGGGCGCAGAGGTGCTGGGGGATTTCAGCACGCTTTGCGATGTGTTCTTCGCCTGCCCGGAACTGGACTACGGGGACGGCTGGGACTACGGCGCGACGCTTGGTTATCTTAAGGCCAACCCCAATGTGGGGATCAAGGAGTTCGCCAAGGCGGAAGTCGGATTCTGGAATGCCCACCACGGGGAGGCGATGGACCTCACGCACAAGGTTCACGCTGCCTACGACATGGCCCGTTATGACGCATTTGCCCAGAGTTTCCAGGCGTTCGCGTAGCAACTCAAGCTGTACGGCCAAGCTGGGGGAGAGGCAGTGCCCAAGCTCCGCGCGGAAGCCACGCACTACTCCATCAACGACCGCACCAAGGCCAAGTCGCCGACCCATTATATCGACCTCGGCGACTTCGCTACAAAAGTGGCTGCCGCTCCCGTCAACGCCGACCTGAAAAGCGCGTCCACAAAACTCCGGCAGGCCATCGACGACATGGTCTTGGCCAAGGCCACCGGCAGCGACCGCACCCACGTCTCCGCCCTGTCCGTTGCCTACCCGCACAACACGGAAGACTGGGTGGGGCATTACGAAAAACTGTACGACGCGATCTCGTTCACCAAGGGGATTGGGGCGGATTGGCGCCTGTTCCTCGGCCTGTACGGCGCGATGAGCGCGGCCGACCAGGTGCCGCCGGTACTCTCGGCTGGCGGCAACTCCCGGAGTTTCTCCACCGCCGGCCGCAGCCCGGACAACCCCGATGCCGCCTTCGTGAACGCCTCGCTGGAGGAGCCGGCGCTGCTCGATTTTTCGGTGGATGGCGACGATGTGTTCGAATTGAGCGCCACCCTCGTCGTGCCGGATCAGCCGGACGACCCCACCGAGTACATCTACATCGGCGAAGTGGGCCGCTTCCAGTTGGAGCAGGAGGGCAACTACGAGTTGAGCTGGCCCGGCACCAACTCAATGATCACCAGCACAGAAGCCGACTACCTGTTGCGAATGGGAGGCTGGTTCATGGATCGCGAGGGGAAAAAGATGCTGAGCTTCGCCGATTATCAGCCGCCGGAGTCCGACGAGGTCATCCAGTTGTTTTTGTTCACCACCATCGACGAGGAGGGCTTCGGGAAGGTGCACACGATCCTCGAGGACTCGGGGCAGGATTTGCCGGACGGCAGCGCGGTAGCGGCCACCCCGGCCTCCTCCTCGCTGGAGCTTGAGGCGGGCGGCAAGCTTTGGCCGGTTTATTACTCCGAGGTGTGGGCCGCCGCAGAGGAGGCGTGGCAAAGCCAATATCTTTTCGACCCGGAGGGGTACATCCTCATCCCGGAAAATGGTGTGGAAGGGATCGGGATCGAGTTTACGCAGGCACACGAGGGCCGGTACTCTTTGGAATTGCAGGCCTCGGATTTCATGGGGAACTTCAGCGAGGTGCTCGAGTACAACGTGGACGTCCCGGCCGACAAGCCGGATGCCCCGGTGGCAAACCAATACGTCTCCACGCTGGAGTTCACCGGCAAAAACCAAGCCGGCCTGGCCGCGCTCGCCGCTGGCATCGACCTGGAGTTTCCCGGCTGGATGTATGTCCTCTGGGTCACCGATGAAGCCGGCGGCGCGGTGCTGCAACAAGCCGACAGCCTGTCCGGCGGCTGGACGGATGTGCCCAGCGAACTGATCGACTCGGATGGAAACACCCGGTTCCTTTGGGCCGAGACAACCGGTGGCTCGCGGTATTTCCGGCTGATCAAGCGGTAAACCTCAGCGGCNCTTGGCCAAGCGGGGCCGCTTGGCCTTGGGTACAGGGGTCGGAATGCCAAATGGGCGGCTTGACGCCGCCCATTTGCTCATCGGATTGGCTTGTGTTTGGGTTAAAATCCGGCCTCCAATGAAATCACTCGAGGAGTTTCCTCACATCGTCCAGCTTCTGCCGGGCTTCCCCGGCCTGAGCCGCCTTCTTGGCGGCATCATTCGCCTTCAGCCCTGCGTTGAGCGAGCGNAGCAACCCCTTCGATCCACTCCGCACCCATTNTAAGGCGGCCTGCTTTTTCTTGGAATCCTTGATGCCCCCGATTGCCTTTTTAAGCTGGGCGGTGACGGCTTCCGTGTCTCCAATCAGCGCCTTGAGCGCGGCATCCTCCGGGGAAGCAGCAGGGGCCGGCTTGGCCGCCGTCCCAGCCGGGCGCCTGCGTGAAGTAGTCTTCGGTTTTCTGCCGGAGATGGATGCTCGCGCCACGCGCTTGGGCTTGGACGGCGCAGCGGAAGCGCCTCCCGACCGGGCCGTCGTGCTGGCCGCCGCCCCCGCCTTGGCCACGCGCCGACCGGGCTGTGCGCTTGGCCTCGGCTTGGCGCCGGGCCGTGTTGGCCGTACACTCGGTTTCTTGGCGCCGGGGTTCCGACCGGCAACTGCGGTCGGTCGTTTGCCGGGTCGCGAGCCCGGCTTGGCCGCCGGTTTGCGTCCGGGCCGACCGCTTGGCTTGGAGGCCACCCGCGGTGACTTGCCACCAGGCTTGCCCAGCGACCTTGGCTGCGGCTTGGCCTCCTCCGGTGCCGGGCCGAACTCCTGCAGCGTCAATTCGCCGTCCTTATTCGTATCCAGTTTTTTCAGGGCTGCGACGGCGGCCTCGATCTCCTTGAGGGAGAGCTTGCCGTCCCGATTCGCATCCAGCGCCGCCATCAATCGGGTCGGCTTGGCCTTCGCCTTCACGATGGTCGGGCCTGAAGCCGGCTTGGCTTTGGACGGAGCTGTCTGCTTGGCCGCTTGCGGCCTGCCCTTTGGTCTCTGGGGTGCCTGGGCAAAACCGGCCACGGCCAGGCCCAATCCCAACACCACTGCGGTTGTCTTGGTTTTCATCATATCTACTTGAATCGTTGACCCTGCATCCCCTTCGTTCTCCGGGACTGCTGTTTCGGGGCAATCTAACCCTGTCCCGCGTCGGGTCAACCCTTTATCTCATATTCTTTCGGCCCGGCGGCACACCAAAGACAGCCCCAGTCGACCGGTCATTTCCCGGCGTTGAAAATAAGAATGGGGCGAACCGAAATCCGCCCCATTCCCTGGTTGGTGTGGTTTTTAGGGGGATGGCCTTTCGGCCATTCCTACGGGTTCAATTTTTTAATCGTGATGACACCGAACACTTTCTCGATTGGCACACCCTGATCCGGCTTGGCATTCGGTCCGTATAGTTTCATTAGCGCCATGGCAAGCCCCGGCGGCGGACCATCAGGACGGCCCTTTCCACCCGCTGCCGGACGACCTGCCGGTGGCTTGTTGCCTCCCCGTCTCGGACCTTTGCCTGCCGCAGGCCGACCGCTCTTCTTGGTAGCCTGTTTTTTAGCAGCAGCGGCAGCTTTCTTGGCAGCTTCTTTTTTAGCAGCACCGGCTTTTTGAGCAGCGCGCTTTTGCAATGCACGCTTCTTTGCGGCGGCCTTCTTTTGGGCAGCGGCCTTGCTACGTTCGGTCGCAGACGGTTTCCCTTTCTGCGGCGGTTTTTTGTCTGATTGCGCGTAGCCGGGAACAGCAAGGCACAATCCCATTACTGTGGTTATGATGGTTGCCTTCATGTTCATTCTTGGTTCAAAAGGAGACCTTGCGCCCAAGGATGGGTTCATCGGCGGGCCAATCGCTGCTTTTGAGGAAAAGTGAACCTCAACCCAGCGTGGGTCAACTTTTTTTTGCGTAACTGTGCAATTTTTTTGATGGTCGCGACGCCGCTTGACCAAGCGCTTGGCCAAGCGCGGACGCTTCCGCCTGACGGCAAGTGGGTTAACTACTGCGCGGCGTTGCTGAGGTTTTGGATGCGCTCGAGGATGGCGTCGCTGTCGAGGTTGAAGGCGCGCTCGAACTCGGGGTAGTAGTTGATGATTTGGTAGAAAAACCGGGCCGCGTCGTAGTCGATTATGTGGTATTTATCCCGCAACTCGTGCTCAGTGGGAAAGATGATCTGCCGGCCAACGCGAAACTCCTCAATGGTCAACGGCATGGAATGGTTGAGGGCCATGATACGCTTGAGCACCAGTACGCCCTTGAGCACCTCGAGTGCAGTCGCACCCCGCACGCCCGGCGGGGAGACTGCCGTCGAGAGCAGCACGGTGTTGCGCTCGAGGTCATCGGAGTTGAGCACGCTGATCTGCTCGACGTAGTTNTCGGGGCTGGCCACGTTGACGCGGCTGATGAGAGCACGCGGATGCTCGAACGGCCCGGAGGTCTTGGCCTTGTGGTCGGCGTAATCGAGCACCAGCGCGTTTTCGCCGGAGTTATTGAGGCCGTTCAGCAGGCCGCCGAGGAAGAGTGTCTTGAATTTGTTGCCGTACGCGGCTGCCTCGTTTGCCTCGAACACCAGGATGTGATCGTCCGTGATGAACTCGTGGTATTTGGCCTTGTGCACGATCTCCCAGATCATGCGCCGCACGATCACCTCCTCGCCTGGCACCCGGTCGCGCAGGTAGCCGAAGATCGGCTCCTNNTCGGANAACTCNAGNTGCGCGTCATGNAAGGTTTTCAGTTCNTCNAGGATNCTCGTGTAGTAGTTGCTTTGGGTGGCGAAGGCGAGGTCGAACACGTCATCATCCCGAATGCGGTAGGCGTTGCGGAACAGAATGTGGTCAAATGAGTCGAACGTCTTCGAGTCCTTGGGGATGACATAGCTGAACGATTTCTCGCCAGTGTCGATNACGTGCGGGGTCAGCACGACGATGACCTCGCGCTTCCGCTCCTTTTTGCCCGACCGCTTGAANAGGTTGCCCAGGTAGGGGATCTTGGAGAGAAACGGCACCCCGGAAGAGGCGTCGCTCTTGTCCTTGGCGATCAACCCACCCACGATGAACGGGGTGTTGTCGGCCACGCGCACGAAGGTCTGGACCTGCCGATTGTCCACGACCGGCGCCAGCAGGACGCTGGCTTCGGTCTCGTGCTTGCTCTCGGTGGGGTTGACCGAACTGACGATGGTCTCGATCTGCATGGTCACCTCGGAGCCGTCCTCGCTGAGCCTCGGGCGCAGGTTCAGAACGATGCCGGTCTGCAGGTAAACCACCCCGGAACGCATCCCGGTGTTGGTGGAGATCGTGTTGGAACTGGGCACCTGCTGGCCAACCATGATCCGGGCCTGGCGACCGTTGAGCACGAGCACCGACGGGTTGGACAGGATTTCCGCGTGGTCGGACTCCGCCAACGCACGCAGGCCGGCGGCGAAGCCGACCGCCGGTAGATCCCCCCACTCGTCCTTCCAGTTTTCCAGTGCCTCATCAAACCGCCCAACGAATGGCATGACATTGTCCTGGGGCGTGAGCGAGATGCTGAACTTCTCGCGCTGCAGGTTGTAGCCCACCCCCAGCTCGTCCAGTTTCTTGGAATCAATCTCCACCACCAGCGCCTCGATGACCACCTGGCGCGCCGGGATGTCGATGTCGTTGCGCAGCATCTGCAGCAGGGCGTGCAGTTGTTCCGGGAACGCCTTTTCGTAGACCACGAACAACCGTTGTTCCGGCGCGCCGGAAGTGTGTTGGTGCAGGTACGATCCCCCCAATCCGCCCTCCATACCCACTCCCCCGTCGGGTGACGGCTCCAGCAGGCTGGTCTTGTTGGTATCGATGAGCTTAATCACCAGAGGGTAGCTGTCCACCTCTTGGATGACGNAATAAATGCTTTCGTTGATTGATTCGCCCTCGNCCACGCTGAACTCCACCGTGGCGTAGCCAAGCGCCTTGAGCAGCGCGATCACGCGGTCGCTCTGCATGTAGCTGAGCCCGAAGGTCTCAAATGCCAAATCACTTTCCGGGGAGCCGATCGGCGGCAGCGGCGTGTACGCCTCCTCAAAGGCCTCCTCGGTTTCGGCGGGGGCGGCGTCCTGCGCGGCAGCCGGTCGGGATTCCTTCATCGCGGCCAAGCCAAGGCCAAGCACGAGGAGGGGGCGAATGACACGGTTGACGGTGGGGTTAGTTTTCATTCTGCGTTTGCTGCAACTGGGTTGATTGTTCGCGAATCCGGCGGACGAGAATCTTCAGCAGACTCTCCGTCACGTCGAATTGTTTCGAGAGGATTCGCCGGAACGAATCGTGACGGATCACCAGCAAAAGGCAATCCGTTTCCGCCGTGGCGGAGGCGGAACGCGTCTCGCCGTCGAGGATGCTCAATTCGCCGAAAAACGCTCCCTGCGGCAGGTTCGCCAGCGTTTTGTCCCCGTCGTGAATGCGCACCGAGCCGTCTGCGATCACATACATGCGGTCGCCCACGCTGCCTTTCTCGAAGATCGCCTGGCCGGAGGGGCAGCTGGTTTCATCCGCCGCCTCCGCCACCCAGGCGAGCGTGTCGGGTGGCATGGTGCTGAACAGGGGCACATTTTTCAGGAACAGGATTCGCTGGACGAGGATCATGGGTCAAAGGGTGCTGAGTTTGCGCTTGGCCAAGCGGACGACCGCCTCGCAGGCGTCTCTGGCCGAAAGTTCACATTGGGCGGCGACGGCCTCCCGCCCCGGCTCGTGGGCGAGGAACACTTCAAGCGCCGTCTCGCGCACGACCGCGTCGGCATGCCGTAGGCTCTCCCGCACGAAATCGCCGTGCGCGGCATAGCCGTCGGCGTCCACCATCAGCAGCAGCCCGGAGACGATCCAGCGCGAGTCGTGACCGCGAAAGGTCTCGACGAGCGATGCCAAGCCAGCCGGCTCGACCTCCGGCTCCGGCTTGGCCAAGCCGATGACACGCCCGGCGTCCGCTTGGCCAAGCACGCCCTCAAGCACTTCGCCCACCTCAGCCCGGGCGTTCGCGCCGCCGGTCGCCGCCGCGCGAAACAGTTTCTCGTAGTCGATGGTGGCATCGAACAGACGCAATACGCTGAAGAGCACCTGCAGCCGCAGCTCGAAATGGTGGTC
This sequence comes from Verrucomicrobiales bacterium, assembly GCA_002686755.1. Lineage (GTDB taxonomy): Bacteria > Verrucomicrobiota > Verrucomicrobiia > Limisphaerales > UBA1096 > UBA1096. The sequence continues at coordinate 15,799 of NYYJ01000008.1, forward strand.
GCAGGCCAGGCGCAGTGCCTCCGCTTGGCCGCCCTCCGGCAGCTTGGCCGACTGCTCCCGGTAAAACGCCGCCTGCCGCGCGACCCCGGCCAACTGCTCCCGGGCAAACGCGGTCAACGCCTTGTCGGGACGTCCGCCGGCCAGCGTGGCGCAATACTCCCGCATCAACTGCGCCCGCGCCGTCTCGCTGCTGATCTGCGCGATCAACTGCTCAATGCGGGCCGACTTGTCGCCGTCGCGGGTCGCGATCAGCAACTGCGCCAGCAGCCGGAAGGTCTCCGGCGCGTCGGCGTACTCGATCGTGTCGAGATGCCGCTCGATCATTTCCGCCGCCGGCTTGCCGATGCCTTGCAGGCAGGCCGAGATGGCCGGGCGCAGCGGCTCCTCGGTGATCAGTTCGGCCAGCCGCTCGAAGGTCGACTCCAGCTTGGCCGCGTCGATCGAGTGGATCGCCTCGCGGCGAATGGCATCGTCCGGGTCACCAAGCAACTCGGTGGTGATCAGCCCGGTGTCCAGATGGCGGATACGCGACAGGCACTGCACCGCCTCCCGCCGGTGAGCTGGTTCGTCGGAATGCAGGAACTCGTAAAACACATTGCCGGCGCGGACGTTGAGGGACAGTTCGCCGGAGTTGAGCAGCACCGCCGCGCAGGCACATCGCACGCCCGGGTCGGCGTCTTCGAGGAACGGCTCGAGGATGCGAAACTGCTGCCCCTCCGAGTGCGCGCCGAGACAATGAACCGCCTCCGCGCGCAGGCGAGCCGGGGCGTCCTGCACTGCCGCGAGGATGCGATCCCGGTCGGCCGCATCGCCAAACTCGGCGAGGTAACGCACCCCGGCGCGTTTCAGCGTGTCATCCCCCTTGGCCAACATCGCGCGGAACTCGTCGTGCCAGTCGGCGCGGCGCATCCCGATGATCAGTTCCGCGAGAAACCCGGCCTCTGTGTCGCTCGCCTTGGCCAGCGACTCGCGCAGTTGCGCGTCGAACCGCGAATCCATCATCACCGTGGACTCGTCATCGAAGTCGATCACATGGGAGTCGAGCATGCCGACGAGCGAGGCGAGGTATTGGCGGTAGTTGAGCCAGGCAACGACCAGCCAAATGCAGCCGGCGACAATCACCACGGTGTTCAGCCGCACGACCGAGTCCTGCTGCCAGAATGCCAGCGTCGCGGTGATCACAAGGCTGGAGGCGGCGATGGTCGCCGGACGGGCCAGGCCGTCGATGACGCTTTTCATCTGGCCGCGCGACTGTTTTTTCACCGCGAGGAACAGCATCTGCAGACCGACATACTCGATGGTGAAAAACACCACCTGGCAGATGAATTTCCCGGCGTAGACGCCGCTCTCCCCGGCATAGGTCAGCGCACACACCGATGAGATCACCAGCAGCGCCGGCAGCACGGTGATCGCCGTGACCACGCCGCCCTTGGTCAGGATGGTCCGCACGATGAACAACTGCAGCACCAACTGCACGATGCTGCTGTAAGTGTAAAACCGACCGAAGAAATGATTCAGGTTCCCCTCATGATCCTTGGCCACTTGGAATTTGAAATGAATGTCGATCAGGCAGATCACCATGGTGGAGAGCATCACGAGCAGCAGCATCAGCACCGCCTGCCGGCTGCCCAACATTCCGCCAAGCGAACGGAACACCCCCGCCGCCTTGGCCGGTGCCGCGCCCGGCTTGGCCTCCCCTTGTTCAAAGAGCCGCGTCCGGGCCAAGCCAACGAGTACGACCGCCATCAGGCCGGTGACGAGGCCAAGCGAGATCACGTCCACCCGCCCGCTGCGGCTGGCCAGCGACACCACGTAGCCGGCGACGATGCAGCCAACCGTCCCGGCCGCGCCGATCAGCCCAAACCACCGTTTCGACTCCTGCGGGTTAAGCACCCCGATGGCCAGCCCCCAGAACAACACCATCGGCGTCACGACCACCACGTCGCACACCATGTACGTGACCACGGCGACGACTTTTCCCGGCGCGACAAACACCGCAGCCACCACCCCGGCCATCGCGGCGGCCAGCCCGGCCATCGCCAACTTCATCGCTCCGTAAACCTGGAACCGCCCGCAAAGGTAGGTAACGAACACCGCCACCGCGCTCGACATCACGGCGGCCGCCATGATCATCAGCGGGATCTGCCCCCGGTCGAAATTCTTGAGGAACAACGAGTCGGCCGTCGCCCGCGCCATCAGCGAGCAGAGCGCGAGCAGGAAATAGATCCCGCACAGGATCAGAATCTTCCGCTCAACCTTGAAGAGGCTCATTGTTTAACCGTGATTGTTCGGGGACTCGTCCCTCTCGCAACTTAATCACGGCCGACGCGCTTGGCCAAGCGCGGTCATTGGCCCTCGATCTTGTAAAGGGCCTTGTCGGTTCGCAGGAACAGGGCGTCGCCGCTCACCGCGGCGCTGGCATGGTGTTCGCCATCAAGCCGGTTTCGGGCCAACACCTTAAAGTTCCGGCCCGGCTGCAGCACGGCGGTTTCGCCCTCGCGGCTGTGGAACAGCAGCCGCCCCCCGGCATAGGTCGGGGAGGCCTCATGGTTGCCGCCAATGCGCTCGCGCCACTGCTCCTTCCCGGTCTTGGCGTCGAGACAGGTGACGATCCCGCCGGAGTCGCTGACGAAATAAATCTCCCCGCCGACAAGTAATGGCGAAGAGACAGCCGGTACACTACGCTTGCACGCCCAAGCGATTTGCGGCTTAGGTTTGGTGATGTCGAACGCCAGCAACTGCGGGCGCATGAAGCTGGTGCCGATGTAGACCATGCCGTCCGCCACCACCGGCTTTGGCACGATGGAAAAGCCAAGCGAGCCGTACTTCACCTTCCAAAGCTCCTCCCCGGTCGCCGGGTCGTAGCCGTACAACCAGTCCGCCGCGGGCGAGATGACGACATCACGCCCGCGCACCCGGGTGACAACCGGCGTCCCGTACGCTTTTTTGAGTTGCGGGTTTTTGTTCATCTCGCCGGTGCGGCGCGTTTTCCAGGCCAGCTTGCCCGTCTTTTTTTCGAGCGCGGCAATGAACTGCCGGTCACTGCCATCCATGTGGAAGATCAGCAGGTCGTTCCAGAGGATCGGCGAGCCGCCTGGACCGTTCTCGTGCATCACCCACAGGTCCTGGTTCGTCCAAAGCACCTCGCCGCTTTTCAGGTCGAGACAGGCAGAGCCGTACGAACCGTTGTGGGAATAAAGCCGCCCGTCCTCAATGATCGGCGTCGGCGAGGCGTAGCTGTTGGTCTTGTGCACCCACTGAGGATTGCGCTTCCTCAACAACGGGATGTCCCGGACGATTTTTCCGTTGGACTTATCAATGCAAATCGAGTGGATGCGCACGTTGGAGAGTACCACCAGCGGCTGGCTGCCGGTGTTTTCCTTCAGCCGCTCCTTTTTCTCCTCCTCGGAGGCAAGGGTCTCGTGCGCCGCCGTCACCCAGATCTGGTTTCCAACGATGACCGGCGAGGACCAACCCCGGCCCGGCAGTTCGGTGCGCCAAGTGACATTTTTCACATCGCTCCACTCGGCTGGCAATCGGGCGTCCCCGGCGTGGCCCTGCCCTCCCGGCCCGCGCCATTGGGGCCAGTCGGCTTGGATCGAAGTCAACGCAGCCAGTGATGCGGCTGCCAAGGCACTTAACGTTCGTGATTTCATAAAAAAGGAGCCAATCGGCGGTTTCGTGTGCGGCGCATTGTACGCACGGTGCGCCGCCGGGCAACCTTTCTTCGCCCCTTGGCCAAGCGCTTGGCTGCTTGTTTTGCTTGCCACCACGGCCGGTTGCCTTTAGCCCAAGGCGCGTTTGATGGATCGAGCATCACTGAAAGAAACCAGCCGCCTGGTGGTCAAGCTGGGCACCGGTATCCTGACCAGTCGCAGCAAGCAGATCGACCCCGGCCAAGTCGAGCAACTGGTCGCCCAAGTGGCGGCCCAGCGGTCGGCCGGCCGGGAAGTCATTATCGTGTCGTCCGGGGCGGTCGGCGCCGGCATGGGCGCGCTCGGCTTGGCCAAGCGCCCCACCGACCTGTCCGACCTGCAGGCGTGCGCCGCCGTCGGCCAATCCCGGCTCATGTCCACCTACTCGGAGCTGTTCGCCCGGCACGACCTGCCGGTGGCCCAGGTGCTCCTCACGCACGACGACCTCGAGCACCGCGACCGCCACCTCAACGCCCGCAACACCCTCGTCTCCCTGCTCGACAAGGGCGTCGTGCCGATCGTCAATGAGAACGACGCTGTCAGCTACACCGAGTTGAAGTTCGGCGACAACGACTGGCTCGCCGCACTCGTCGCCTGCCTCCTGCCGGCCGACCTGCTCGTCGTCCTCACCACCGTCGACGGCCTGGTCGAGAACTTCGGCAAAAAAAATCCCCGCACCCTCCCGGTCGTCGAGACCATCGACGCCAACATCAGGAAACTCGCCGGCGGCACATTGAGCGCGACCGCCGTCGGCGGCATGGAGGCCAAGCTGCGCGCCGCCGGGATGACCGCCCGCACTGGCATCCCGATGGTCATCGCCTCCGGCAAAAAGAAACGCGTCCTCGCCAACATCATCGGCGGGCGCGACGAAGGCACGTTTTTCACCCCGCGCCCCGGCCGACTCAAGGGCCACAAGCGGCGCATCGCCTTTTTTCATCACCCCAAGGGTTCGCTCTGGGTGGACAACGGCGCGCGCGACGCCTTGCGCGAAAAGGGCAAAAGCCTCCTGCCGCCCGGCGTGGCCCGGTGCAACGGCGATTTCGCCAAGGGCGACGTCGTGCGCATCTGCGACCTGAACGGCACCGAGTTCTCGCGCGGCATCAGCCGGTTCGATGCTGACGAAATCCGCACCCGCACACTCAAGGGCATCGAGATTGTCCACCGCAACGACCTCGTCATCCTGTGACATGGCCACCAAGCGCAACCCTAAAAAACGCAAGCCGGCAATCGAAGAACTGGTCGAGGTGATGGCCCGGCTTCGCGGCCCGGGCGGCTGCCCGTGGGATCGCGAGCAGGATCACAAATCGATCCGCTTTCACGCCGTCGAGGAGGTGTACGAACTGATCGACGCGATCGAAGCCGATGACGACCACGAGATGCTCGAGGAATGTGGCGACCTGTTACTGCAGGTCGTCTTCCACTGCCAATTGGCCAGCGAACGCAAGGCGTTCAATTTTGAAAAGGCGGCCCGCACGATCACAGACAAGCTTATCCGCCGCCACCCGCACGTCTTCGGCGACTCCGACGCCGACAACGTAGACGCCGTCTGGGCGCAGTGGGAGAAAATCAAGCGCGAGGAAAAACAGGGAACCCAGCACGAACGCCCCTCCGTGCTCGACGGCATCCCGCGCCATCTGCCGTCGCTGCAACGCACCGAGAAACTCGTCAAGAAGGCGCGCAAAAACAAACTCGCCGGCAAGCCGTTGGCCAAGCCGGCCAAGCAACGCTACACCAAGGCCACCCTTGCCCGGGAGTTGTTCGCCCTCGCCGAATACGCCCAGCGCAAAGGCTGGCAACCGGAAGCCCTCCTCCGCGCCGAAACCAACCGCCACGAAAAAGCCCTCCGCAAAAAAGAGGCCCGCTTGGCCAAGTAGCCAGCCTCAACCCCGGACAGGCGAGTAAAACCCGGTTGACAAGCCCACCCACGCGGGTGATAATTTCTTCTCTATGAAATCATTTATCTTTTCTTTGGTCTCCGTTTTACTGTTTGTCGGGTGCGGAAAAACCCAGCCATCGGCGCCTGATGCGGCAAAAGTTGACGCGCCTGACATTTCCATCCTGGAAGCTGTCAAGGGAGGAAACGTCGAAATCGTCAAACAGCATCTGGACGCTGGAACGGACATCGAAGAAAAAGATGACATTTGGGGGCAGCGCCCGTTGCATCAGGCGATCGCCGTCGGTCACGCGGAAATTGCAAGGCTGCTGATCGAAAGCGGCGCAAACGTGAACGCAACCAACAATTTCAACACGACCCCCTTGATATTGGCGGCCGACAAAAGCGAGGGCATCGTCAAACTGCTCATTGCCAAAGGGGCGAACGTGAATGCGAAAGGCACCATGGGTACGACCGCGTTGCATGGCGCGGCGTATTCTGGAAACAAGATTGTTGCCGAACTCCTGATTGCAAACGGGGCGGACGTGAACGCCAAGGAGATGGGTTTCGAAACACCGTTGGATTCGGCCGAAGAACTTGCCGGAGATGAAACACCCGAGGTGTTGGCCGCAAAGAAAGAAGTCGCCACCCTTCTCCGCAAACACCGCGGCGTGAAAGGCCTTGAGGATGCGCTCAAAAAAGCGTCGGAATCATCCACCAAGAACTGAACCACAGTAAGCCGGGGTCAGGCCGGATAGCTACTTGGCCCAATCTTCTGTTTGCAGATTGGGCACCCGGTTAAATTCCCGCGTATTGTGCGTCACCAACACCGCACCGGCAGCACGTGCAGTTGAGGCTATGACCAGATCGGCCGGCCCGATTGTTTTTCCCTTTTTCTCAAGCTCACGGCGAATCTCCGCGTAATGCAGCACGGCATCACCCCCGAATGGTAATCGCTCGAACGGGGCCAGAAACGCCTCCACCGCCTGAAGCACTGACTCGCGCTGGGCGCTTTTTGATGCCCCGAAAAGCAGTTCGGCACGAACCATCTCGGGAATCTTTATGCGTACGGGCTTGATCGACTTCAACCGCTTGGCCAGGCGGGCGTTCGCCTGCTTCAGCGCGTAGATGATAATGTTCGTGTCGAGGCAGTAGGTCACAACGACTCCCTCGCGGCATCGTCACCATGCGAAAGTTCCGGCGGAGCTTCGAGCGCGGAATCGCCGAGGCAGCCCATCAAGTCAAAGTAGCCGCTTGGCCAGGTTTGCCCCTCATCGGCTGCTTTTCCGAGGCGCTCGCGCGCCCAGCCAGAGAGTGACTTGCCCTCCCGCTTGGCCGCGCGCCGGGCTTTTTTCTGCGTTTTCTCGTCGAGATAGATCGTCAACTGTCCCACGCAGGAGAATCTGCCCGGCACACCGGGATAAGACAAGTATATTTTCAAGTATACTTGGTATGGGCCTCTACTCGTACAGGAGGTGCTTGGCTCGGCGGGGGGTGAATTTGTCCAGATCGGTTTTCCAAAGGGCCTCGATCTGGGCGAGGGTTTTGCCTTGGCCAAGCGCCTCGATCGTTGGCGGATGGCAGAGCAAGCGGCCCACCTTGGCCAAGGGGAATTCCTTCGGATACATCGTGTGCAGCACACGAGCGATGTCGATGCCAAGCGTGACCGGTTTCAATGCCTCCCGGTCGGTGATGATGATGTTTACGCCGCCACACGGCTCGCCCTTGTGCACGCTATAGTCCGGCGTGAAGCGCACCGGCACAAAGGACACTCCCGCTTGGCCAAGCGCGTTCAATCGACTGGCCAGGCGCACGTCGTCGATGTACGGAGCGCCGATCACCTCGAACGGTGTGTCGGTTCCGCGGCCGACGGACATCGCGGTCTCAAGCAAACCGATGCCGGGGTAAAGCAGTGCCTGCGTGAGGTTTCGCATGTTGGGCGACGGATTTGTCCACGGCTGACCGGTGGTGTCGAACGGCTGACCACGCTTCCAGCCCTCAATTTTCACGACCTGCAACTCAACGCCTAGACTGCGCTCGGCGTTGATCATCCGCGCCAACTCACCGACGGTCATGCCGTGCTGCACCGGGATGTCGTGGTAGGCGATGAACTGGCTTGGTCCGAGCCGAACCGGCCCGGCCACAGTGACTCCGCCAATCGGGTTCACGCGATCGAGCACGATAAACTTCACCCCGGCCTCGGCGGCGGCCTCCATCGCCAAACCCATCGTCGAGATGTACGTGTAAAACCGGCAGCCGATGTCCTGAATGTCGAAGATCAACGCGTCCAAACCGGCGAGTTGCCCCGGCGTCGGTTTGCGGTTTTCGCCGTACAGGCTGAAGATTTTCAGGCCGCTTTTTGCGTCGGTGCTGTCACCAACTTTTTCGTCGAGTTTGCCGTACAGACCGTGCTCCGGGCTGAACAATGCCTTCAGGTGAACTCGTTTTGACTTGAGCAGAAAGTCGAGTGTCGACCTGCGTTCGCGATCGTGACCGGTGTGGTTGGTGATCAAACCAACACGGCTACCCTTCAGCAAAAGCTCGGGGCGCCTCCGCAACACGTCCGACCCATTGAGCACCGACTGCCGGGCCGTCAACTTGGGCGGGGCCGCGCTGCCAAACGAAAACGCCCGCAGCGCCTCGGCGGTGAGCGTGGCGACCTCGCGGCGCAGCGCGATGACGTTGCCGTTGCCGTCGGGATGCGTGCGGCTGGTCATGAGGATTACGATGGTGCGCGTGGCCGGGTCGATCCAAAGCGATCCGCCGGTCCAGCCGGTGTGACCGTAGCCGCCGACCGCAAAGTGGTTGCCGCGCGGGCTCGAATACGGCGAGGCGATGTCCCAGCCGAGGCCGCGCTTGGTTTTCATGTCGCCCGGCGTGTGCACCGAGGTCATCAACTCGACAGTCTCTTTTTTGAGAACACGCCGGCCGTCGAGTTGCCCACCGTTGAGTATCATGCGGGCAAAGCGCGACAGGTCGGCAGCGGTGGTAAACAACCCAGCGTGCCCGGCGACGCCGCCCATCCGCCGGGCGGTCGGGTCGTGAACGACGCCGTGCAGGAGTTTGCCGTCCACCCTTTCGGTCGGCGCGGTGCGGCCGCGCTTGGCCAACGGCTGGAGGAATCCGGTGTCGCGCATGCCAAGCGGACGGAATAAATGCTTGGCCGCAAACTTGTCCAGCCGCTGCCCGGAGGCCAAGCGGACGATCTCGCCGAGCAGGATGAAGTTAATGTCGCTGTAGCGAAACTTGGTGTCCGGCTGGGTGGTCAACCGCTCGGCCTTGGCCAAGGCGATGGCCTTTGGCACGCCGCCCCACGCCGGCTTGGCCGACAGGCCGGGGCGCAGCCCGGAGGTGTGCGTCAGCAGTTGCCGGACGGTCACGGCCCCCTTGCCGTTGGCCTCGAAGCCGGGAATCCAGCGGCTCACTTTGTCGTCGAGCCGGAGCTGGCCGCGCTCGACGAGCCGCATGATGGCCGGCGTGGTGGCGATGACCTTGGTCAGCGATGCGCCGTCGAAGATCGTATCGGCGGTCATCGGCAGCGTCTCCGGCTCGACCGCCTTGGCCCCGTATGTTTTTTTATAAACCGCACCGCCATGCTCGATGCGAAGCACCGCACCGGGCGCCTTGCCGGCGGCGATGGCGCGCTCGATCGCCGCATCAATTGCCTCGAGCTTCGCTGGATGAAAGACGGATTGGGACGCCAGCGGCTGAGTGGAGTTTGTTTTGCAACCGCCCAGAGCCAGTAAGTTGAAGAGAAAAAGTAAACCAATCTTGCAGTATGCCTGATTCATTTTAAACAGCAGTCTAGCGTGACAAAAAAAAATGGACAGTTGATTCGGTCGGCAGAATACCGTTATGGTTCAGGAACTTCTTGATTCGTCACTGTTTCCCGTTTAAACCGTTGTCCGTCCCGCCCGACCGGCGATCCCAAAATGACAGTTTTAATTACACCGGAAAGCTCCGGGGCAACCGACAATGAGTAACGAAATCACTCACCCCGAGGGCGAGTTGGTCGCGGCTAAGGAGCGGGCGCGGCGGCAGTGGAGGCTCGACGCCATCAGCACCGGCACGGGCGTGTTCCTCGCGCTGTTCATGTGGGGGCATATGTTTTTCGTGAGCACCATCCTCACCGGTGAGCGGGGATTCAACTGGATCGCGGATATGTTCGAGCATTACTGGCTGGCGCAGCCGACCGTCGTGGTGGTGACGATCGTGTTCTTTGTCCACTTCGTGACGGCCAGCCGGAAAATCCCGGCCAAGCTCGCCGAGCGGAAACGCGTCAAGAAACTGGGCGACGACATCAAGCAGAGCGAATGGAACATCTCCAAGGAAGACCGCGCGGAGCTGGAAAAAGTCCGGCCGCACGAGGAGACCACGCTTTGGATTTGGCAGGTGCGCTCGGGGATGATCATCCTCGCGCTGGGTTCGATCCACCTGTTTGTCGTGGGTGCGGACGTCGCGCAACGCACGTTCGGCCTCGGCGAGGCGATCGGCATCAACGCCGCCGAGACGATGGCGCGCGTGCAGGACGGCATGTGGCTGCTGTACGCGGTGTTGTTGTTCATGGTGGAAGTTCACGCAGGCATCGGGCTGTACCGGGTGACGGTAAAGTGGGGCCTGGGTGCGCGCATCCCCGTCATCGGCAAGCGCATCACGCGTAAAATGGCGCAAACGATGGAGACGGTCGTGCTTTGGTTTTTCCTGATCGTCGGCTTCATCACCCTGGCGGTCATGGCCGGGGTGCTTGACCCACCGCTGGCGTTTCTTTTGACATCGGAGGGGAATTAGGGATGAGCGAAATAATCACAACCGACGTGCTGGTTATTGGTGCAGGGCTGGCTGGCGAACGCGCCGCGATATCCGCCGCCGCCGAAGGAAACGAGGTGGTCATCCTTTCGCTGGTGCCGCCGCGCCGCAGCCACTCGTGCGCCGCACAGGGCGGCATGCAGGCCGCGCTGGGCAACTGCGCAAAGGGCGAAGGCGACAGCGAGGAACTGCACTGGCTCGACACCGTGAAAGGCAGCGACTGGGGCTGCGACCAGGAGGTAGCCCGTATTTTTGCGGACACCGCCCCCATCGCCATGCGTGAGATGGCCCACCACGGCGTACCCTGGACGCGAGTCAAAGGCGGCCCGGCCGATTACTTCATCAAGGGCAAGAAGGTGACGCTGGAGGAGCCGCACGACAAGGAGGGACTCATCATGCACCGCGACTTTGGTGGCGTGTCGCGCTGGCGCACCTGCTACACCGCCGACGGCACGGGCCACACGGTGCTCTACACGATGGACAACATGGTGGTGCAACTCGGCATTACAGTGCACGACCGCATGGAGGCCATCTCCCTGATCCACGACGGCACGCGCTGCCACGGCGCGGTGGTGCGCTGCCTGCGCACCGGCACCCTTAAGTCTTACCTGTCCAAGGCCACAGTGATTGCCACCGGCGGGTTCGGCCGTGTGTACAAGTACAGCACCAACGCCATCATCAATCAGGGCACCGGCCAGTCGATCGCGCTGGACACCGGCATTGTGCCGATGGGCAACATGGAGGCGGTGCAATTTCACCCCACCGGCATTGTACCGACCGATATTCTCGTGACCGAAGGCTGCCGCGGCGACGGCGGCCTGTTGCTCGATGTGGATGAGTATCGATTCATGCCGGACTACGAACCGGAGAAACAGGAACTCGCGAGCCGCGACGTGGTCAGCCGCCGCATGGCTGAGCACATTCAAAAGGGCAAAGGCGTGCCTAGCCCGGATGGCGACCACCTGTGGCTTGATTTACGCCACCTCGGCGAGCAACACCTCCGCACCAAACTGCGCGAGGTGTACGACATCTGCATGTACTTTCTCGGCGTCAATCCCATCAAGGAACTGGTACCGGTGCGCCCCACGCAGCATTACAGCATGGGCGGCATCCGCGTGAACAAGGACGGACACGCCTACGGCCTCGAGGGCTTGTGGAGCGTCGGCGAGTCGGCCTGCTGGGATATGCACGGCATGAACCGGCTCGGCGGCAACAGCCTCGCCGAGACGGTCGTGGCCGGGATGTTCTGCGGCCAGCGCATGGGCCAATGGGCCAGCCAACAGGAGCCGGTGCTGGACGCCAAGCTCGCCGCCGAGGCAGAGGCCGAGCAGCAGGAACGCATTGACAACCTGCTCGGCGACGGCCTTGGCCAAGCGAACGAAAATGCGGACGAACTGCTCAACATCATGCAGGAAACACTGCAGGACAAAGTCGGCATCTTCCGGAAAGGCGATCAACTCGCCGAGGCTGTCGACACGCTGCGTGAGCTATATCAGCGGACGCAAAACCTAAAGCTGCGTTCCTCCACAAGGGGCGTAAACCCCGAGGTGGCCCTGGCACTGCGCCTACCGGGCATGATCAAGCTTGGCCTGTGCGTGGCCAAGGGTGCACTGCTGCGCACCGAGAGTCGCGGCGGCCATTCCCGTGAGGATTACCCGGAACGAAACGACAAGGACTGGCTCAACCGCACACTGGCCCGCTGGCCCGAGGGCGCAACCGAGCCGGATATCAGCTACGAGCCGGTTGGCCTGCTGGAAAGCCCTCCCGGCCATCGCGGCTACGGTGGCGCCACCAACATCCCGATGGAACAGTCCGTCCAGGAATACAACGACAATGTGAAGCAGGAATGGATTAAACAGGGCTGGCACGAAACCGCCACCCCGATCGGCGCGGAGCTCAAGGAAATGGTCGAGTACGCCTCAACAAAGGAATCGTAACATGGCCCGGCAACTGACATTTCGCATCTTCCGCTACGATCCGGCTGACCCTGACTCTAAGCCCGGCTTTGTCGATTACCCGCTCGAGGAAACGCCGCGACTCAACCTCTTCGTCGCGCTGCATCGCATCCGCGAACAACAGGCGCCGGACCTGCAGTTTGACTTCGTCTGCCGCGCCGGTGTCTGCGGCTCGTGCGGCATGGTAATAAACGGCCGCCCCACCCTCGGCTGCCGCACCCTCACCGCCGAATTGCCCACCACCATCACTCTCGCCCCCATGCCGGCGTTCAAGCTCATTGGCGACCTCTCCGTCGACACCGGCACGTGGTTCCGCGGGATGAACGAACGCGTAGAGTCGTGGATCCACACGCAAAAGGAGTTTGATCCCACCGTCGAGGAGGAACGGATGGACAACGAGACAGCAGAGAAAATCTACGAACTCGACCGCTGCATTGAGTGCGGCTGTTGCGTCGCCGGCTGCGGCACGGCAAACATCCGCGAAGACTTCCTCGGCGCCACTGCGCTCAACCGCATCGGCCGTTTCATGCTCGATCCGCGCGACGAACGCGACAGCGAGGACTGGTTCGAACTGGTCTCGACCGACGAAGGCGTCTTCGGCTGCATGGGCCTGATGGGCTGCGAAGACGTCTGTCCGAAGGAACTGCCGTTGCTCGAAGTCTTCGCCTACATGCGCCGCCGCATGACCCAGGTTGCGGCGGGCAAAAACACAGCCGATGGCGGCACCAGCCTACCGGTTATCAGCTGAATGCTGTTGGCAACATCCTCTCGCACTGCGCTTGGCCAAGCGCGGTGCTACTTGATTTCCTTTAACAAAATGCCAAGCAGGTCATCAATTTTGACTCTACGCTGTTCCATGCTGTCGCGCTCGCGGAGAGTGACGGTGTCCTTGGTTTCGTCGCCGTTCTCGCCGATCGTGTCGAAATCGATGGTCACGCCGAACGGCGTCCCGGCCTCGTCCTGACGGCGGTAGCGGCGGCCGATCGCGCCAGTTTCGTCGTAGAACACGGCCATGTGCGGCTGCAACAGGGCACGGACTTCCATCGCCTTGGCCACCAACTCCGGCTTNTTCTTGAGCAGCGGGAAGACGCCCACCTTGACCGGCGCGATACGCGGGTGAAACCGCATCACCACCCGCGTCTCGGTCTTGCCCTTCTCGTTGGTAATCTCCTCCTCATCGTAGGCGTCGCAGATGAACGCCAACACGGTGCGGTCGGCCCCGGCGGCCGGCTCGATGACGTGCGGCACAAACCGCTCCCTGGCCTCCTCGTCGTGGTAGGTCAGATCTTTGCCGCTGCCGGGGTACTTCGGTTTGCCGTCCTCGCCCTGCTCGACGACCAACTCGTCGCCGTCGCGGACGAGCTTGCCCTCCATGTGCGAGCGCAGGTCGAAGTCACCGCGATGGGCGATGCCCTCCAGTTCGCCGTACTCGCCCTCCTCGCAGAATGGAAACGCATACTCAACGTCGGCGGTGCCGACCGAGTAGTGGGACAACTCGTCCTGATCGTGGTCGCGCAGGATGAGCCGTTCGCGGCCGATGCCGTGGTCGACGTACCACTGGAACCGGCGGTCGCGCCAAAATTGATACCACTCGCGCGACTCGCTGGGATGGCAGAAAAACTCCATNTCCATCTGCTCAAACTCCCGCGTGCGGAAGGTGAAGTTGCGCGGCGTGATCTCGTTGCGAAAGCTCTTGCCCTGCTGCGCGATGCCAAACGGGATCTTCACGCGGCTGCTGTCCACCACGTTGCGGAAGTTGACGAACATCCCCTGCGCCGTCTCCGGCCGGAGGAACGCCTTGCTGTCGTCGCTGTGCATCGCGCCGATGTGCGTCTCGAACATTAGGTTAAACTCGCGCGGCTCGGTCAGCGTGCCCAGTTCCTTCGCGTCGGGNGCGAGCACCTGCTCCGTCNCGCTGACCGAGGTCAGGTCGGTGACATTGCCGTGCCAAACCAGCTTGTCCGCATACTTGGCCTTGAGCTGAAAATACTGCAGCGCACGCCGGGTGATCTCCTCCTTCGCGTCGCCGTCGGTGATGCAGGTGACGAATACCTTCTGGCCGTCGTGCTCCACCCAAGCGCCCTTGATGTGGTCGTACCGGTAACGGCGCTTGCTCTCGCGGCAATCGACCATCTGGTCGTGAAACAGGTCGTAATGCCCGGACGTCTTCCAGACGCGCGGGTGCATGATGATCGACGACTCGATACCGACCATCTGGAACGGCCTCGGCGCGCCCTCCGGCTGCACGCGCTCGTTATGCGCGGTGACCATGTCGCGCCACCACGCCTCCTTGATNTTGCGCTTCAACTCGACGCCAAGCGGGCCGTAGTCCCACAACCCGTTGAGTCCGCCGTAAATCTCAGAAGACTGGAAAACAAACCCGCGCCGCCGACAGAGCGACACGATTTTTTCCATCCGTTCGTTTGAATTGGTCCCGGCCATAAAAAAGGCGCGGCATCATCGCAGAGGCAATCGAGGTGTCAAGGGATCGCAAGCTGCTTGGCGGTTTATTTCCGTTGAAAAAGCGGCGTTTGTGCGGACAATCCCGGCGTGCTGTTCCGTCCCGGCAGAGTGTTGGCGTTGGTGCTCGCCGTGCTGCTTGTCGGCGCGGTGGCGGTGATGCTGACCCCGCGCAAGCCGCCCCCCTCCCCTCCGCCCAAGCCAAGCCAAGCGGGTGGGCTCGTCGATGAGGCGGTGATGCAACAGGTCGCCGCCATCGAGGCCAAGCACCGGCAATGGGACGCCACCGTCTGGGCCGACGAGATGACCGCGCGCCAGTACGGCGAGGTGGCGATTCAAATCTGGGACAACCTCCGAGGCGGTGCCGATCCGTTTCAACTGCTCGGCGNCATGCCGTTCCAATTGATGCAGCTTGGCCAAGCGCAGCCGGCCGAGTCGTGGGAGTCGGGCATCCGCCGCGTCCGTCTGGCCAAGGGCGGCCCGGCTTGGGCTCCCGCGCAGTTCGCCAAGGCGCTTGGCCAATGGCGGGCCACCGGCTGGCAACTCAAGCAGAGCGAATGGCGGCATCGCCGGTTCGCCCCGCGCGCCGGCGNCGGGCCGACATCGGTCTTTTGGATTTCGCTGCATCTCGTAAACGATCCCTTGGCCAAGCGCGGCATCCTGCGTGGCGACATCACGGTGCAGTGGCAGCCGGCCGCGCTCACGCCGGAAACGCTGCCTCAACCGGCCCGTATCGACCTCACCGGACTTGAGTGGCTCGAACGCGCCGGTGCGCCGGCGTTCAACCCGCCCAGCCGGCAGGACGTCCCGCCCGACGACGGCAACGTCTTCATCGATCCGCTCATCCTGTACGACTTTAACGGCGACGGCCGGGTCGAGGTGATCCTCGGCTGCAAAAACCGAATCTACCGCAACCTCGGCGGAGGGCGATTCAAGGCCGAGACGCTCTGCCCGCAGTTCAGCGAAATCGTGTTCAACGTCACGCTGGAGGACTTGTCCGGCGACGGCGTGGTGGACGTGGTCGCCTGCGGTCAAGAAGGCATTTATCTCATTGAAGGCCAACCGGATGGGATGTTTCCAAGCCCGGCCCGGCTCGCTTGGCAGGCACCAGAAAAAGTGCTCGACCCGATGGTGCTGACCACCGGCGACATCGACGGCGACGGCGATGCCGACCTGTGGCTGTCGCAGTACAAATTGCCTTACGTGAAGGGCCAAATGCCGACGCCGATCTACGATGCCAACGACGGCTTCCCCGGCTACCTGCTGCTCAACGACGGGAGCGGTAACCTGAGTGATGCCACAGCCGCCGCCGGGCTGGCAACCAAGCGGCATCGCCGGTCGTACAGCGCCTCCTTCGCCGACATCGACAACGACCGCGACCTCGACTTGACCATCGTGAGCGACTTCGCCGGGGTCGATCTTTTCCTCAACGACGGCTCGGGGAAATTCACCGACGCAACCGAGCGGCTCGTCGCGAACCGATTCGGCTTCGGCATGGCGCACAGCTTCGCCGACTACGACGCCGACGGCAAAATCGACCTGCTGATGATCGGGATGAACTCGTGGGCCGCCGAGCGGATGGCGTCGATGAATCTCGCGGCACCGACGCACCGGCATTACACCGAGCGGCTGGCCGACATCACGTTCGGCAACCGGTTGTACTTCGGCGGCGGGGAAAAATTCGCGCAGCGCCCGATGGGCGACCGTGCGGCCAACACCGGCTGGTCATGGGGCGTGACCTCGTTCGACGCCGACAACGACGGCGACACTGACCTGTTCATCGCCAACGGCCACAAGAGCCGCGGCTCGGTGAAGGATTACGAGCGGCAGTTCTGGTGCCACGACATTTACCACGCCAACTCCGAGCCGAACCCCGCGATGGAGGTTTACATCCGGGGAACCTCAAGCCGCCTGTACGGTGCCGGCTACTCGTACGGCGGCTTCGAGAAAAACCGGCTGCTGCTCAACCGAGAAAACCGGTCGCTCGACGACGTTGCCTTCCTGATGAACGCCTCGCACGAGATCGACTCGCGCAACGTCGCCAGCGGCGACATCGACGGCGACGGACGACTCGACCTGTTCTTTACCCATTTTTCCGTCTGGCCGGAGCCGGGATCGCAGGGGTTGCTGATGGCCCGCAACCTCTGGCCAAACGACAACCGGTGGGTGGGCATCCGCCTGGCCCGCAGCGCCGCCTGCCCGTCGCTCAACGGAACCAAGGTTCGCCTCCGGGCCGGCGGGCACGACCAATGGCGCTACATCGTCAACGGCGACTCGTACCGATCGCAGCACGCACCGATCGCCCACTTCGGCCTTGGCCAAGCGACGATGGAGTTCGTCGAGATTCAATGGCCAACCGGCCAAACCACGCGCCTTGTAGCCCCGCAACACGGGCAATATCACGCCGTCACGGCTCCTTGAATTAGCGAGAGCACACGCGCCTCGTTCCTTCTCCCAGCGGGAGAAGGTGGCCGAGGGCCGGATGAGGGTGAAAGGCCGCCACAACCAAGAGCGAACAATTCTTCAATGATCGGATTGACTCTCCGGGCGGATGAACCATTCGGCGACGGTGTCGGCGAAGCGGAGGCCGTGGCGCGTGAGGTGGAACCGCTCTGCGCTTCGCACGCCCCAGCCGGAGTCGACTGCGCGCTGCATGTCCCCTGCCCAACCGGTTCGCAGATCGTGACCAGTGACTTGGGCGAACAAGTCGAACGGCCAGCCGGCGTTCATTCGCAGGCCAAACGCCGCCGTCTCCCCGGCGCGGGCCAAGGGTGAAAGTTGCTCGACCGACTCGTGCGCCCGTTGGCCAAGCGCGAGTTGTTCGCAGTAGCGTTCGGTGTTGGCGATGTTGCGGATGCGGCGGCCATCGACGTAGCCGGTTGCGCTTGGCCCAAGCGCCTGGCATGCGCCACCGCGCCAGTAGTTGACATTGTGGCGGGAAGCGCGTGACGGCAACTCGGCATCGGGCGATCCATCGTGCCGCGCGAAGTTGGCCACCTCGTACTGCGCAAAGCCGGCGGCGGCGGCGGTATCGATCAGCGCGTCGTGCATCTCGCAGGCCAACGCGGCGTCGACCTCAAACTCGCCGGCCTGCAACTGCTCGTAGAGCGGGGTGTCCTCCTCGTAGATCACCTCGTAGCAGGAGAAGTGTTCGCTGCCCATCGCGATAGCCTCAGCGAGGGTGGCCTTCCAAATTTCCATCGTCTGGCCGGGGATGGCGAACATGAGGTCGAGGTTTATGTTGTCGAATCCGGCGGCGCGCAGCCGGTCGTACGACTTGAAAACCATCTCTCGCGAGTGGATGCGGCCAAGCCGGTCAAGCAACCGCTCGTCGAGCGACTGAACGCCCATCGAGATGCGGTTCACCCCAAACTGGCGAAACAGCTTGGCCTTCTCGGTTGAGACGGTGGAGGGGTTGCACTCGACCGTCCACTCGTCAGCGCCGAGCAGGTCGAGCCGCTCCATCGCCTCGAGGATGCGCCGCCATTGTTCAAGGCTTAGTAGCGACGGCGTCCCGCCGCCGAAGAAGACCGTACGCGGCTTGACCGACGGGGCGACCAGATCCATCTCGCCGATCAGCGCATCGACGTAGCGGTTCATCTGCCCGTCGCCGGATGGCTCGGAGTAGAAGGCGCAGTAGTCGCACTTGGCCGCGCAGAACGGCACATGCACATACAGACTGCGGACGGGTGGATGGGACGCGCTCATTCCAAGCGCGGAAAATCAGGAATTCTTGCGCTTCCGCATGTAGTCCATGGCGGAGACGACCCCGGCCCCGAGGAGGAAAATGACCGTGCCGGTGGCGACCCCGATGCCAATGCCGGTCGCCATCTCCTTGTAGGTGGCCGCCAGAAAACCTGCTTCAACATCGAACAACATGGAGTATCCAAACACTCCCGCAACCAAAAATCCTATGAGTACACCCCAGAACATGTTTTATCCGGCAACCCGCCGGGCAGGCAACCTACCCGCCCTTGCCCGGCTTGGCCAAGCGATTTTTTTGGCTTAATTTTTCGGCTCAATTGCGGTTGTCTCTCTGCCCTGCGTCGGCCCAGGCCAAGCGCAACTCTGCCATGAATCAACCGGACTTTCCCCCGTTCAGCCTTTCACGCCTGCTGCAAACCACGTTCCGCCCCAGCCCGGGCGAGCGCATCTGCGTCGTGATCGACCTGCCAGATCCCGGCTTGGCCAAGGGCTGGACGTTCCTCGGGGACGCGCGGTTCTCCGTCCAGCGCCACGCGCATGACTCGTTTTACAAGGGGCTGCACGACGGAGTGATGGCCGAGCTTGGCCTGGTCGGCGGCCGGTTTTTCGCCTACGAGGAAACCGGCGGCAGCAATCTCGACCTGCCGGACCGTGCCGTCGAGCCGGACGGCTCCGAACTGAGTCTCGAGCGCGATGTTTACCCGAACCACGACATCATCCTCTGCATCTCGACCCACTCCGCCACCGCGCCGCTCACCGCCTTGGCCAAGCGGCACGGCTTCCGCGGGGCGACGCTGCACGGCGTGAACGACATCATTCTCCGCAGCGGCTTGGCCGTGGATTACAACGAGGTCAGCCGCGACGCCGAGAAAATGCGCCTCGCGCTGACGCGCGCCGACCATTTCGAAATCGATTTTGCGCTGGGCGACGACAGGCACACGCTCCGGCTCGACTGCGGCCGACAGGAGGCGCAGAAGAGTCACGGCATCTGTCTCGCCGACGAACCGGACGTCGCGAACCTCCCGGCGGGAGAGGTGTACTTCGTGCCGACCGGCGGCGAAGGCGCGTTCCCGATGCAGTACGGCGACGGCACGCTTGGCCTGCAGCAGGTCACCGGTGGCCGCGTCACCCGCGCGACGCTGATCCGCGGCAACCAGTCGATCATCGACGCACACAACGCCAAGCTGGCCGACGACCCGGTCACCGGCGAACTCGGCGAGTTGGGTTTCGGCACGCAGGTGTTGCCGGTGTCCGGCCGCGACATACAGGACGAGAAAATCCTCGGCACCATGCACGTCGCCACCGGCCGGAGCGACCACCTCGGCGGCGACCTGACGCCGGACAAGTTCGCCCAGGCCCAAAACGCCACACACGACGACATCCTTTTTTCGCCGAACAAAACCCCCGACATCGCCGTCTCCGAAGTACGCATGCACCGCGCCGGCGAGTCGATCATCGTCCTCGAGAAATACCAGCCAGCGGAGCACCTCCGCCGGGCGCTCGGTGAAGCCTCCGGTGATTAACCTGTTCGCAGACTTCATTAAAACTTTCCGCGCTCTCCCTCTCCCCGGCCCTCTCCCGCTGGGAGAGGGGGAGCCTCGCGCGATTTTTCCTTCTCCCAGCGGGAGAAGGTGGCCGAAGGCCGGATGAGGGAGAACGGGGAAATGTTTTCCCGACGAACCCGGCTTGGCCAAACGCAATCCGCTCGGCACCTTCCTCGCGCCGGGATCATGAGATTGATTTACTTTTGCCGAAAGCCGCCTAATCTTCGCCGTACACATCATGCGTTTACTTACCTCCCTTCTCATGCTGGCCGGCCTCACCGCCGGGGAACTCACCGCCGCGGACAAAAAACCGCTGCGCGCACTGCTGATCACCGGCGGTTGCTGCCACGATTACACGACGCAAAAAGACCTGCTCAAGTCGGGGCTCGAGGCGCGGCTCAACATCGTCGTCGATCACGCGCACTCGCCGGACAAAAGCACCAACCCGCCGCTGCCGATCTTCGGTAACGCCGACTACGCCAAGGGATACGACGTGGTGATCCATGACGAATGCGCCGCCGGCCAGACCGACCCGAAAGTCATCGCCGGCGTGCTTGCTCCACACCGCAACGGCATCCCCGCCGTGAACCTCCACTGTGCGATGCACTCGTACCGCTTCGGCAACTTCCGCAAGCCGGTCAATCCCGGCGCGGCAAACGCAAAGTGGTTTGAATACATCGGCCTGCAGTCCACCGGCCACGGCCCGAAAAAGCCAATCGAGATCACGTACGAGCACAACGTCCCATACATCACCAAGGGCCTCAAAAACTGGACGACCGGCAACGAGGAACTTTACAACAATGTGCAGGTGCTCCCCGGCACGAAGGTCGTCGCACGCGGCACTCAGGGTAAAAACAAGGCAGTCGTCGCCTGGACGAAGGTCTACCACGGCGTCCGCGTCTTCAGCACCTCGCTTGGCCACAACAATTTCACCGTCGCCGACTCGCGCTATCTCGACTTCGTCGCCCGCGGCCTACTCTGGGCCGTCAAGCGGGAGGACGCACCGATCAAGAAGGCGGACAAATAACGCGATGGCCGGGGGGGTTTACGAGACCACCAAGGCACTCTCCGAGTACCTGCTGTTTCACTACGGCAAACCGGGGGAGGTGTTGCCGTGGGACTTCGGGCCGGGCGACGCGCTCGATTACCCCGCCCGCTGCGTCAGCGAATGCGTCTCGGTCGACCGACTGCCGGCCGACGCTCGCGCGCTTGACCTCGGCTGCGCCGTTGGTCGATCGACCTTCGAACTCGCCCGGCACTGCACCGAAGCGACCGGCATCGACCTGTCCGAACGGTTCATCGACGCCGCCAGTCAACTCCAGCGCGACGGCCGGCTCGACTACTCGTTCGCCGTCGAGGGTGAGCTTGGCCAAGCGGCGGTTGCAGAGGTGCCAGACGGCATCGACCGCGCTCGCGTCCGTTTCGAGCAGGGCGACGCGACGTTCCTCCGGGACGGCCTTGGCCTATTCGACGTCGTGCTAATGGCCAACCTGCTCGACCGGCTCCCCTGCCCGGCCAAGTGCCTTGAGCAACTCCCCGGCCTCGTCGCCGCCGGCGGCCAACTGCTCATCGCCACGCCGTGCACCTGGCTGGAGGAATACACGCCCAAGGCCAATTGGCTCGGCGGCAGCCAGGTGCTTGGCCAAGCGCGAACGCTCGACACCCTCCGCGAGATTCTCGCGCCCGACTTCACCCTCGACGCCGAGTGGGACCTCCCGTTCCTCATCCGCGAGCACGCCCGCAAATACCAATGGAGCGTCGCCCAAGCCACCCGCTGGATTCGCCTTGCCCCGACGGGGTGATTCCGCAACGCTGCCGGGCCGTTCATTCAATTCATCATGTACCGACTTGCTGCTGCTGTTTTATTCGCTGGCTTGGCCAACGGCTTGGCCGCCGAAACCCAATTTGCCCCGACCGACTGGCCGAACTGGCGCGGGCTGACCTCCGACGGCCAGGCCAAACTCGTCGACGGGTTGCCGACGCAATGGAGCGAGACGAAAAATGTCGTGTGGAAAACGCCGATCCCCGGCCGGGGCCACGGCACGCCAACGGTAGTGGGCGATCGCATCTACTTGGCCACAGCGGATGAGGAGGAAATGTTCCAGTCGGTGCTTTGCCTCGACAAGGCCAACGGCAAGGTCACCTGGCAAACGAAGGTGCACGAGGGGCAGTTCGCGATCGGGCTGAACAAGCACGCCTCACACGCGGGCACGGTGGTGGTGCACGACGGTAAGCGGCTTTATGTCAATTTCGTGATCGGCAATCAGGCGTACGCCTCGGCGCTGGGGCTCGACGGCAAGCTGCTTTGGCAGAAACCGATCGGCAAATACAAGGTGCACCAGGGCTACGGGAGCTCGCCGATGGTGTATCGCGATATCGTCATCGTGAAGGCCGACACGAAAATCGGCGGCGCGATCGTCGGGCTGGAGAAAAAAACGGGGCGCGAAATCTGGCGGCAGGATCGCCCAAAGCTGCCGAACTACACCACGCCGGTGGTCATCGAGGCGGCTGGCCGACTGCAGATGGTGTTTTGCGGCTGCGAACTGGTCACAAGCCTCGACCCGCTCACGGGCAAAAAACTGTGGGAGGTGCCCGGCTCGACTGAGGAATGCGTCTCGACGCTGGTCACAGACGGCACGCACATTTTCGTCAGCGGCGGCTGGCCGAAAAACCACACGGCAGCGATCGTTGCAGACGGCTCCGGCAGGGTGGCGTGGAAAAACACCGCGCGGGTTTACGTGCCGTCGATGCTGATCCGCGACGGATTCCTGTACGTGACGATGGACGCCGGATTCGCGATCTGTTGGAACGCCAAGACCGGTAAACAGCAGTGGAAAGAGCGGCTTGGAGGGGCATTTTACACCTCACCGGTGATGGCTGGGAACCGGATTTACGGAACGAATCTCGATGGCAAGACGTTCGTCTTCGAGGCCAACCCGGACGAGTTCAAGTTGNTCGCCACAAGCCAACTCGGTGACGAGGTGTACGCATCGCCAAT
Organism: Verrucomicrobiales bacterium; assembly: GCA_002686755.1. Taxonomy (GTDB): domain Bacteria; phylum Verrucomicrobiota; class Verrucomicrobiia; order Limisphaerales; family UBA1096; genus UBA1096. Next base: position 38,835 of record NYYJ01000008.1, read on the forward strand.
CGTGAGCGGGAACAGGTTGTACCTGCGCGTGGCCTTCAAGGACGACGAGCGACAGGAAGTCCTTTACGCCATAGGCGAAAAGTAAGCCTGCGTTTGGCCAAGTGCTCTGTTGGGCAGCAAAAGAAGCTTTAGACGCATTCCTTTTTTAAGGGACCACAAAGATGTTCTTTGCGAAGAAATTTGACAGGGGAAAATTTTGCTCTCTTCAATTCTGAACAGGGCGAGGCGGCAACTTCACTCCCAAGTCCTCACTCCAAGTTTGGTATTCCCGCCAAATCTGTTCAATCCCTTTGAACGGCTTCACCACCACCCGAGCCTTATACCCATAACTCATGCCCACCTCGGGATTCCGAATAACGTATTGCCAGTCCCAAGCCGGGCTATGANAATCTGGATTGCCCGCGTTGTTTTTAATGAAATTCCACATCGCAAACCGGATTGATTCAGTTTGATCAAACAGAACCAGATAAAGCAACCTATCATCAGTTGTCTTCAGATCGTGGTCACCATCTATAAGGCCATAGTAAAACGGGGTGATGAACTTCTTTTCAGAATTCTCGATGAGGTTCAGCGTTTCCGCACCTCCCTCGTAAGGCAGATCCTCCACCCCTGCGTTAGAAACTGTACCTACCTCAAATCTTTTTCCTTTTCTCTCACCGAATGCGACCCAGCCTGTGCGGTCTCCCTCTTTTCCCCAGAAGCGTATCTTCCGGTCAATCGCACGGTTCATATACGACGCCCACATCATTGCGACGAATCCTTTCGAATAGAGATCCCTTGTCGGAATGCACTCGAACACAAGATCGACGTAATCTTCCTTAGAGAAGTCGTAGTCCATGCGAGCTTCCATTCCCCATTTCGAACCGTTGTTGGGCCAGTGGATTTGGAATCGCCTTGAGCTAAATTGTTTCAACTTACAGGGATCGTGCCGCGGAGTGAACATGGAAATGTCATTCTGCTCTTTCGCCCCATTAAATATGTGTTCGAAATTGATCCCAACTGCGTCATCGCGAAACAGATTCAATCCCCGATAAGACTTAAAAATAAGGGGCGTGAATCCGCTGCCTTGCCGTTTCTTGTTTGATAAATTGTCGTGGAGTACCCCCTCAAAACTGGCACTGTTTACATCGAGGGTCGTCTGACTGTTCGCCCCCACCGTCAGCAACCCGTAAATCAGAAACACATACAGATAAGTTTTAACCAAATTATTACTGATACCATGCCTCACTGATAAGTTGGTTAATTACATTACAAGCGTGATCGCAGGCACGAAAAAAAGATCTCTTAATTTGGGATATAGCGCCATTGCCCAGCAAAAACCGGGCAATGGCGGCAACCCAATATATATCCAAAAAATCTAAACAATATGAACGAACCGAAAACTGTGATTCATCACGGATGCGCCAAGCGGTAAAAGCGTGTGCCGGTCTTGGCAGGGGTCACCTTGACGACCAATTTGCCATCCTCGACGGTGGCCTCCGCCCCCGCATTCTTCCATGGGCCGGTCACGTTCTCTGCGTACTGGACCACCCAGCCGGTCTGGTCGGCGGCCCAACTCAGCGTGAGCGAGGTGTCCGCCCCTTGGCCAAGCGCCATGGCGATCGGCTCGGCCGGTTCCTCCGGAACGGGCAGCTCGACCTCTGTGCCTTTGCCCTTGACCAAGCGCACGTCGTCGATCAGCACCGTGTTATCTCCCTCAGCGGTTTGCGCGAAGGTGATCTCGGCCTCGTCCGAGTCGGCGGTGAAGTTGTACACGTAAACGTAGTACGGCTCGGCATCGCCCACCGGGGTGACCTCGTACTCGAGTGCGGTCTCGCCGTTGACGGTGACGTTGAGCGTGGGCTTGTTGCCGCCTCGGGCGTTGAAGGCAAACGAGAGATGGTACGCCTCGCCATCCTCGAGTTCCCAAACGGTTTGCGTGAGAGTGGCATCCCCCTGCAGAAAGGCGACGCGGTCCTGCTCCGGGTTAGTGCCGTTGTTGGCAAACGGCCCCGGGCCGGAGACGTTGACACCATAGCCGCCTGTGGCTACCCAGCCAGCAATGGAAGCCGGCTGAATGTAGCCGGGCCAAGCTGGCGTACCGCTGGCCTCGAAGCCGGGGTTGACGATGGCCACATTGTCCGCGGTTCGCTTGACCAATGTCACTCCATCCAGCAATAACGTGGCATCTCCCGCAGCGATGGCCTCAAAAACCAACTGCCCCGATGATGACTCTGGCGCAAACTCAACGTGATGATAATAATACGGTTCATCTACACCCACTGCGCTGATTTCCGAGATGTAATCGAGTTCCTCCTCATCAAACTGAATGGACAAGTCCATTGTCCCACCACAGCAGTTGCGGACATTGTAGTGAAACTGCAACCAGTATTGCTGACCTGCCTCGAGGCCGCCGACTAACTGCTTTAGCTTCCTTGAGCCTTGAGTGAAGGCAACCTGAATACGATCGGGGATGACTCCATTGTCCTGAAAAGGTCCATCGGCGTTGTTGACACCGGAACCGCCATCCCATCCGCCGACTGGGCCATAATGAGGCCAGGAGGCAGACGGAGGATGATCCTCGAAACTTGGATTCTGGATCAACGAACCACTCACGTTCACCTCCACCCCGGCCGGGTTGAAGCAGACGCCATATGCATTGGAGAAAACCAGTGCTGCACTGCCTCGACCAATAGCCTCGACCTCAAACGACTGGGTTAGTTCACCATCGTCACTGGCAAACTTCAGTTCCAGTTTGCCATCGGAGGCGCCGGTGATGTTGACGACGGACGGGTCGGAACTCGTCACGGTCAGCACCGCGTCCTCCTCGGCAATCAGTTCCTCAGGGATTGTCAGCGAGACGGCAGTACCAGTCTGCCCCACTGTCAGTTGCAACTCAGCAACGGATGAAGTGATGCAGGGAAGCATAGAGGAGGCACCTGTCACCATGATGTTATCGAGGATGACCGTGTTGTCCCCCGCCGCAGCCTGGGCAAACGACAGGTTCACCGCGGAGGCGGAAGCCGTGAATCGAACGGTTTTCACATGGAACGGGTTTGCCCCGCCAACGGCTGCGATTGACTCCTCCAGCAATACTTGGTCGTCGACCTTGACAACCAGCGTAGGCGAGTTTCCGCCACGGGCGTTGCAGGCAAAGCGCACCTCGTATTTCTCGCCCGGCACCAGGCCGGAGATCATCTGACTCAGCGAGCTTCCTCCCTGCAAAAAAGCGACCAGATCCTGATCCTCCGCCTTGCCGTTATTGGCGAACGGGCCTGGACCGTTGAAGTTGACGCCGTAATTTCCAGTGCCCACCCAGCCGGCAATCAGCTTGGGCTGGATGTAGCCGGGCCAAGGAGGTGTGCCGCTGGCTTCAAAGCTTGGGTTCATCACGATGACGTTGCCCTCGTCACGTTGGACAATGGAAACGGCGTCATAGATCATCGTGGCATCGCCCGCCGCCTCGCCCCGTAACACCACCGTGGCCGTATTGCTTTCCGGGGTGAAAACGACGGTCTTGCTGTGATAACCCGCGTTGCCCACANCCTTNANNGACTCNTGGCGCGCNAGNTCCTCCCCATCAATTTCAACNATTAAGTCGATGGTAGAATCGCCGCAGCAAGCCCGTCGATTGTAGTGAAATTGCAGCCAGTACTGTTTTTCNGGGTTCAGCCCGGTGATCGTCTGTGTTACTGCTCGGGAACCTTGGGCAAAGCCGACNTGGTTGCGGTCCGGCGTGATGCCGTTGTCGTTGAACGGCCCACCAATGTTCACGCCACTGGCACCAGGCCAAGCCTCGACCGGGCCATAGTGTGGCCAGGCTGCAGCGGGAGGGTGTGCCTCAAAACTTGGATTCACCACAAAAGCCGAGCGCTTGGTCAGGAAAACCGGGTCGCCAATGCAGACACCTGAGTCAACCGACAATGCGAATGCCGTCTGGCCACTGCCAAGCACGGCCACNTTCACTGTCTTGATGTTTGGATCGCCCTTGGCAAAAGTCAGGTTGATCTTACCATCAGCATTGTCATCAGGGATAGCCACGCTTGGGTTGCTGCTGCTAAGCGTGACGACAACATCTTCGTTCTCAATCANACCGACCGGCACCTTGACTGTGATTTGGGTTTCATCCTCGCCTGGACCAAGTTCGGCGTTGACCAACGTGGCTGAGACACAGGCATCTGCGACTACCTTGAAGTCGTCAAACGTGTGCTCAAGCTCGGCACCGTAGCCAACCAGGGATATATTGTTTGCGTGNAAACCACCCTGCTTGGTGTACTCCATTGATGAGTTGCTTAGCGGCGATTCTTCGCCGTTGATCCACATTCGAATCGTGGCCGGCGCTCCGGCAAAGTTGATTGAACTGGAAGTGATTCGCACGTCCAGTTCGCCTTCAGGCAATGTGCCGATCTCCGGACTTCCGTATATGGCCACTGTCCCGTCAAAAACCTGCACCCGCCCGTCGTTGCGGAACAGGATACCAAATCCGTCGGAGGCATTAACAAACTTGTTCTTTTCCGTCGCACCAAACACAACAGCAGCCCAGTCCGGTGAGTCGTAAAAATCGTTGTTCGATCCGGGATGCACTTTGAAGGAGATTTCAAACTCCGGNCCATCGATAAAATTGTAATTGGGCGACACGTTCTGGCCTGAGATGTACAATTTTCCCTCTGCCCATTCTGGGTTCACGATTGTGAACTCATCGGCAGCACCACCCGCGGCACTGGCCTCCGCCTCGACGTAATTAAGAATCCCGGCCGTGCCAGCTTGCCGGCCGCCGTCGTTCTCANAATTNANNTCCCAGTCCTCGGNAGANGTNTCAAATGTGTCCAAGAAAACCACCTCCTCGACACCGAATCCGCTGGCGATCAAGGCTGTAATGTTTTTAGATAGAAACCCGGCCTGATCGCTTGAGAGCTGCACCCTGCCGACTCCGCCGCGAAGGGCATTTAACTTGAACTTACCATCAGTTTGGCTGGCATCGGCGAAAGACAACACCAACTTGCCATTATCTCCCGCTCCCTCAATGCCAACNATGCCCGGNGTCAGGCTTTCCGCGGTGACNTCAACCACACCAGCCTGAATAAGCGACTTCGGAACTGAGACCGTAATTTCGTCCGTTGTATCACCGGCAATGGCGTTAATCTGGTTTGGCGACACGCCAATGGCAGGCGCTGCCGAGACTTTTAAGTTATCAAANGTATGTTGCCATATGTTGCCGCCGAACGCACCGCCCAGCAGCGTGATGAAGTTGGCCCTGAACCCGGCGGCCTTGACATACTCCGTGGCACCGCCCTCTGTGATGACGGCAGCCTCTCCGTTGATGAATACGCGAATGGTGGCCGGCGATGCGCCGTCGAAGCTGCCCACCTCTACCTCGATGCGAACCTCGAGGTCATCCTTCGGGATGCCGTCGGCGAAACCGCCGTTACCTCCGTAGATGCTGGCACCGCCGTCAAAAACCTGGATATCACCGTTGTTGCGGAACAGGATGCCGAAGCCGTCGGCACTGATGACCCACGAGTTTTTCGATGTGGCCCCAAACACGACTGCGGCCCAGTCGCCAGAGGCATTGTCTTCGTCATCGAGCCCGGCGTCCACCTCGAATTCGATGGTGAACGGACTGCCGAAGGCGAAGTTGTGATCCGGGGAGACCGCGACCCACTCGCTGCCCGGCTCCGGGAACAGGCTCAACTTGCCGGGAGCCCATTCCGAGTTGATAACAGTCAAATCCTCCGACGAGTCAGAATAAGTGGTCACGCCCAGCGCACCGCTCTGCCTTTCATCGTTCTCAAAGCCAAGATCGGTGGTTTCCGTCTCTGAGACCTCAAAGTTGTCCTGAAAGATGAGCACCTGTTCCTGCGCAAACGCCGTGCCGCCAAGGAGCGACCACAACGCCACGCCCGCAATAATGAGCGCAAGGCTCATTGTGTTGATTCGTGTGTTTGTTGGTTTCATTTTGTTCCGGAGTGGTTCTGTTTACGGATAGTCAAATTTGCTGAGGGAGATTAAATCATTCAAGATAACAAGTTGAGTGATCATCTGCGGCGGCTTTTTTTCTTAAAGTCCATAATGATGTCGTCAATGTTGCCCTTCTTTCTCGATTCCACGTGCGAGTCCATGAGGACGATGTTGGCGGCACCAGTGGGGTGATCCATGTTGTGCTTGTATCCGACATGATAACGGCCGCTGCTGTTCTTGGTCAGGTAGGTCACGGCGGGATGATTCAACTCATACGAGATGTCGGAGATCAAAAACGTGGCGGACGGCTCACGCACGGAGGTGAGCTTCGCAGTCTCGGGATGCGGCGGCTGGCCGGGCGGGGTCGGGTATCTGGGATTATTGGGAAAACCCAGATTGTTGTACTGGTTCATCCCGTAACTGATCTTCCACGGGTTCCCTCCGGTGCGCCGCTCCTTGATGCGTGTCGGGCAGCGGTACACGCTTTTGGCGAAGTCGCTGTCTTCGGTTTTCCCCCCGGCCTTGAACTTGTTACGGAGTACGTACGACACCAGCAGGTTCTGGAAATTGTTGATGTTGGCATCGTGCCGTATGGCCCAGGCGAACGGAAGCTTGTCGTCATTGTCCATGACATACAGCGCAGTGGCCAAGCCCATTTGCTTGAGATTATTTTTGCACTGTGTGGAGACAGCCTGCGACTTGGCCTTGGCCAAGGCCGGCAGCAGCAGGGCCGCCAGAATGGCAATAATGGCGATGACCACCAACAACTCAATAAGGGTGAATCCCCGAGGTCTATCTCCTCCGGGCATTAGTGAATTCGAGTCATTCATTTGTGATCACGGGTTTAGTCGCACAAATCATACTATTTTCCAAACGAAAAAACCTTGACTATTGCGACAAAATTTAGCATAAAAACGACACGAGCAATGTCATCGCAAATGAAAACTCTTTCAACAAGGGATGATTCCACGGCTTTATTTCCGCTCCCGTATCGCGGGCATTTTTCCGCGCATCGCGAGGATATTTTTAGCGAAGACGAATTTCCACTGGCGGTGATTTGGGTCACGGATCACCCCGATCTTGGCTTACACACACATGACTTTACGGAACTGGTGCTTGTGTTGGACGGCTCCGCCAGGCACATGACCGATGAAGGCGAATACTTGATCCACCCTGGGGACGTGTTTGTGATCCCGCCCGGCGTTGCTCACGGTTACTCAGGGTGCGACGGGATGGAACTGGTCAACATCGTTTACGAAACAAACCGGCTCAATCTTCCCAACACCGGCCTGAAGGGGTTCCCCGGTTACCGTGCGTTGTTCACGTTGGAACCGGCGTTCCGCTCGCGCCACGAATTCAAAGGAAGACTTCACCTGCCGCCTCACAAATGCCGGGCGATGACGCAATTAGTGAGCGATTTACAGGAGGAATTGTGGCATCGCAAGGATGGTTTTCACTTCATTTGTCTCACTCTGCTGATGCAGATTATCGGCCTGCTTTCGCGCGTTTACACGGAGATGGAGACGTCCACCTCCCGCTCGTTCCTCCGCCTGGCACGGGTGCTCCAGCACATCGAGACCCACTACGCGGACGACTTAAAACTGGAGGACTTGGCCAAGACAGCCGGCATGTCCAATCGAACGCTCCAGCGCTGTTTTCAGGAAACGTTCGCCATGTCGCCAATCCATTTCCTCAACCGGCTGCGCGTCGGCAATGCCTGCAGGGAACTTCTCCGGAGCAATTCCACGATCATCGAAGTCGCTGAAAGTGTGGGGATCGCGGATAGCAACTACTTCTCTCGACTGTTTCAACAATTGGTCGGTATCAGTCCTTCTGCCTATCGGAAAACACCGTCCAGTTTCACCACTCCGCCTAAGGTTCACTAGCGCAGCCCGTGACGTATTAGTGCTGAAAGCGGGCATTTAAGTTTGACAACCTGCTCCTGTATCCGATACGTCCGCTTCGGTTTGAGCAAACAAGACACCCAATCACAGAAGGCCTACGCCTTCGCACGGGGACAGTTCGCCACGCTTGGCGTGGACACCGACGCGGCTTTGGCCAAGCTCTCCAAAATCCCCGTTTCACTCCACTGTTGGCAGGGCGACGATGTGGGCGGTTTTGAACCTTCCGGCGAGTCGCTCGGCGGTGGCTTAGCCGTCACCGGCAACTACACCGGCAAAGCCCGCACACCGGACGAATTGCGATCCGATGCCGCCAAGGCACTCTCGCTGATCCCGGGCAATCACCGCTTCAATTTGCATGCGTCCTACGCCGAGACCGGCGGAAAAACAGTCGAGCGCAATGCACTGGAACCAAACCACTTCCAAGGCTGGATCGACTGGGCAAAAGAGCAACAACTTGGCCTTGATTTTAACCCCACTTTTTTCTCCCACCCCAACGCGGACGACGGGTTCACGCTCGCCCATGGCGACAAGGGCATCCGCGAGTTTTGGATCGAGCACGGCATTGTCTGCCGCCACATCGGGGCGGCGATGGGGCGCGCACTTGGCTCGCCGTGCGTCACCAACGTCTGGGTGCCGGACGGCTACAAGGACACACCGGTTGACCGGCACGGCCCGAGGGAGCGCTTGGCCAAATCGCTCGACACCATTTTCGCCGAACCGCTGGATGCCAACCACATCCTCGACTCGGTGGAGGCCAAGTTGTTCGGCATCGGCTCGGAAAGTTACGTCGTCGGGTCGCACGAGTTTTATTTCGGCTACGCTGTCGCCAACCGCAAGGTGCTCTGCCTTGATGCCGGCCACTTTCATCCCACCGAGGTCATCTCAGACAAGATCAGTTCAGTGATGCAGTGGCTCGACCGGCTCATGCTGCACGTCAGCCGGGGCGTGCGCTGGGACAGCGACCACGTGGTGACGATGACCGACGAGTTGCAGGCCATCGCCCATGAACTCGTCCGCAACGATTACCTTGAGCGCACCCATCTTGGGCTGGACTATTTCGACGCCAGCATCAACCGCGTCGCCGCATGGGCCATCGGCACGCGCAACCTGCTCAAGGCCCTGCTCATCGCCCTGCTCGAGCCGATCGACAAACTCCGCCAAATGGAGCAGGCAGGCGACTTTACCGCGCGCTTGGCCCTGCTCGAGGACATGAAGCTCATGCCCTTCGGAGCAGTGTGGCACTTCCACTGCCTGCAACAGGGCGTGCCGCCGGATCTGAACTGGATGCAGGAGGTGTGTCGTTATGAAGAAGACATCTTGGCCAAGCGTATTTAACCCAATCAATTTTTGATCTGTTATGACTACAGGCAACCAACTCACGCAAGTCAACGAATACGAGCGCGAACCGGTGCCGCCCAAAGCCCAACTGGGTGCAGGCAAGTTTTGGGGCATGTACGCCGGCGAACACACCGCAGGCACGGAGTTCATGATTGGCCCGTTGTTTCTGGCAGCCGGCGCGAGCATTCAGGACCTCATCTTTGGGCTGTTGCTCGGGAACATCCTTGCGGTGTTGACCTGGCGCTATCTCGTGACTCCCATCGCCATCGGCAAGCGGTTCACGCTGTATTATCAGCTCGAGCGCATCGCGGGCGGCTCCCTCACGAAATGTTACAACGTCGTCAACGGTGTGCTGTTTTGTTTTCTAGCCGGCGCGATGATCACGGTGTCGGCCAGCGCGGTCGGTGTACCGTTCAACATTCACTACACGGTGCCGGAGGCGACGTTCGGTTTTGGCGCTCCCTCCTTTACAGGTTTGGTTGTGGTGGTCGGTGTCATCATCGCAGTGGTGGCGGCGGCCGGTTATCAAGCTGTGGCTCGCGTGGCGAACATCGCGGCGCCATGGATGATCGCCATCTTCGTCGCCTGCGGGGTTGTCTCGCTGGTGCAAATGGAGGCGACCAGTTTCGCCGCGCTGAGCGAAGGCAAATACTGGAGCGACGCTATCGCGTTTGTGCAGGAAAAGGAAGGCGTCCAGGCGTTTCCGTTTTGGCAGATCGTCGCGTTCGCGTGGCTGTGCAACGGCGCGATGCACTTCGGCATGGCTGACCTGTCGATCTTTCGCTTTGCGCGCAGTGCATCGTCCGGTTGGGCGCCGTCGATCGGCATGTTCCTCGGCCATTACATGGGGTGGATCTGCGCGGCACTGCTGCTGGCAGCGCAGATCAAGTTGTCGCAGGATCACTCTGCCAACCCGGGCGCTCTTGCTTGGGGCGCGCTGGGCTGGACCGGCATCATCTGCGTGGTGATCGCCGGCTGGACGACGGCCAACCCCACGATCTATCGCGCGGGATTGGCGTTCCAGGGCGTGATGCCCACCTGCTCCCGCAAAACGATGACGCTCGTGGCCGGTGCGGTGGCCACGGTTGCCGGAGCGTTCCCGAATCTTTCCGCCCAGTTGCTCGGTTTTGTTGGGACGTATGGCACGATCCTCGGCCCAATGGGCGCGGTCGTTTTTGTGGACTATTATTTGATGAAGAAAATCGGTCTGCGAGACGACTACGCCGTGCGAGTGGGTTCGTCGGTGAATCTCGCGGCACTCGTCGCCTGGCTGCTGCCGGTGTCCATTGGCCTTTACCTAATTTTCGCGAAGGGCATCTTCGCCGCGTATGCCGTGATCCCCGCTTGGCTGGCTTGCGGCATGATTTATCTGGCGTTGAGCAAACTTACCCAAAAACCAGTTCCCGCGTAGAACAACCACCGAAAACTCAACATGAAATCATTGGCAAAAATCATCTCGTATCTCGCACTCGCAGCGAGTCTTGTTCCGAGCCTCCTTTACTTCACTGGCATGATCGATCACGACGCCGTGAAGTGGACGGCACTCGCCGGCACGATTATCTGGTTCATCAGCACACCGCTTTGGGCTGGCCAATGCGAAACCGCTGACACGTCAGCCAACTAGAAACATGAGTCCAAGGAGTTACATCCCTCAGCATCCTTGCCAGCCTTGGCCAAGGCCGGCAGCAGCATGGCCGCCAGAATGGCAATAATGGCGATGACCACCAGCAGTTCAATCAATGTGAATCCCCGAATTCTCGAAGTCCTGCCCGCTCCATCGGAATCTAAGTTTCGATAGTTTAGCTTATTATTAAGCATAAATTAGGAATCGAGCACCGTGAATAAACATCTTTTACTGCGCATGGTCAAGCGCCATACAGGAGGTCAACTCAGCGGCCAGAAGTGGATAATCAACGGTGTGCCTATGAGGACGATGAGCCCTTCCAGCGGCAGGCCAACCCGCCAGTAATCACCAAACCGATAGCCACCTGGACCCAGTATCATGGCGTTGCATTGATGCCCGATCGGGGTCAGAAACGCACAAGATGCCCCGACGGCTACCGCCATCAAAAACGGGTCGGGCTGCAGGCCGAGGGTGCCGGCGATACCGACGGCGATCGGGGCCATGATGAATGCCGTGGCGGCGTTGTTGATGATGTCGGAGAGACACATCGTCACGACCATGACCAGCGTGATCATCGACCACGGCGGCAGGGCACCGGTCAGGCCGTGGATCGACTCGGCGATCAAGCCGGTGCAGTCCGTCGATTGGAACGCCTGGCTGACCGGGATCATCGCGCCGAGCAGGACGATGATCGGCCATTCCACCTCCCGGTAAATATCGCGGAGCGGTAGTATCCCGCAGAGGATGTAAGCCAGCACGGCCCCGAGGAAGGCGATCGTCATCGGGAACCCAGCCATGCTCAACCCGATGGCCCCCGCGAAGATCCCCACGGACAAACCGATCCGGGAGAACGTGCCGACGTTCAGTTCCCGCTCGGCCAATGGCAGCAGGTTCAGGTCGGCGATGGTGTCGTCCATCTCCGGGGTTTTGCCGTGCAGCAGCAGGACGTCGCCGACGCGAAAAACCACCTCCTTGAGTTGCTGGCGGATCGGCTTGTTTTGGCGTGCTACAGCCATGAGCGTCATCGTGTTGCCGCTGCGGCGCCGGAGGTGGGTCCGGGTGCGGCCCAGCAGCGGCGAGTCGGCGGTTACGATCGCCTCGGTGAAGCCGGTGGCCTCCCCCTTCAGGCTGTCGATCCGGTGCCGCATCTCCTTCGCCAAATGAAGGCCGTGTTCCTCGATCAACGCCTGCAACTCCACCGGATCGGCCTTGGCCACGTACCGGCAGCCTTCCTGAATGATACCGTCCGGATTGGGAGGCAGCACCCGGCCGTCCTTCCGGATGAATCCGAAGAGGGTCATCTTCTCGCCAACGAGTTGCTCCGCCTCGGTGACGGTTTTGCCGATCCAATCGCAGTCGGCCGGCACGCTGATCTCGGTGATGTAGTCGTCGATCTGGAACAGCGATTCCATGCCCGGTTTCTTATGGGACTTGGCGGGAATCAGCCGCCAACCGGCCAGCACGATGAACAGCAGGCCGCCGACCGCCACAAGGCCGCCGACCGGCGTGAAGGCAAACAGGCCGAACGCCGGTGCATCGGTCAGCTCCGCGCGCAGGCTGGCGATGATGATGTTCGGCGGCGTGCCGATCATCGTCATCATGCCGCCGAGGATGCTGGCAAACGCCATCGGCAACAGCAGGATGGTGGGCGAGCGCTGGCGGTCGACCGCCGTCTTGAGCGCGACCGGCAGCATGAGCGCAAGCGCGCCCACGTTGTTCATGAAGGCAGACAGCACCATGACCACCAGCGAGAGGCTGAGGATATGCGGCAGCTGGTTTTTCGTGAACGGCATCACGTGGCGCGCGATCTGGTCGACGACGCCGGAGTTGCGCAGTGCCCGGCTGATGATCAGCACGGCGGCCACGGTCACCACCGCCGGGTGGCCGAATCCCTCCAGCACCCGCTTCGGCTCGGTGACGAGTTTGGATGATTCCCCGCCGAGGATCGCGTCCAGTGCCACCAGCGCCACCAGCGAAAGGACCGCCACGATGTCGTAACGCCAACGGTTCCACGCAAACAGCGCGAACATCACGACGATCAATCCGGCAACGGCAATTTGGTCGGGGTTCATCTGTTTTTTAGTCCAACGTGGGCCGAACAATAACAGCCCGGCCAAGCGCGTGAAACGCAATTCCGCTCCCCTGCCCGCTTGGCCAGGCGCTTGGCCAAGCGGCCGCAAAAACCGGACTTTGGGGATTGTCTGGGGGACGGTTTGCCGCTAGAAAACGGGCAGGATGCCATCCGTTGGAGACCAGTTGAGAGCCGCCCGGGAGGAGCAGGGCAAAACGCTCGAGGACATCGGGGAGGTACTCAAAATCCGCGCCGACCACGTGCTGGCCCTTGAGGAGGGGGATTTCGACAAGTTTGACGCCCCGGTCTTCGTCCGCGGGTTTGTCCGCTCCTACTGCCGGATTCTTCACTTGGACTCGGCCCCGGTGGTTGTCCAGCTCAACCAGGAGCTGGGCGGCACAGAAGCGCTGGCCAACGACCCCGCGCTCTCCCCGGGCAAGAAGGGATTCGTCGACCGGCTCACCCTGTTCCTGACGCGCGTCAACTGGAGCATCTGGCTGCCGCTGCTCGTGCTGATCGCGATCGCCGCGATCGTCTGGGCCGTGGTCGAGGCCAAGGAGGCGAAGCGCGAACAACTCGAGAGCGGCAACTGGATCGAGAACCTGCCGGCCACCGAGTACAAGCCGCCGCGCATGATGCTCGAGTTGAAGATCGACGACCTGCCGGACGCACCGGTCAAGCCGGACGCCACCAACCCCAGCAGCGCGGCCCCGTGATGCGACAGCGCAGCCAACCGGCCCAGCGCACGCTGACGGTGGCAACCCTGCTTGCCAGCCTCCTCTCCCCCGTGGGCGCGGATGACGGAAGCAGCATCGAGTTCAACCGCGACATCCGCCCGATCCTTTCCGACAACTGTTTCCAGTGCCACGGCCCGGACGCCAACCAGCGCAAGGCCGGCCTTCGGCTCGACACGGAGAAAGGGGCGTTCCGCAACGAGGACGGCGTCCGCCCATTCGTCGCCGGCAAGCCGGGCGGGAGCGAGGCGTACCGCCGCATCACCACCGATAACTCGGACGATGTCATGCCGCCGTCTGACACAGGGCGCTCGCTCACCGGCGCCGAGAAGGAGTCGATCCGGCGCTGGATCGAACAGGGCGCCGAGTGGCAAAAGCATTGGGCCTTCATCCCACCCAAGCGCCCCGCCCTGCCGCTTGACCGGGCGCTTGGCCAAGCGCGGCCGCGCAACGCGATCGATCCCTTCATCCTGGCCAAGCTCAGTGACGAGCAGCTTGCTCCGTCGCCGGTCGCGGCCAAGCGCACGCTCATCCGCCGTGCCACGCTCGACCTCACCGGCCTGCCGCCGACGCCGGCCGAGGTGGAGGCGTTCGTTGCCGACTCAAGACCGCGCGCCTACGAGCGGCTGGTCGACCGGCTGTTGGCCTCACCGCGCTACGGGGAGCACATGGCGCAGGGCTGGCTCGACGCCGCACGCTACGCCGACACCAACGGATTCCAGGCCGACCGCACCCGCAACCAGTGGCATTGGCGGGACTGGGTCGTCGACGCACTGAACCACAACATGCCGTTCGACGAATTCACGGTCGAGCAGCTCGCCGGCGACCTGTTGCCGGAGACGTCGCTCGATCAGCTCATCGCCACCGGCTTCAACCGCAACCACATGCTCAACGGCGAGGGCGGCGCGATCGCCGCCGAGACACAGGTCGAGTACGTGGTCGACCGCGTCGAGACCACCGGCACGGTCTGGCTTGGCCTCACCGTCGGCTGCGCCCGCTGCCACGATCATAAATACGACCCGATCTCGCAGCAGGAGTTTTACCGACTGTTCGCCTTTTTCAACAACCTGCCGGAAAAGGGCGGCGGTGACATGGAACCGACCATCCGCGTGCCCACGCCGGAACAGGCCCGTGAACTCCGCGCCCTAGAGGCCCAGCTGGAAGAGCACCGATCGGTGCTTAATCTTCCGCTGGCCCGGTTCGAAGAGGACCGAAAAAAATGGGAGGCACCGTATGTAAAGCAGATCGCTAATACCGGCCGACTGGATGGCTGGCAGCGGATCAAGCCCGACACTGCCGGATCGACTGCCGGATCGGAATTGACGATTCAAAGTGACGCCTCGGTGCTCGCTTCCGGCAAGCTGCCCGATCACGACGACTACAAGCTCACCTTCCGCACAGACCTCGAAGGCATCACCGGACTGCGGCTTGAGACTCTTACGGATCCAAGCCTCAAAGGCGGCGGACCCGGGCGTGAGGGCAATTTCGTGCTTACCGGTTTTGAGTTGCTGCCCGGTGTCGATGAGGTCGACCTCGGCAACTTGGAGCTGCGCTTCGACAGTGGCGTGATGACCAAGGGAGCCAAGCGGCTGGACATCGACATCACCGGGAAGGGATTGCTCGTACTCGACGTCGGTGACACCGGCAACGGCATCTCCTCCGACTGGGGCAACTGGGGCGAACCAACTCTCGAAGGCCCAGACGGGACGCTCAAATTGACCGACCTCGACTGGCATTCAGCGACCACCGACTATCGCAAGGTTCTCAAAAATAAAAACGTGAAAGACCAGCCACTCCGCCTTGACGGAAAACCGCTCAAATGGGGCATCGGGACCCACGCCAAATCGCGAATTGTCTTCCGCCTGCCCAAGGGCTACACGCGCTTCAAGGCGATCGTCGGCCCGGACACCGGTGCGCTGGAAGAGGTTGCCAACCCACAGACCTCAATCCGGTTCACTATTAGCGTTAGCGCCAAGGACCGGCCGGGGGAACTCAAGCCTCTTTCATTCGCGAGTGCCATTGCGGAATTTAACCAGGACGGGCTACCAGTGAACGGCGCGATCGATAATGATCCCCAGTCCGGCTGGGGTATCTGGAAAAAGGATTTTGATTACAACCAACCACGAAAAGCCGTCTTTGGGCTTGAGGAAACATGGCCGGCCGGCAAAGGCACTCGCTTCACCTTGAAGCTCCACCACCAGCACGGCGCGAAGAAACATCTGCTTGGACGCTTTCGAGTCTCAGTGACCTCCGCACCGGAGCCCAGCCTCGAAATGAGAGAAGTTTTGCCGGAGGAAATGATTCGAATTCTAAAAACACCCCCGGCCAAGCGCCTGGCTGAACAGCACGAGATACTCGCTCGGCATCACCGGTCTCAGATGGCAGATTTTATCGCGGCCAAGCGCGGTGAGGTGACCGCTCAAACGGCGATTCGCAAGCTCACCGATTCCTTCTCCAAAACGATGGTCATGCGTGAAATGGATCAACCGCGCGACACTTACCTGCTTGTCCGTGGGGTTTACGATCAACCGGACAAAAACCAGTCGCTCCAGCCGGGTGTCCCGGCCAGCCTGCCCGGCTTGGCCAAGCGCGGGAGCGCCAATCGGCTCGACCTCGCGCGGTGGCTAACCGACCCGGGCCACCCGCTCACCGCCCGCGTCACGGTGAATCGTTACTGGCAACATTTCTTCGGCACCGGCCTCGTCAAGACAACCGAGGATTTCGGCGTGCAGGGCGAACACCCCGCGCACGCCGAGCTTCTCGACTGGCTCGCGACCGAGTTCGTCCGGTCCGGCTGGAACGTGAAGCAGCTGCACCGACTCATCGTCACCAGTGCGGCCTACCGCCAATCCTCTGCCGTGACATCGGAGTTGCTCGAGCGCGATCCGCAAAACCGCCTCATCGCCCGCGGGCCGCGCTATCGCATGAGCGCGCAGGCGATCCGCGACCAGGCGCTCGCGATCAGTGGCCAGCTGTGGGCCCGCATGGGCGGCCCGCCGGTCAAGCCATACCAACCGCCTGGCGTGTGGTCCGATTTCAGCTACGGCAAAATCGTCTACAAGCGGGACAGCGGCGAGGCGCTGTACCGGCGCAGCCTGTACACCTTTTGGCGGCGCTCCGTGAAGCCGGCGATGTTCTTCGACAACCCGGCGCGGCGCGTCTGCACCGTGCGCCCCAGCCGGACCAACACCCCGATGCAGGCGCTCAACCTGCTCAACGACACCACCTACGTCGAGGCCGCCCGCTGCTTCGCTGAGCAACTGCTGCGGCAGCCGGGCAGCGACACCGACCGGCTTGGCCAGGCGCTGGCCATGGCCACCGGCCGATCGGCCCAGCGGGATGAAATTGATCTCTTGGCCAAGCGCTTGGCCAAGCTGCAGGTCCATTACGCCGAGCACCCTAGCGAAGCCAACGAGTTGCTCTCCGTCGGCGAGTCCAAGCCGGACTCGGCGCTGGACACCGCCCAAGTCGCCGCCCTAACCGGCATCACCAGCCTCATTCTCAACCTCGACGAGGTCCTCACCAAGGAGTAACCGCCCGCTTGGCCAAGCGGGAAACAAACGCCGCGCTTAGTCTCGCCACAATCGCTCGATTGACTTCGCCGCCTCCGGCCAAGTGGGGTGATTGAACTTGAATCCGGACGTGAGCAGTTTTCCCGGGACCACCCGGCGGCTCTTGAGCAGTAGCTCCGTCTCGGTGCGCATGAAAAACGCACCGATCGCGAGCATCCACGACGACGCCGGCAGACCGCGCTTCACGCCGCACGCCTCGCGGAAGGCCCGCATGAAGTCGCTGTTCGGCATCGGGTTGGGCGAGCACATGTTGATCGGCCCGATGAGTTCACCGTTCTCCAGGCACCAGTCGAGCATCCGCAAAAAATCGTCCACGTGCAGCCAGCTCACGTACTGCGTGCCCGGCCCCTGCGTGCCGCCCAGGCCAAGCCGTGCGATGTTGCGGAACGCCTCATACACGCCGCCCGAGCCGGTGCCGAACACCATCGACAAACGCATCGCGATGCGGCGCGTGTCCGGCGTCGCCGCATTGAACAACGCCCGCTCCCAGCGGTTCACCACGTCAACGGAAAACTCCCACTTGTCCCTTGGTTTACCCGGCTCGACCGGGTCGATCTCGCCGCTGGCCTCGTCCATCGCGCGGTCGAGCGCGTGCCGGTAAACCGTCGCCGAGCTGGCGTTGAACCAGACCGGCGGCGGTGCAGCACACTCTGCGATCGCCTCGCCGATCACCTCGGTGGAGAACTCCCGCGACTGGTAAATCTCCCGCCGGTTTTTCTTCCCGTACCGGCAGTTGACCGAACGCCCGGCGAGGTTGATGACCGCCGCCGCTCCGTCGAGTTCGTCGGCCCAGGCGTCGAGGTTGGCGCCGTCCCACCAGACGAAACGGACGCCGTCCCGCGGTTCATGAAGCTGCCGGGACAGAACTACCACCTCCCACCCTTTGCCCGCGAAATGCCGCGTGACATGGCGGCCAATAAACCCACCGCCCCCCGGAAGCACGATCTTCTGTTTTTCCACTGTCACCCGCAGCCAAGGGTTCCACGATTCCCGGCCCAGCGCAACCGGGGGTGATCCGCGCTTGGCCAAGCGATGTCGGTTTGACCAAGCGGCGGTGGGGCGCGTATCGTCGCCGCCATGTTGGACACCCTGACCACGCAACTGACCGACGGCACGGAACTGAGTGCAGAGCAGGTACACGACGCGATCGCTGGCCTGACNGATGAAGCGGTTACCCCCGAGGCCAAGGCCGNTTTCCTNACNGCGCTNGCNNCNAAGGGCGAGACGCCNNNNGAGATCGCGGCGTTCGCNAGTGAACTGCGCGANAAGGCGCTGCCCGTGCCGCTGNANGACGAGACGCGCGGACGCGAGATGCTCGACGTCTGCGGCACCGGCGGCGACCAGCTCGGGACGTTCAACATCTCCACCACTGTGGCGATCGTGGCGGCGGCGGCCGGGGTGACCGTGGCCAAGCACGGCAACCGCGCGATCACCTCCAAGTCCGGCAGCGCCGACGTGCTGGCCGCGCTTGGCATCCCGACCGACCTCACGCCGGAGCAGGTGGCCGCCGGGCTGCGCGACCACGGTTTTGCGTTCATCTTCGCGCCCGGCTATCACCCGGCGTTCAAGCACATCATGCCGGCGCGCAAGCTGTGCGCCGAACGGGGCCAGCGCACGGTGTTCAATTTCCTCGGGCCGCTGCTCAACCCGGCGCGACCCACGGCGCAGCTCATCGGCGTGCCGAAGGGCGAGCTGTGCGAACCGATCGGGCGCGTGCTGCAGTCGATCGGCATCCGGCGCGGCATGGTCGTCAACGGCCGCGCGGGCGACGGCGCGATGGACGAGCTCTCGACGCTCGGCGAAAACACGATCGCGGAGTTTTATCAGGATCGCGGCTTCACGGTGAGCCGTGACAAACCGGAGTTATTCCCTCTACAACCGGCCACGCTCGACGATCTCAAGGGGGGCGACGCGGAGGCGAACGCCGCCACCATCCGCGCGATTCTGGCCGGGGAGGATCGCGGCCCGCGCCGGGACGCCGTGCTGCTCAACACCGCCCACGCGCTGTTCGTCGCGGCCAGGACCGACTCGGCGCTGGAAGGCTGGGAATTGGCCGCCTCGGTCATCGACGACGGCTTGGCCAAGCGCAAACTGGAGGAGTTGACGCAGCATTAACCCTTGTTATAATCCCGCCCCAGAGGAAATAACCGATGTACGAATTCAAGGCAGAAGACGACAAGGTTTATGGCCCTGTGGATGAAGCAACCATTCTCGCATGGGCAAAGAGCGGCCGGATAGACGGCAATTCGCTGCTTTCGAAAACGCCGGGCGGCGAGTGGACTCCCCTGAACCGGATCGTGGAGTTGAGTCATATCTGCCGCCAAGCGGCGGAGTCCCCGGTGCCAACCACTCCGCCTGCGATTCCCGCAGCACCAGCCCCGGTCCCCGCTGGGCAACCGGTCAAACCGGGCAAATTACAGGCCATCTCGATCATGACGCTGGTGGGTGGAATTATCGGCGTGTTGGTGGGATTAACGTACGGATGTTATTTCGGCATGCTCACACTTGCCACATTAGGAATCGGAGTGTTCCTCATGATTTTGCCAGTTTACGCTCTCATCTTTGGGATAATGGCGATAATCCGAGGCAGCCAAATGCTGGGGGCCAATCCGATGCCAGCGTTCAAGTCAGCCAAGGGCATCGCAATCATGCAGATCGT
Organism: Verrucomicrobiales bacterium; assembly: GCA_002686755.1. Taxonomy (GTDB): domain Bacteria; phylum Verrucomicrobiota; class Verrucomicrobiia; order Limisphaerales; family UBA1096; genus UBA1096. The sequence goes on from NYYJ01000008.1 coordinate 58,674, forward strand.
CAACATCATCTGTTGTGACCTGATCAACATGGTTCTCGGCATCATCAACCTGGTTTTCCTGAATGATCCCGAGGTGAAGGATTATCTACATTCACAGGGAGTGGAAATTTGACACGTTTAAGCCATGAGCCAGCAATATAAAATCAAGGGAACGGACGGGAACGAATACGGGCCGGTCAGCACGGAAGAGTTATCCCAGTGGATCGCTCAAAATCGATGCACTCGCGACTCGCTCGTCGAGGCGGATGGCTCCGGCGAGTGGGTGCCGCTAGCCACGCTGCCGGAATTTCAGGGCGATTTTGCTTCGTCACCGTCTGCATCAGCCTCTGCAACTCCAAAGGGGGACGGCGGCGTCTCAACAGTGATCCCGTACAAGAACGTCCCGGCTTTGGTGGGATACTACCTCGCCATATTCAGCGGACTTGGCCTGTTGTGTCCTCCGGCCGGTTTCGTGCTGGCCCTCCCAGCGTTGATCCTTGGCATCATTGGACTCAAAAAGGTCAATGCGAACCCGGAGGCCAAGGGAACCGTTCATGCGTGGATCGGGATTCTCGGCGGGGCGTTCTTCTGCATCGTGTTCATCTTGATGATGGTCTTTTTTATGGGACGGGGAGGTTTAATGCCCTTCTGACCGGCAATCCCGGCAGAACGATTCATGTCCGCCAAGCACCTCACGATCTTCATCGGCATCCCGTTGATCGTGCTGGGCGGTGCGGTGGCGCTGTTCTTCCTCGACCCGACCAAGCTGCCTTTCTTCCCCAAGTGCGCCGTTTTTGTCACGACCGGCTACACCTGTCCCGGCTGCGGTTCGTCGCGGGCGCTGTACCAGTTGACGCACGGCAACTTGCTCGAGGCGCTCCGGCTCAATCCCGGGATAATGTTCCTGCTTGGGATGGGCGTAACCGACTTCGGCCGGTACATTCGCTCGGTAAAACTTTCGGAGCCGTTTCATACGGTGTTCGCGAATGTTCGACTGGTCATCGGGTTGGTTGTTGGGATGTTGCTTTACGCCGTCACGCGCAACCTGCCGTGGGCGCCGTTCACCGACCTGGCTCCGTGAACCGCCGCCTGGCCAAGCGCACTCCAGTTTTATCTCGCTTGGCCAAGCGCTTGGCCGTTTGAATGGGCCAGTGCCAAGGGAGTA
>NYYJ01000009.1 GCA_002686755.1 Verrucomicrobiales bacterium
TACCAACTGTCATGAGAGATTTGGTTTTGGGTTTTCACTTCCATTGTTCGGTGTAGGGAGGGGTGTAGCCCCGACCGGAACCGAACAATGGGCCGCATACTCCATTGGGCTTTTCCCGCCCATCGACGAATGTCGACGGGGTCAGGTTGAGACTCCCATGCATTGCTTGGCATGGGCGACCGCACTGACGGCATTTTCCCTGTAGGCGTCAGCACCGATTTCGTCGGCGAATTCCTGGTTTACCGGGGCACCTCCCACAAAAACCTTCACCCGATCCCGGATGCCGGCGGCGGCGAATGCATCGATGGTTAGTTTCATCGATGGCATGGTCGTGGTCAGCAGGGCTGAGAGTGCGACGATATCGGCATTGTGTTCCCGAGCCGCCTCCACAAACTGCTCGGGGGCCACATCGGTGCCAAGGTCGAACACTTCGAACCCTCCGCCTTCCAACATCGCGGCCACGAGGTTTTTACCGATGTCGTGGAGGTCGCCCTTGACGGTGCCGGCAACCACTCGGCCTATCGGTTCTATATCGCACTGGATCATCAGTGGGCGGATGAGCGTCATTGAGGCTTTCATCGCCCGCGCGGAGAGCAGAAGTTCAGGGACATAATATTCGTTCATCTCGAATCGCCGTCCCACCTCGTCCATGGCCGGCATCATGTGGTCGTTTACCAGTTTCATTGGATCGATTCCTTCTGCCAGAGCCTGTTCGGTGATCGCGTGGGAGGTCTTGTTGTCGCCAGTGATGACTGCATCGTAGAGTTGGTTTAACTCGTAGCTCATGAATTGAAACTTTGCTGATCTGAAGCTGGATGGATGACAAAGATTTTGATGGTCTTTGCCATGTCAGTTATCCCCGTTGAATTCCTTCACCGCGTCGAGCATGGCCACCATGTTTTCGACCGGGCTGAGGGCTTGGAGGTTGTGGATGGAATCGAACACGTAGCCACCGTCCTTCGAAAAAATTTCACAGCGTTCGAGCACCTGTCGGCGCACCTCCTCGGGGGTGCCGAATGGCATGGTCTTCTGGGTGTCGATGCCACCGCCCCAGAACACCAACCGGTCGCCGTATTTCTCCTTTAAATGGCGCGGCTCCATCCCGGCTGCCGAGCACTGGACCGGGTTGATGATGTCAAATCCGACGTTGATGAAATTTTCCATGAAAGTCTCCACGGCTCCACAGGAATGCTTGAAGGTCTTCCAACTTGTGTTGCGGTGGATCCAGTCATTTACCTGTCGGTAATATGGCGCCCAAAGATCGATGAAGGTTTGCGGCGAACAAAATGTGCTGGCCTGTGTGCCAAAGTCGGTTCCGCAGAGGAAGACCACGTCGATTCGATCTCCCAGCACCTCCTTGAGTTTCTCGAGATTTTGAAGTGCATGGTCGCACTGCCTCGAAAAGACGTCGTGAATATAGTCCTGCCGTGCGGCGGTGGAGATGTACCACTCTGCGATGTCCCGTATGCCCTTGGGATGTTTAAGGAAAGGAGCCGGCACCAACGCGATGTCTCCGAATGCCATCCCGCCAAGGGTTGCAACGATGGCCCGGTCGGTTCCCTCCAGGTGATCCAGTTCATCCCGGTAATGCTTCAAGTCCTTCTCCGAGATCAAGCCGAATTCTTCCAGGTTGTCTTCAGGATCCAGGTTATCCTCGTCGATCTCAGGCTGGCGGACGATGGTGTCGAAGAAAAATCCATTGGACGGCATCTGCCCGCTTGCTGGCACTGTCATGTCGCCTTCCGGGTAGATGTAAACGTCCCCGTTTGGTTTTTGCTCCGTGTTGAAGTGTTCCGAAACCAGGACCTCCTGGCCCCACGGTGTCCGAAATTCCTTGTAGTTCTCGTTGGGAAAACCGAAGAGCGTGTTGCGTGGTACCACGCCGACAGTGTCGATTCCCATCACCTCGGCCAAGTCCTCCTCCACCTCCCCGAGCATCTGGTAGGGTTCGCAAATTTTGACCGGCCGATTTTCCAGGTCGTAGTGCTCGCGCAACTGCTCAACGCAGGAGGCATGAATGCCGGTCACCGCCGTGCTGCCGAAATCCATCGGGAGCCGTCCGCCATCCTCATGGGCCATTGCTTTTCGGAGATGGTCTCTGCAGTTTACCATGCCGCTTGGCCAGCGGGTTACCCCTTGATGGGGATGCCATCAGCGCTTGGCCATTTGCAGCGCATTCAAATTCAAGGCTCTAAAAAATGCAAGAATTAATCCATCATGAACTAGATATTATCGTAGTTCCATTGGTAGCTCTCCCGGCCGTTGATTCTATCAGGAGGCGGACCGGGCGTAGTCGAACATTGCCACGACGTTTTCCTCCGGTGTTTCCGGGGGGACCTCGCAACCGGCGGCGAGGATGAAGTTTTCGCCGGCCTCCTCGTGTGCTTTTGCGAAATCAGCGCGAATCTGTCTGGGCGTGCTGTCTTTGATCCCGCGCACCGGGTCGATGTTTCCTGACAAACACTGGGTTGGTCCCGTGCCTTCGCGCACCTCGGCCACGGNNTGNANATAGTCGATGTCCAGCAGNTCCACTNCCAGGTTTTTNATCGCCTNGTATTTGCCCTGGATNCTGCCNCANATGTGCANCCGCACCCGCGCACCNGCNTCGTGGATGGCATCGACGATTTTCTTCTCNCTNGGCGCNACCTCATCGGCGTAATAGGTGGGGTTGACGAGTGAGGCCGCTGCATCGCCGATGCCGATCAAGTTGGCCCCGGCGGCGATCTGGGCCAGAGCGAATTCAATCTCCATTTCCGTCACCCAATCCATCAAATCCCGCGCAAACTCCGGGTTGGTGACCGTCTCCAGCATGATCTCATTGATGCCACGGAGATCTGATGCTTGTGCCATGGGTCCCTCCACCCAACCTTGGATGGGGATAGTGTCGCCTACNGTTTTTTTATACAACTCTATGGCNTTGATGCGCTCGGTCATCANGCCACCNCCGTGGGGGTCCGGGCGTTTTAATGTCAANAGGTCGGNCGGTTCCTTCAGCAGNTGGTTGCGACAGGCCGGCGGCTGGTTGTCGTAGTANTCCANNTCGGCGCCGCAGTCGGCCGCCTCGGNGAAGGGCTGGCAGCANCAGGANACCAGATCGATNCCGTACCGNTCNACCATCGCCAGGTTGCCNTCCACCANNATNCGGTGGTCNCGGCAGNANTNGTCNTANCGTTGNCCGATCANGTTGCCNGCATANGTCATGAAGATGGGCAAAGCCGGCAGTTGATCCACCGGTTTGCCATCAAGCCTTGCCCAAGTTCGCTCAAGTGAAGTCATCCCGTGTACTTTGTCGCCGGCGGAAAGTAGGCCAGCGCCGGGGCCGAGACCAGCCCTGATTGATTGCCCTTGGCGCTTGGACTGGTTGCGGCAGTTGTTGAAATTGGCCTTGTCGCCGGAGGTGTTCCCCCGATAGAAAGTGTGCGTGAGAAAACCGATTGAGACGCTGGCAATTTATGTTTCCGAGGGACACAATTTCCGCGGCCACCACGGTGGAGTACCGGGGACGCACCCGATCATCGAGTGTGAGAGCGCTGAACTCGTCGCTGGCAAGGGGATCGTCGGGGATCGGTATTTTGGCTTTAAGGAGGACTACAAGGCGCAGGTTACCTTTTTTGACCAAGCTGTTCACAATGAGGTATGCCGGGAATTTGGAGCGGGGCTTTTGCCGTTGGGATACCGTCGCAACGTGCTGCTCTCCGGGGTGGATTTAAACACGCTGATCGGCAAACAGTTCGCCATCGACGGGATGGTATTTCAAGGTACCGAGGAATGCGTTCCCTGTCATTGGATGAATGACGCGATGGCACATGGCGTGGAGGATTTCCTGAAGGGCCGAGGCGGACTACGGACCAAGGTTATCGAGGGCGGTACACTCAGGGTCGGGCCCGGGACAATCGAGATACTTGGTTCAGAATAACCTGTTGCCTTCCTTCAGCGTCGGCCTCGGTGTTGCGATGCAATGGGTCTTACTGGTGGAATTAGTGGGATGGGTTTTCGTGTGCGGCATGGAGACGCCAGAAGCGGCGTCCATTGGTGCTGCCATCTGTTTTATCTCTCTTTTGATCCTCCGAGGGTGACGCTGATGCCGGAAAAGGGGTCAGTTCTTGTTATTGACAAGTAGCAGATGCTCGTCCCCAACCCTCGTCTTGTCCTCATCCTAAAACAAAAGGGTTGGTGCGGCGCCTGGCCACACCAACCCCTGGTCACTCATCGAAAGCACGCCTACTGACCGGGCGATTCACCGTCGCCGGTGTTGCCCCGTTTTGTGGGACGTTGTCTTTCAATGTCGGGCACATAACCAAGCTGCCTGTAGAGATCACTGTCCGAGCCGAAATTTGGCGAGGCTTTCACCCCGGCGATGACCCGGTTGATGGTCTTTTTGGCGCCATGATCGGCAGTGTTGCGACGGGCGATGGTCCCGCTCACGTCACCCCGGAGACGCTTCAGGTTTGCACGCTCGGCAACCACCGGCTCAGTGGCGGCCTTGAACTCCNCGAGCGTCATGCCGCCGAGGGGTTCGCCGGGAGCGACCGCCTCCCATTCCTGCACCACGAGGTCCCGCCATTGGCCGGTGTCGCGATATTGGTTGGAATCGCGTTTCCGCCTCGGCTTCCGTGGAGGCTCACTGGGAGGTGGCTCCGGGACCTGTGGTGGCTTGGCCACAGGCGCGTTGGTTGATGTTTCGTTATTACAACCGCCGTTCGACTTATTCCGAACAGTAATTGTAAGCGCTTTCGGGTCATCTTCTGTAACCCGAACCTGAACATTATCTATAAGATCGTTCATACCATCCTTTACAGTTGGTTTTTCGAAATGGGAAAAAATATTTTCGTTTTTTTAGACGAAAGTCGGGATCGGAGCCAAAATCGCCCATTTTNTTGGGTTTTTGTGTAAAAAGTTTTTTAGAGAAAATGACGTGCAAGGCAGTTTGCACGAAACGCAGACGCGATTGCGTAGTGCGAAAAGTGGATTGCGTAAGGTGAGAAGTCGGTTGCGTAGCGTGAGAACTGGATTGCGTCGTGCGCAAAGGCGTCTGCGTTGCGCGAGAAGCGGTGTGCGTTTAACGCGAAGGTGAATGCGTAGCGTGAGAAGCAGTTGTCGCGTTACGACAAGTCGTCAGCGTTTTGGATTCCTAGCTGTTATCCCGAAGGGAATGAAACGGTGCGACCCAAGGTAGAAACCGTTGGTTTCAACCTTGGGCTTTAACGTGGAATCCCGTTGGGGTTTTCCATGCTTCGCTCTGCGGCCCTCCCCGTCTNTGCGAACTCTGCGTTTAACCAAGCGCTTGGCCAAGCGGGTGCTTCAANCCCTATTTGATGATCCGCTTGATGAGGCCCAGGCCGACTGAGTCGGTGGGGGGGTATCGCTTGGGGATGTCGAACAGATTGGTTTGACGGAAGAGGCTTTTCTTGTTCGAGAANGTCTCGAACCCAGCGCGGCCGTGGTATCGGCCGTAGCCGCTGTTGCCGACACCGCCAAACGGCAGATCCGCCCTGCTCAGGTGGACAGTCGCGTCGTTGATGCAAACGGCGCCGGAGGAGGTGCGGGACACGATTTGCCGCTGGAACTCCTTGTCCCGTGAGAAAATGTACAGGGCCAGCGGCTTTGGTTTCCGGTTGATGGCCTCGATGACCTCGGGCAGTTCGTCAAACTCGACGACCGGCAGGATGGGGCCGAAGATTTCCTCGTTGCAGATTGTTGCCTCCCTAGGGCAGTACTGCATCAGGGTCGGGGCGACGTACAATGTTTCCCGGTCGCTCTCGCCGCCAAACAATATCTCGCCCTCGTTGAGGAAACCGGTGACGCGGTCGAAATGCCGCTGGTTGATGATCCTCCCGTAGTCGTCGCTCTGCGCCGGGTCGGGGCCGTAAAATGTGGCGACGGCTTTTTTGATCTCGTCGACCAGTTCCTCCTTCAGTGCCTTGTCGACGAACAAATGATCCGGGGCGACGCAGGTCTGGCCGGCGTTGACGAACTTGCCCCAGGTGATGCGCTTGGCTGTTTTTGCGAGGTCGCAATTCCGGTCGACGATGCAGGGGCTTTTGCCGCCCAGCTCGAGCGTGACCGGCGTCAGGTGGCGGGCGGCGGCGGCCGAGACGATCCTGGCCACCTGCTCGTTGCCGGTGTAAAGGATGTGGTCGAACCGTTCGTTCAGCAATTCCGTGCAGACCTCCGCCCCGCCGCAGGCGACGGAGACGACGGATTCGTCGATGTATTCCCCGATCATGTCGGCGATCACCTTCTCGGTGTGCCCGGAGACTTCGGACGGCTTCAGGATGGTGCAGTTCCCCGCTGCGACGGAGGCGATCAGCGGCAGGATCGACAACCGGAACGGGTAGTTCCACGGGCAGATGATCAACGCTTGGCCAAGCGGCTCGCACATCACCGAGGCGTTCGACAGGGGGAAGAGCATTGACCCGCCAAGCCGTTTCGGGGCGGCCCATTTTTTCAGGTTCCCGGTCATGTAACGGATCTCGGCCAGGCACGGCCCCACCTCGGAGGCGTAGGCGTCGAACGCGGATTTGTTCAGGTCCTGCTTCAAGGCATCGTTGATTCTCGGCTCATAAGCCACGATCGCCTCGTGCAGTCTTTGCAGGGTCTCGATTCGGAACGGCAACGGTTTCGTGTGCCCTTCGGCAAAGAAAGTCCGCTGTTTGTCGACTGTCTCTTTCATGGGAATTCAGCTTTCAGTTCAGGCCTTGAAAATCAGGTCCATGTAACGCACGAGCAGCTCGGAGACCGCACCCCGGTCCGGCATCGTCGCGGCCATGCCGTAGACTGGCGCCATGCCTCCCTCCGCTTTGGGGTTTTCCTTCACCTGATCGACGGAGGCGGCCAGGTCATCGAGGAAGCGCTGGGCGATCCCCTCCCGTGTGTGCCTCAGTGTCACGCAGAGGTGGACACAGGACGGCTTGTGCAGCCCGTTGAGCGACCANCCCTTCTCCGCCATGCAATCCATGATGCGAAAGATGTCGAGCGTGTCGGACGCGAAGGCGATCACCCAGAGCGGGTCGCCGAGGATTTGGATGTCCGGCATCGCCTCGATCCCGGCCTTGATCCGGGCGGCGGTCTCGACGATTTTTTTCGTCGCATCGAGGTAGCCATTTCGGCCTGTCGCGACCATGGAGGCCCAACAGGCGGCGCTCAACGCCCCGGCCCGGCTGCCGGCGAAGGTCGGGGAAAAGTACAAACCTCCGGGCCAATCGGTCGCCGTGAAATATTGGTACCGCCGCAGCTCCGGGCTTCGGTACAGGACGACCGAGGTGCCCTTGGCCGCGTAACCGTATTTGTGGGTGTCGGCCGAGATGGAGGTGACGCCAGGGAGGGAAAAATCAAACGGAGGCACGTCGTACCCAAGCTGCCCAGCCCAGGGTAGAACAAACCCGCCCAGGCACGAGTCGGTGTGAAACCCGATACCCCGCTCGCGGGCCAACTCGGAAAGCGCCTCGATCGGGTCGATCACGCCGTGNGGNAAACAGGGNGCGGACCCGACCAGCGCGATGGTGTTTTTGTTGATCCGCGCTTTTGTCGCCTCCACGTCGGCACGGTAATCGGCGCCCACCGGGACATGGACAATCTTGATGTTGAAATAGTGCGCCGCCTTGTCGAAGGCNACATGGACCGTCGAGGGNACGATGATCTCCGGGGCGTGAATGCCCCGNTTGTCCCGTGCCCAGTCGCGGTAGGTTTTCATCGCCAGCAGGATGCTCTCCGTTCCCCCGGAGGAGACAACGCCGCAGACCTCCGGCTTGGGCGAATCGTTGTTCGTGGCCTGTTCCGCTCCGAGCATTTTGGCAGTCATGGAGACGATCTCGGACTCGTATTTCGCGGCGCTTGGCCAGACATCGAGATGCAGCGGGTTGCTTTGAGAGTTGATCGCATAAGCCTGATTCAGCAGATCGATGTGGTCGGCGTCGCCGTGGTAGACCGCGCCGGAGACAAAACCGTCCTTCCACTTTTCCATCTCGAGGGCGCGGAGCTGTTTCATCTCGGCAAGGATCTCCCCGGATGCCCTGCCGTGTTCCGGGAGTTCCGTGTAGGCGGCGTGGCTGCCCCTGTACGGTTTTATTTTCTCCTCGATCTGGCCCAGGAGCGTCTCGTATTCCGCATCGACCGCCTTCCTGACCGCCGGCAGCCGCCTGAGAGACTTGAACAGCGCCGCGGCGAGGCGACCCGGCAGCCAACGGGTGAGTTTGCTTATGTCCATGATGAGTTTCCGGTTCCGTGAGGCGTCAGGCTGTATGTCATTCCTGGTTCAAGTCTGCGAAGAGTGATTTGTTCCTTTTGTGGATTTCCCGAAAGGCGCTGTACAGTTTGTTGTAGACCTGGCGGTTGGCGGGGTTGGGCGAATAACTCGCGGCGATCTGGATTCGCTCCGGGACATCATCAAACGACATCCACTCCATGCCGACGGCCGCGATGAACGCCGCCCCCCGGAGGTTCGCCTGGATCGGATTCTTAACCTGGTGAATGGTTCGATCCATGACATCGGCGAAAATCTGGCACCACAGCCCTGAGTTGGCGCCGCCCCCGATGGCGTTGATGTTGTCCAGCGGGCGTTTTGTGAATCGGTCCATGCACTCGAGTAGCCACCTCGAGTTATAGGCCACACCCTCGAAGACAGCCCGGACCATGTCCGCCTTGGTGGTCTGCAGCGATTGGTTAAAAAAACAGGATCGCAGCGAGGAATCCTCAACGGGCGTCCGCTCCCCATGGAGCCACGGGGTAAAGATCAGCTTGTTGCTGCCAGGGGGCACCTCCCGGGCGAGTTGGTTGAACTCAGCCATGGCATCGGGCTGCTCATTAAATCGTGACTGGCCGTTCCGGCAAAAAACATTGTCCCGCAAATAATTCAGGCAGGCGCCCGCCGACTCCTGTTCGTTGGTGGCCAGGTATCGGTTCGGGATCGACGACGGCAGGGAGGCGATTTGATGTCGCAGATCCAGTTTCTTGAACGGCACATGGCACGTCAGCCAGGAGGACGTCCCGACATAAAGNTTCGCCTTGAAGTCGTTGACCGCGCCCGCGCCGATCGCCGCGGACTGAACGTCCGGCGACCCGGTCACCACTCGCNCCTGCCGGTTCAGGCCGATCTCGTCAGCGACCTCCGGCCGGATCAGGCTCAGCACATCAACGGATCGTTTCAGCTCCGGCAGTTTCGCGGGATCGATTGTCGACATCCGGATCAGGTCACGATCGTAAACCACTTCGTCGACCCGGCGATTGTCGGTCACCCAATGCAGCGTGATCGAGTCGTAGGACGCCGCGAATCTGCCGGTGAGCTTGTAGTTGATGAAANCTTTCGGCTCCAGAAACTTGTGGGTGGCGTGGTACAGCTCCGGTTTTTCATTCTTGATGTAGAGGATTTTTGCGATCGCGTCCTTGCCNCCATGAGTCGGGATGCCGCCGGTNAGGCGCACCCACTTGATCAGCTTGGCCAAGCCGTAGCCCTGTACCCTGGGCCACCCATCGGTGATCTGCTTGACGTAAGGCGCGCCCCGGCTGTCGAGCCANATCATCGCGTTGGCCAGGTGGTTTCCGTCCCGGTCGAGTGCCACCGCGCCGGACCATTGCCCGGTGCAACTGATTGCCATGATGTCGTCAACGGGAACAAGGCGGCGCTCAATCAACCGCAGGGATGTCGCCTTGATGCGCTGCCACCACAGGGCCGGATCCTGCTCTGCGCCGCCGCCTGGCAGCAGGGTCAGCGTGTCCGGCTCGAACTCCGTACCCAGCACCTCGCCGGCGGCGGAAACGATCGCGGCCTTGGCCCCGGAAGTGGACAGGTCAAATGCCAGGACATACTTTTCAGCCTGATGGGACATCGAGATTTTTGGTTAAAAAAGCGGTCAAAACACGGGGGCTCCACTTTTCAACTCCCGATGACCCTACCGCCGGGGGCAAACCGGCTTCAAGCTTGTTGACGCCGGTTGCCGCTTGGCCAAGCGCTTGGCCAAGCGTCAGCCATACAGGCTGTCGATCGGTTTGCCGAGGCCGTCGCGGGTGACGTAGAAGGGGCGTTGCTCCACCTCGTAGGCCAAGCGCGGCGAGATGCCCATCGCCCGGTAAAGCGTGGCGTGCAGATCCTCGATGACGACCGGATCGCGGACGGTCNAGCAGGGGCGCTCGTCGGCAGTCTCGCCGTGGAGGTGGCCTTTCTTGATGCCACCGCCGAACAGCAGCACGGAGCCGGCGTCGGTGAAGTGGCGGTGCATGCCGTAATGTTTCAGCTCGTTGATCGTGTCCGGAACCTTGACTTGGTCGCGCACCTTTTTGCCGGGTTTGCCCTCGACGAGCATGTCGCGGCTGAACTCGCTGGCGAGTACAATAAGGGTGCGGTCGAGCAGGCCGCGCTCCTCGAGGTCGAGCACGAGCTGCGCGATTGGGGCGTCGATCTGGCGCTTCATATCGGTGAGGCGAGTGTGGCCATTCTCGTGGGTGTCCCAGTTCAGGAACGGCACGTACTCCGTGGTCAACTCGATGAANCGCGCGCCNGACTCGACAAGCCGCCGCGCNAGCAGNCANCCGCGCCCGAACTGGCCGGTGTTGTANATNTCGTANGTCTCCTTTTTCTCGAGCGANAGGTCGAACGCCTTGGCGGATGGAGAGGTCAGTAGGCGATGCGCGTTGTCGAGCGAGCGCAGGAGGGAGTCCTTTTGATAATCGCTGCCGGCCAACCCGACTGGGCTTTGGTCGACCAGTTGCTTGAACGCCTTGTAGCGGTTGGCGAAGCGCGACTTGCTCATGCCTTTCGGCGGTCGAACAGTGTTCAGTGCGTGATCCGGGTTGGCGATGTGGAACGGCCCGTACTCGCTGCCGAGGAAGCCGGCGGAGTGGAACGCCTTGAGTTCCTCGCCTTCACCGACGTCGAGCCGTTGGCCAATGTCGATAAACGCCGGCATCGCGGGGTCGCGCGGGCCAAGCGTGCGGGCGATCACCGCGCCAATGTGCGGGGCGGCCACAGAGAGCGGCGGCGCGTAGCCGGTGTGCCAATGGTATTGGTGGCGCGAGTGGAGAATGAAACCGAGGTCGCCCGCCTTGTAGGTGCGGATCAGCGTGCCGCGATCCATCACCGAGCCGATGTTTTCCAGACCCTTGGTCAGTTTGATGTGGTCGACCGCAGTGTCGATTGCGGGGAAAGTGCTGAGGACTTGGTCGGGCGACAGGCCTTTTTCGTAGGCGGTATAGCGCTTGGGATCGAATGTCTCGGTGGAGGCCATGCCGCCGCCCATCCAGAGGACGATGACGGAGTCGGCCGTGGCCTCGATCTTTTCATTGCCGGCCTTGGCCAAGATTTGGCGCGGGTCACCGGCGGCCAAGGCGCCCAGAGTCGCAGCACTGGCGGTCTTGAGGAAATTTCGTCGGTTAAAAAACACCTGTTGAGTCATGCGGGGAAAGTTGATCCAAGCGCCCCGGCTTGGCAAGTACCGAAGGGGATAGGGAAGCAGGGGCGAGGGGTTGGTCCCGCTTGGCCAAGCGCTGCGTCGAGTTGTTTTGGCAGTTTCTAGGATTTTGGTTTTTCTTGTACCCCCTTTCTCACAAACGGCAGTATCCGCGGGTCAACATGAAAAGATTCAATTTTTTATTGTGTATTGCAGCGACTGTAGTCCCGCTTGGCCTGACAGCCGAACCCGTTATCCGGCATGTTGTTATCGAACCGGCCACCGCCGACACGCCCCGCAGCGATACCGCTTCAATAATTTCGCTCCCAAAAGGACGATTGATGGTGGCCTATCACAAATACCATCGCGGAAAGGAGGCCGGTAGGGATCACGGCTTATGTACGATTTGGTCCAAAATCAGCACAGACAATGGTCTCACCTGGCATTCGCCTAGGCGCTTGGTTGATGTGGCCAAGGGCGACATGAATGTACAGGCCCCTGCACTCCTCAAAACAAGGTCCGGCAAACTTTTCTTGATTACGTTACGAGCGCACCAGGGCGGCGACAGCAGTACCATGTGCCTGTTTGTCTCAGACGATGAAGGCGTCACCTTCACGGAAATGCCCCCGATCTGGAAACGGTCCGAGGGACAATTACTTCAAGGGGGAGCCAGCAGCCTGGTTGAATTGACAGGAGGCCGGTTACTCCTTCCATTCCATGGAGGGACGGGAAACCAGTGGAGGCAAAAAAATTCAGCCGGCTGTTATTTCAGCGATGACAAAGGAAAAACTTGGCAGCGCTCCTCCATGATTGAACTGTCGAAACGGGGCGCCATGGAAGGCTCGGTTGCCGAACTCGCCGATGGGTCACTGCTGATGTCGATTCGCACTCAACTCGGTGGACCGTATCTTTCACGATCACGTGATCGTGGCAAAACTTGGACAAAGGCCGCGTTCAGCGGACTGGAGGGCGGTGAGTCTGGCACCTGCCTCCGTCGATTGCCCGGAAGGGATCGATTGGTTTTGTTCTGGAACAATAGCCGCTTTAAGCCCAACCACCACCACTTCGGTGAACGAACNCCGCTCACCGCTGCGATNTCCGATGATCATGGGGAAACATGGCGTAAGCTGGNTAATATTGGGAATCATGCAACTGCTGAATACACCAACTTGGACTGCCATTTTACCAAAAGCGGGGATGCCATCCTGACCTATATGTACGCGGAGCCGGCATGGAATCGAAAAGCGATTCACTTGAGAGCAGCCCTCATCCCAAAAGCCTGGTTCGGGCAAACAGCGGATTGATTGGCGCTTGGCCAAGCGGCGCTAGCGCTAGCCTTTTGCAGTCAGGCCTTTTCCTGAATCAGTTCACGGCGGCCTCCCCCGAGAAGGTCTTCAACAAAGTTGGTGGAGTAAACACCGCGGCAAAACTCCGGATCCTGGAGGACGGCCCTCTCGAACGGAATGGTGGTCTTGATCCCCTTGATGAGGTACTCCTTCAGCGCCCGGCTCATCTTGTCCATGGCGTCGCGGCGGTTGGTGCCGTAAGTGATCAGCTTGGCGATCATGGAGTCGTAATGGGTCGGGATGGTGTAGCCGGCATAGGCGTGACTGTCCAGGCGCACGCCGCGTCCGCCGGGGGCAAAGTACATCTCGATCTTGCCTGGGCTGGGTCGGAAGTCGTTCCATGGATCCTCGGCGTTGATGCGACACTCGATAGCGTGGCCATTGATCTTGATGTCTCCCTGCGAGAGCTTGAGCGGTTCGCCCATGGCGACGAGAATCTGTTGCTTGATGAGGTCGACGCCGGTGACCTCCTCGGTGATCGGGTGCTCGACCTGGATGCGTTTGTTGACCTCGAGGAAATAGTAATTGCCCTTGTCGTCGACGATGAACTCAACGGTGCCAGCGTTGGAGTACTCGGCCTGCTGGGCGATCTTGACGGCGGCCTTGCCCATCTGGGTGCGCAGCTTCTTGTGCTTCTCGAGCAGCGGCGAC
>NYYJ01000010.1 GCA_002686755.1 Verrucomicrobiales bacterium
TTCTAAATGACGATAAAACTAAGCAAATGGCCCAGGCAGCCCGCAGCATCGGACGATCCGGTGCGGCAGAGCAAATCGCAAGAGAACTGGTAAAAGCCCTCCAGCGTCAGGTTGTCGGTCGCCTGCAGGGACACCGACAGAAGCGGAACCGGACGCAGCGCCTCGCGCAGCTCCGAACCTGGGATGCGGAATTTGGTCACGTCGATCGGATTGATGACATTAATGCCGTTCTGGATAAACGTGCTCTCCCCCCAACTCAGCACCTGATTGCCCAAGCGGATATTCACCGGTACGGAAGTTGGGAGATCGTACGAGATGTAAGCGTCAAGCAACTCCATGTCCCGGCCAACCTCGCGCTTGGCCGCGTCGCTCAACGGGCTGTCGCCTCGGATATTCTCGAAATCGACAAAGTACGTGCCGCGCAGGAACAGGCTGACGTCCTGCAATTTCTTGAAGTCCAATTCCAGGTCGTGCGTGCCCTTAGCCACGTTCGAAATCAGGCCGGTGCCGTAGTTGAGATTGGCGTCGTCCCCATTGACAGAATAACGCGTACCGCCATTGGCCCTGCCGATGTTGCCTGGATCCGGACCGGTGGTGCGAAAGGATCCTCCGTAACTTAGCGTCGTGTCGAGGCTGCCCTCGACCACGCCGTTCTCGAACTCCACAGCCGTGGCCGTCACGGCCAACGCAGCCGCAGCTGACAAGGCCAAGCGGCACGTTGCGGGGAATCCGCCATTGATTCGGGCGATTGGGTTGCTCATTGGTCGGGGGCGTCATACCACCCCACCACCCGATTGCACGCAAAAAATGACTTTTTTCACCCTCCCGGGTCGATGCCCTTTTTATGCTCCAATTCCGGAGCAAAAAGATGGCCCAGTCCTCGATCAGTTTGTCAGCGCTTGGCCAAGCGGCGGGGTGGGTTGTTGCGGGCTTGATTTGAAAACGGATCAACAGGATCGGTAGGGCTGGGGTTGGCCATCCTGTGCATCCAAATTATCCCTGTTCGCTCCTTTCCCGGTCTTCAATCTGGCTTGTCTCACTGGTTGCGGGTTGGTATCCGTCCCGCGTGCCCGACGACGACCCGCAGTTCAAGGATGAAGCCGAGGAGCGGCTGTACCGCTCCCAGATTTTGCAGGCAGCCAACTTTGCAGAGGAGAAGAACTACGGCCTGGCGACCCGGGCGCTGCTGGAGGCGCCCGCGAGGTTTCGCAACTTTGAGTGGGGCTACCTGCTGAGGAAGGCCAACCCCCAGTTGACCGTGCTGGAGGGGGAAGTGCAGAACATCTACTCGCTGGCGGTCAACCCGGACGGAACCCGGCTGGCGACCGGCTCGGAGGGTACCATGGCGCGAATCTGGGACGCCCAAAGCGGCCAACTGCTGGAGCGTCTCGAGGGTCATGTGGGCGTCATCGAGTCGGTGGCGTACAGCCCGGACGGCAAATCGCCACAGGCTCCGGCGACCGGACTGTCCGCATCTGGGACGCCCAGTCGGGGGAAGCGTTGCTGGTGCTGGAGGGGCACAACGGCGTGATCTACTCGGTGGCAACCAGCCCGGACGGCAAACGGATCGTCACCGGTTCCAACGACCGGACCGCCCGGATCTGGGATGCGCTGACCGGCCGGCAGCTCGACCTGATGGATCTCTCGAACCGGATATGGTCCGTGGCGTACGGCCCGAAAGGCAACCGGGTCGCCATCGGGTTTCAGGACAGCAAGGCGCAGGTTTGGGATGTCGCGAGCCGGAAACAACTCGCGGAGATGAAGAGTCCCGGTTATGGAACGATTTACTCCGTCGCCTTCAGCCCGGACGGCTCGCGGATCGTCACCGGCTCGGCTGACACGATGGCGCGGATCTGGGACGCGCAAAGTGGCGAACTACTCATGACCCTGGACAGCAACGATATCGGGGAGATTTACTCGGTGTCGTTCAGCCCGGACAGCGCGCGGGTGCTTACCGGTTCCTCCACCAAGGCAGCCCGGATCTGGGAAGCCCAAACCGGCCGGCTGCTGCTGACCCTGAATCACGACGAAGGGGTAAACTCGGCCGCCTACAACCGGGTCGGCGACAAGATCGTCACCGGCTCCGACGACCGGATCACTCGTGTATGGGATGGCGCAAGCGGCGAGTTGCTCATGGAACTCAAGGGGCAAAACGCGGAGATTTCATCCGTCGCCTTCAGCCCGGATGAAACCCGGATCGTCACGGCCTCGAAAGACACGACCGTCTGGATTTGGGATGCCGAGAGCGGCCAGTCGCTGGTGATCCTCGAGGGGCACGGTGACGAGATTGCCTCGGCCGCATTCAGCCAGGACGGCCAAAGAATTGTCACCGGTTCGCGGGACCGAACCGCGCGGGTCTGGGACGCCGCGCCTTGGCGGCTCGACGATTACCCGGGCAATGAAACGCACTCGCTCATGCACCGGTACAACCTGTGGAGCCATGAGCGGCATCGTGACCTTTCCCGCTGAAAAACCGGCTTGGCCAAGCGCATCGCGCCGCTGGGTTTCGCGCCGGGGCGTGCTTGCCGCAGCGTCGCCGCCGTTCGCCTGGCTGGGGTTGTTTTACGGCCTGGCCGCGCACCTGCGGCTTTCGCTTGGCCGCTGGCCGGAACGGCTGAACGACAACCCGCAAGACTGGCTCTTCAACTTCCACTTCAATGCGACCGGGCTTGGCTTCATCGGCATCCTGCTAGGCCTGCTCGTTGTCCCGGCCGCCACCCTGATACTGCTCGCTTGGCCAAGCCGGCGGCGGTTGGCGCTTTACCCGCTCATCTTCGGCGCAGCCACCCTCCTCGTCTGGCCGCTGCTACACCTCGCCCCGGCCTCGTTCCTTTATTGGTGGTGGGACTGATGCGCTATTGACCCCACACCGACGGAGCGGGAAACTCCCCCCGTGAACCAATGTTTTTCGTTGCTGCTTGGCCTGGCGCTTGGCCAGGCGGTTGTTGCCCAGCCGAAGGTGGAGTTGCCCACCCGCCTCCGGGTGGTGCTGGAGAATACCAAGCCGGTTTCGGCCCCGCTGGATGGGCGGTTGCCGATGTTTGTGCTGCCGATCAGCGGGGCACTCTCCCCACTTCCGCTTGGCCAGGCGGAAGAGGCGCTCAACCGCTTGGCCAAGCGGGGCATCGGCTATTCGGTCAACTGGAACCACAACGATCTTGAGGCGTCGCTGAAGGAGGGGCTGCGCATCGGCCGACTGCAGCAGCAGATGGGAGGAATGGTCTCGGTGCACGCCACAAGTTGCCTGTACTCCTTTTTTGACGGGACGGCCCGGACGCAGCACGTGGACGACAACGGCCGGCTGTTTGCGGAGACTTCGTTCGGCGGCACGATGGGCTGCCCGTTCACTCTCGAACATCGGATCCCCATAATCCGGAAACGGGTGGAGTCTTTTCTGAAAGGTTATAAGGCAGCTGGGGTGGACATCGATTTCATCTTTGCGGACTGGGAGATCGACGGGCCAATCGAGTGGAACGGAGCCTGGGAAAGCTCCAAGCGCTGCCGCCGCTGCCGGGAGCACGTGCCGGACATGGATGACTTCCGGTCATTCCAAACCACGCTGCGGGAGATTCGCAGTCGGCTCCAACGCGAGGCGTTCGGCGACAACGTCACCCGTTATTTTCCGGAGGCGCTCGTCGGCAATTATGCCGTGCATCCCCACGATGGGCATCGCTACTGGTACGACTATTTTGAGCGCGAAACCCCGGGCGTCCCGGTGGTGGTGGACCAACGCGCGAAGTATCGCGAGTGGGCGCATGAGTTTGACTCGTGCGGTTACACCTTTGCGATGCCGGTGGTCTACACGTGGTATCCCACCTTTGGCTGGTACGACTTCGAGCCGAAGGATTACCGGTGGTTCTACAACATGATGCGGGTCGCCTCCAACGCCGGCCGGCACACCCCGAAGCAGACCCCCATCATCCCGTTCGTCCATTGGCACACCACGGCTCCGCCGAAAAAACCGGACCCGGCAGTGCAGCAATTCAGCCAGGAGAAATATCAGGAAGTGTTGTGGCACATACTGCTGCGGGGGCATGACACGTTTTTCCTCTGGTGCACCGGCCCGGAACTGGCCATCGAGATCAAACTCGTCCATGAAGTCTACCGGGGAAGCCTGGAGTACAACGGCTTCATCCAGCGCGGTGTGCCGGTGCAGTTCGGTGTGCCGTCCAAGCCCGGCCCGGTCGTGTCCGGGTTGCGGCTGGGCAACCGCGTACTGGCGCGGCGAACCGACTTTGGGCCGGAAAAAGAGGACGAAATCGTGACCTTGTCGGATGGGAACGCCGTGTCCGTTGCCTCAAAACCGGGAATGCAGATTCTGGATATGAAAGTGAAGCCGCGACACCCCGGCATCCTCACGGACCACAACGGTAGGCAGCGTTTCCCGATCGGTTCATACGAGTTCCCCGGAGACAGGGAGCGACTCCGGAGCATGGCCGAAAGCGGCTTCAACCTGCTCCGGTGCGGCAACCGCGACGCGCTGGATGCGGCCCACGAACTTGGCCTCATGGGCTGGGTGCCGCTTAACGTGCAGGACGGCGCCACCCCGGCACTTCGAAAGCAGATTGAGGCGCTTCGCGACCACCCCGCGCTAACCGTTTGGGAGGGACCGGATGAAATCGTGTGGACATTCACCGCATACAGTTTCCTGAAGGAACGAGCCGGCTTCACCCGCGAGGACTGGAACAACCAAATTCCCAAGGCGGTGAACTACGCCCGAAGGGAAGGCGGCCGTGTGATCGCGAACATGCACGAGGGCATACGCCTTGTCCGCGAACTGGATCGGCGTAACCTGCCGTTCTGGATCAATGAGGCCGCAGACAGCGACGTAAAGTACACCCGCGACTACATCGACTCAGTCGACATCACCGGCTGCGACTACTATGCCGTGCGCAAAACCGGGTCCGACCTGCAGAGCATCGGCCGGCTGGTGCAGCGCTGGGATGCCATTGGCCACGGCCGACCGGTCTGGATGGTGTTGCAGGGGTTCTCCTGGCACACGGTTCGGCCCGACCGGGAGCGGCTCTATCCGTCGTTTGACCAGTCTCGATTCATGGCCTACGACGGCATCGTGCACGGCGCGCGAGGCATCCTGTACTGGGGAACACAGACCATTGACGACCCACTCTTCCGCGAATCCCTCCACGCCCTCACCGCCGAGTTGAGCCCACTGGAGCCGTTCCTCGTGAACGACGATCATCCGGTCGATGTGGCCGTCATCGATGATCTGTTCGACCCACCCGGCCTCGGCGTCCGTGGCCTGCTGAAACACAGCGCCGGCGATTCCCTGCTGATTCTGGTGAACGAGGATGACCACCGCCACCTCGGCGTCGACGTGACCGGGTTGACGCCGCTGAACGGACGCAACCTGCATCAACTTTACGGCGACGAACAAGCCGTGGTCCGCCGGGGAGGCATCGTCACAAGGATGCAGCCCCATGAAGTGAAACTCTTCTGCACCAGCCCCCGTTTCAAAACCAAGCGGACTAAGGGGCGAAATTACACCGATGCAGGAGAATGAATTGACCCCGCTACCCAACGGAGGGAATTTCCTCGAACCATGATTCGCTTTTTTCTACTGCTGCTTTTTGTCGTGCTTTGCCAAGCGGGTGAGGCACTGGCCAAGCGGCCCAACTTTCTCATCATCATGGCCGATGACTGCACGTACAACGACCTGCCATTGTACGGCGGCCAAAATGCCAGAACCCCGAACATCGATCGCTTGGCCAAACAGGGGCTGACGTTTAATCGCGCCTACCTCGCAGAGGCGATGTGCCAACCGTGCCGCGCCGAGTTGATGACCGGCCAGTATCCGCTGCACAACGGCTGCGCGTGGAACCACTCGGCCAGCCAACCGGACGTGAAGAGCATGCCGCACCATCTGGGCGCGCTGGGTTACCGGGTGGGCATCGCCGGCAAGGTGCACGTGAAGCCAGCGGCGGCGTTTCCCTTTGAGAATGTCGCAGGGTTTGATCCCAATTGTGTGCGCAACCCCACCCGCGCCCATGAGTTGGACGGTATTCGGAACTTCATGGCGCGCGATGAAGGGCAGCCGTTCTGCCTGGTCGTGGCGCTGGTGGAGCCGCATGTGCCGTGGGTGATGGGTGATCCGTCGCAGTATCCACCGGCCAAGCTCAAGCTCCCGCCGAACATCGCCGACACGCCGCGCACGCGGCAGGATTTTGGCAAATACCTCGCGGAGATCACCTACATGGACGGGCAGGTCGGGCAGGTTCTCGACACGCTTGAGGCCACCGGCGGTGCGGACGACACCGTCGTGCTGTTCACCTCCGAGCAGGGGTCGCAGTTTCCCGGTAACAAGTGGACGAACTGGAACACCGGCATCCATACCGCACTGGTCGCCCGTTGGCCCGGGCGTATCACGGCCGACAAACGCACCGATGCGCTCGTGCAGTACGCTGACATCCTGCCCACGCTCGTCGATCTCGCCGGTGGAAAACCGGGCGCGCATTCCTACGACGGCTCGAGTTTTCGGGACGCGTTGCTCGGCAAAAAACAGACTCACCGGCGGTTCGTCTACGGTGTGCACAACAACATCCCGGAGGGGCCGCCCTACCCGATCCGCTCCGTCAATGATGGCGAGTACCACTACATCCGCAACCTGTTGCCGGACGAGATTTACATCGAGAAACACCTGATGGGCGTCCGCGGCAACGGCGCGCTCAACAACCCGTACTGGGGCACGTGGATGTGGGACTCCTGGAACACGCCGCGCAGCTACCGGCTGGTTAAGCGCTTCATGCACCGGCCAGCCGAGCAGCTTTATCGCGTGGCGGATGATCCCTACGAGATGAACAACCTGGCCGGTGACAAAACACAAGCCAAGCGCTTGGCCAAGCTCCGCGTGGAACTGGACCGGTGGATGAAGGCGCAAAACGATCCCGGCGCTGCGGTCGACACCCCTGAGGCTATCCAAGCCTCAAAAAGGGGAGAGCACCTTCATGGCATTTCGGCAAACCGATCTCTTAGATAAAAAAACAATAAAATATCAACCCAAGCCAAACTCATACCAGCTTGGGCAATATTGGAATTGAAATAGGATTAAGCCGCTTCACCTGCAACGGGATTGGATCTTTTCAAAGAAGTTCTTACTGGTCGATTTGCCCAACCAAGTCACAACACCCTTGTAATCCAGCGTAAAGGGCCAGACCTCTCCGCCCAACTCCCGAGCACGCAACATACAGGCTTGCCGGTGACCTGGCTTGGTATAAACCACCATGCCTCCACCTCCACCTGCGCCGCAGGTTTTGCGGCCAAGTATATGATCTTCCAGGTCATAGCAATACTTTCGATGTGCAATACTATCGCAACTGGTGTGAAGACGATAGAGACTCTCACAAGACAGATTTAGATTGTCGATGTAGCCGTCCATATCGCCACATTCGAGTGCCACCTCCATGGAATTCGCAGCATCCCGGAGAGAAAGCAATGCAGTGAAAGTTGTCGAATCCTTCATGCCATAGGAGTCGAGAATATCCTGATGAATATTCCCAGATACATGAGCCTCGCTGGTATAGATCATGAGTGAATTATGCTCCAACTCCATAAGAGTGTCGTTAGAAAGCTTCAGAGCTCGATGCGCAACCCCACCACCTTTTGTGTACTCCAATTTATTGATACCACCCAATGCGGCCGCAAAGGAATCTTGACTGCCACCAGGGTAACCTAAGTCTTTTCGCTCAATTTCGTTAGCGATCCGAGCCGTCTCACTCGGTGTCCGCTTCTGGCCAAACGCATGATCTAGTGCGGCGACTACTGCCACCCCAAGAGCACCACTACCACCCAACCCCGCCCCAGCCGGAACATCAGACTCCGTCACAAGCAGGATGGACTCATCCGGGGGAACTAATCTGCGAACAAATGCTTGAAGAAAATCTAGTCTATCCTTGGGTAGATTTGAAACTGTATTAGCTGTAACACCCATCTGAAGATCCTCCGAATAAATAGTAACTCCATTGCCTGGGGCCAACCGATCGACTGAAGCAAATACATGCCGGTCAATCGCGAAGTTGACAACAGTGCCACCCTGCTCAACTGAAAAGGGCGGCGCATCGGTGCCACCCCCAGCGGGATCAACACGGACGGGTGCTCGACTGCAGGATTTCAAAATCTAGAATTGTCCAAATGGGTTCGCTATACTATAAGTTAATCGATTTATTGGTCTGTAATCTCTCGGCATAATTCAACCATATACTTCATGTTGTCTGGGGGAGCAGGAGGCGCTACAGAACAAGCGGAAGAAAGAATAAAGCCGTCCATTTTTTCGGCCGCACCGAGTATATAGGTTACATCTTCCTTGATCTTGGCCGCATCGCCCCTAAGTAATGTATTCACCGGATCAACATTGCCCTTGATGAAGATTCGGCCATTAAGCGATTGAATCGCCTCATTAATATCAATATCCCCCAAAGGCGGCGGATCAAGACACTCAATGCCGCTCACGCCAGTCCGGCAAAGAAGATCCAATCGATCTCCGATTGCGCCACATGTGTGCGTGTAGATGGGCTTACCCTCTTCTAGAACTGCTTTTGCCAAACGTCCTTCAAATGGCAAAATAAATTCCTCATACATATCAGGACTCAAAAAACCGCTACCAGCAAATGGACTGCTGATCTTGATAGCCTCCGCGCCTCGCCGAATCTGCGCCACTGCTAGCGCGATGGACCAATCGGTAGTCCGGTCTATAATTTTCAACGATCTCTCCGGATCATCAAGTAAGGCCATTAAGCCTTCCTCCATACCCAAAATATTCAGAAAATGATCAAACGGTGCACGCACCTCTCCGTGCACTGAATAATCATCACCAACCCGATCAATCACCCGGTCTAGAGTGCCAAATACATGCTCCTCAAATCCGTCTGGATCACTGATAGGAAGCGTTGCCTTGCTGGCCTGAAAAGCAATAAAGCTTTTAGGCGCCCAAGACAGCAAATTATCCAGATCCAATTCGTCTAGTGCAGGACGCACAAATTCAGCCGAAGTCTTGTAATAAACGTCGTCATCACGGGTGCATTCAATTCTTGATCCATCATCCATGAACAAAGTCGGTATATCCGCATCATAATCAGTTCGCTCCACCTGATCCATGATCCCGTGCACCCTACCGGGCTTATGACAAAGAATGCCGTCAAAATCATAAAGTTCCCGCATCCGTATAAGGCAATCAGCCCAAAGATCGTTGTCCGTGAAATAATCAATAGGATGAACACCAGTATTGATGATGGTATGTCCGTTGGCTAATTGACACATAACCGGCGTTCTTTTGGGCCTTTGCCCGTTCATGGCCATTGAAACGATTTCTTTGGATGTCATGGCAAGTTCACCTTAATTGGGCTGGCATTAACAATGGGGCATCGATCACATATGTAAGACCTTTGATATCTACTGGCTGTCTTTAGGATAAATTGACTTGAACAACCCGACAGCATCAGCCGCATCGGCACCATATCCATCGGCACCTATTTCATCAGCAAACATCTCGCTAACCGGAGCGCCTCCCACACAAATCTTGACGTGATCCATTCCCGCCTCCCTAAATGCATCAATGACTACCTTCATATAAGGCATTGTTGTAGTGAGTAATGCGCTCATTCCAACAATTCCCGCACCATGCTCACGAGCAGCCTGCAGAAACGATTCCGCCGACTGGTCTACACCTAAATCAACCATTTTAAAGCCGGCGCCTTCTCCCATCATGCAGACTAAGTTCTTGCCTATATCGTGCAAATCACCTTTCACCGTGCCCATCACAATCGTGGCAGTGGAAGTCTCTGCTCCCTGCTTCATCAAGAGAGGCTTTAAAACAGCCATCCCCGCCTTCATGGCACGGGCGGCTATGAGAACTTGAGGAACATAAATTCGATTCCGCTTGAAGTCCTCACCAACAACACTCATGCCAGCAATCAAACCTTCCTGAAGAACTTCTTCGACATCGCTGCCTTCCGCCAACGCCTCCCGGGTCATCTCCTCCACTTTCGGGGCTTTGCCCTCATAGAGAAACTGGTTCATTAACGCATAATCAGGCATGGCATACTTTCCTTAATGACAGAGCACCTTTGGAAGCAACTTGATACAATCAAATCAGTGTGATGAAAAGAGGAAGCAACACCCATTTCCTAATTCCAACGATCCACACTTCGTCTTGGATTGCCGATAAGTCTCCTTCAGATCGCAAACTTTATGAGGCAAATCGACCCTCTCAATCCACAGCACCGAGTATCACTTGGCCAAGGTCCCGAACAACGGTTTCGTCTCCCTTCAGGTGGATGGTGCGATGGATGTGCGTGGCCGATTCGCCCGGCTTGAGCGCGAGTGCCGGGGAGGAGGATTCCAACTCGTAAAACGGGCCAAGCGGCTTGGCGCCGGAGCTGGGCGGGCCGTCGTTGTAGCTGTTGACCACGTCGCCCTTGAACGGTTCGTCCTGCAACTCCCACATGGAGTTGACGTAGTCGGTCGCACCCTCCAGCTTGGTGTACTGCACGAGGGTCAGCAGTTGGCGGGTGGCGTCGTAGCTACCGAGTACCGGCTTGGCGCGCTGCGGCGTGAGGCCGATCTTGCTACGGTACTGGCCGTCCCCGGAAAAACGAATGACCCCGTCGGCCACCCGCAACCGCTCGGCCGGGACGGTGCCGAAGTAGTCGGCGTTGACGATCGGGCCAAGCTCGGCCTCGTCGCCCTCGACGTACGGCACCAGTACAGTCGTCTCCGCAGAGTGCTTGTACATGCCGAGAATCCAGACCGACAACAGGCCGCCCTGCTTCGTCCACGCGGCTTCGCCGGTGTTGGTCAGCACGTTTTCCGTCTCGTAGGCGACGGCGCGGACGCCCTCCGGGAGCACCGTGCCGAGCATCTCGCCGATCCGCGACCGGTCGAACAGGCGCACGGTGCGATCGATCCGCAGGCTGAACGCGGTGTCGGAATAGTTTTTGATTTTTGCCTCGTGGCGGAAGGACACCTCGCTGTCCGTTTTTGAGGTCACCTCGTACGGCATGGTGTCGATCACGGCCGGCGTCTGCCAGTGCTCGAGGTCAAACGGATCGTCCTTTTTGAAGAAGATGGAAAACTGGCCCCCCTCCGGGCCGAGCCAAAAACGATCCTCGCCGCCGAAAGCGTTGATGTGCGGACCGAGTTTGCCGGACGCGATGAGGTCGTAGTTGATCCAGCCGTGGCTCGGGGCCTCGTTGCCGCCCACGGTGCTGGTCATCACCCGCCCCTGGTAGGCCGGCACAATCGCCACCTGCGGCTGCCTCTCCCCCTGGCCAAGTGTGATGACCTCGACATGGTTCTGGAGGAAGGCAACGTCTTCGGAAAATGTCATTTCTTTTATTGTTGAACCGCCGTTGGCCAAGCGCTTGGGCAAACCGGGGCTACTGCAGCCCGCTTGGCCAAGCGCGACCGCCGCGGCAACAATCAGCGGGATGATGGGACTCCTGTTCATGGCTCGCGACACGGCGGCCTAGCGCCGGGGCGTGTTGGGGGTGGGAACCGGCTCGGGCGGCTTGATGACGGGGATGGGCCGGGGTGAGTTTGCTGGCACCGTGATCGGCTCCTGGCCGTCGCTATCCTTTTTGGCGGAGGGGAGATCGTCCGGCCTCGTCAGCTTGAAGCCGCCCACGACGATGATCTCCCCGTCCCTGAAATTGAGCCGGGGACGGGTCGTGGTAATGAGGTAGTGGCGGCGAACCTTGAGTTGCCCGGCTGGGTCGATCACGGAGTAGTTGTATTCCTTGCCGCCAGATTGGCAGAGTACGTGCAGGTTGCCCCGCGGGTCGACTTGGGCCTTGGGCAGGTTGAACGACACCATGGCGCAGACTGGCATCACGCGGTGCACTTTGCCCCCGGGGCCATCGTCCACCCGGGCGTAGAGGCTCATCGCCTTGAGGCGCTTGGCCTGCTGGAGGACGTAGCGCCGGATCTGCCTCGGCTGGCCGGGTGGATCGCCCTTCCTGAGCGGCAGCCCGAACGCCTGTTCCCACAGGACGGTTCCGTTGGTGACGTCGAACTTGACCGGCTTGGTGTCGAATTGTTTGCCCCATTGGCGGATGGCGACCTTGGCGGTCACGGTGTAGCGGCCGGCCTGTTCCAGCGCGTAGTACGGGGCGATGTCGATCTCCTTGGTGGCGCGGATGGAGGACTCGACGGTGAAGCGGCCCTTCACCGGCGGCGGGTCGGCGATGGGGGTGATCTCCTCCCCGGTCTCGGTTTGGATGCGGAATTGCAGCCAATGGTCGTCCTCGCCGAACACCAGTGTCTGGCCAGAAAAATTGACGATCTTGAGCTGGATCAGCATCGATTCGCGCGGCAGGAACCGTTTCTTCGCCATCTCGACGGTCATCTTCACCTGCGCCTGCGCACCAGTGGCAAACACCGCGAGCAGTAGGCCGGCGACGGCGGCGTGCCACCGTCCGGTGACCGGTTTGTTGGGATGAATCAGGTGCATCTCGGGAGGTCTGACGCTTGGCCAGCCGCGATTGATCAAAAAGAAAACCGCTGGATGTGGGACTTGCGCTTGAGCTGCTCGAACCACTTGTCCTGGCGGGCCTGTTGCTCGGCCTCCAGCAAGGTCTGCTCGATCTGGTCGCGCACCTCGGCGAGGCTCAGGAGCTTGGCCTGGCTCACCTCCTCGCAGCGCAACAGGAAACACCCGTGCGGCAACTCCACGACGGGGCTGAACTGGCCTTGGCCAAGCGCGAATGCCACCCGGTCCAGTTCCGGGGCCAGGTCGCCCTGCTTGATCCAGTCCGGCCTGAGTCCTCCCGATGCCCGGTTTTGGTCGGAGTAAATCGAGGCAACCCGGGCAAACGATTCGCCCGAGAGGAGGAGCGTGTGAATCTCGTCGGCCAGCTTGCGGGTGCCCTTCGCGCCACCGTGCTTTTTTGCGTCGAGAAAAATGATCCGTAGCCGAGTCTCGACCCCGGCACGAAACGCATCCTTGTTGGCCACGTAATGTTGCTCGATCTGCCGGGGGGAGATGACGATGTTGGCCTTGGAGACGAACTGGTTGACCATGACCATCTGGATGATCTTCTCCCGCTGAATCCGGGCGAATTCCTCGTAGGTCATGTTGCTGGCCTGAAGGGTCTTGATGAGCGTCGCCCGGTTGCCGGCTACGACGCGGATTTCCTCCTGGATGCGCTGCTCGATGATGGCCTCGGGTAGCTTGAAGCCCTTTTCCTGATACTCGCGCAACATCAACTCGCGGCGGATTAGCTTCTCGAGCGTGTCCACCTGCAACTGGGTGTATTTCTGGCCCAAGAGCCGTGGCTGCCGGGCGTACTGGCGGCGCAAATGCCCCTCCTCGTCCCTCATGGCCTCGGCCACCATTTGGCGGGTGATGATCTTCTCGTTGACCTCAGCGACGATGCTGTTGCGGTGGGCGGACGTGGACTGCCCCAAAACCGCTTGCGCGAAAAGCGCGGCAGCACAGGCAACGGGGAAACGGCTCAGGAACCTTCTCATCGGCGGCACGGATGCTAGGCCCGGCGAGCGGGGCGGGTCAAGCGGCGTCAACGCCCTCGCGCCGATTCCGCCCGCGCCGCCTCCATGGCCTCCTCGTAAAAGAACCGCTCCCCGCCCAGCGCCGGTTGCAGATCCGACAACCAGGTGGCCTTGGGATCGTACTTGGCGAAAAAGAGCCGGTTGGCCCAGGCGGGATCGCGGCCCTGCAGGAATTTCAGCGCGAACACCTTTTCGCCGCCCACCTCGGTGACGCCGTCCACCGCCACCTTGCCGGGCGAGGCTGACATCGACGGTCCGCGCACGGTGCGGCACAGGCCGGAGACCTGACTGTACGCCTCGGTGAACACCTTGTACGCACGTGCCAGTGGAACTTCAAAGTAGGCCTTCGCGCCGGTGTCGCGCTCGACAAACATATAGTACGGCACCATGCCAAGCAGTACCTGCCGCCGCCACAGCTGCGCCCAGACGTTGGCGTTGTCGTTGACCTTGCGGATGAGCGGTGCCTGGCAGCGGATCACCGCGCCGGCGTTGAGCACGCGCTCGACCGCCCGCTTGGCCATCGGCGTCTCCAGTTCCCGCGAGTGGCTCGAGTGCGCCATCAGCGCGAAATGTTTGCCGGCCGCCTTCACCTCGCCGATCAGCCGCAGAAAGTCGTCGGCGTCCGCCCCGTCGGTGAACCGGTACGGCCAATAGGCCAGCGCCTTGGTGCCGATGCGGATGCTGTGCAGGTTCGGCAGCTTCGCCGCGAGCAACGGCTCGATGTATCGGCGCAGCACCTGCGTCTTCATCACCATCGGGTCGCCGCCGGTGATCAACACGCTGCTCACCTGCGGGTTGTCGCGGACGTAGTTCACCAGTTGATCCGCCTCGCGACTGGCGAATTTCAGGTCGGCGTCGCCGATGAACTGCGCCCAGCGGAAACAGTAGCTGCAATAGGCGTGACAGGTTTGCCCCTGCGTCGGGAAGAACAGCACCGTCTCCTGGTACTTGTGCTGCATGCCGGCGACTGTTTCGCCGTCGAGCTTGGGTACATTTAGCTCCATCTGCCCGGCCGGATGCGGGTTGAGTTTGCCGCGGATCTGATCGGCGGCGAGTTTGATCTCCGGCTCGGAAGCACCCTTGACCACCAGGTCGCGCATCCGCCGGAAATCCTCCTCCTCGAGCATGCCGCGCTGAGGGAAGGTCAGTTGAAAGATCGGGTCGTTCGGCACGCTGTCTGGATCGATTAGGTTTTCGATCACGTAATCGTTGACGCGAAATGGCAGCACCGCGGACACCGCTCGCATGTCGGCCAACTGGTCTTTGCTTAGCCGCAGTTTCTCCGCGATCCGGGGCAGATCCCTCTGGGTGTTTGCTCTGAAAGTCGTTGTCATATTTGCGTCACCGGGGGGGGCGCTTGGCCAAGGTTGCTATTCGTCCGGTCGTTCATCCTATCAGATTTCGGGATGATGGAAAGATTATTCTTTTTGCTCTATTTTCAGCGAAAATGCTCTTGGCCAAGCGCGGGTTTGCCCTTGCCCCGGCCCGTTTCGGCGTTACATTTCCCGCCCATTCACACGATGAATTTCAGACTACTGACACTGCTGTGCCTCGCCGCCGCCTTTGCCGCGCCGGGGTTCTCAAGCCAAGCGAAGGCCGACGACGGCCCGATCCGCGTTTTGTTCCTCGGCCACGAAAGCGAACATCACAACTCCAACCTGTACTACCCGATGCTCTCCCGTGCGCTTGGCCAGGATGCGATCTATTTCGACTATACGACTTCGGTTGAGGAAGCCCTCGGCGATGCGTCGCGCTTGGCCAAGTTCGACGCCCTGCTGCTCTACGCCAACCACGGCCGGATCGAGCCACACCAGTGGAAGAACCTGAAGGACTACGTCGAGGGCGGCGGTGGCTTCGTACCGGTGCACTGTGCGAGCTGGTGCTTTGGCAACGAGCCGGGGTTCGACAAGCTCGTCGGCGGCCGGTTCAAGAGCCACCAGGGGGCGGAGTTCGCAGCCAAAATCGTGAAGCCGGATCATCCCGCGATGAAGGATGTGAAGGAGTTCACCGCCTGGGACGAGACCTATTTTCACAACAATCACAANANGGAAAACCGCACGGTGCTGATGGTGCGCGACTCAATGCCGGGCGACCCTCACACGAAGCCGGAGCCGTGGACGTGGGTGCGCACGCAGGGCAAGGGCCGCGTATTCTACACCGCTTCGGGCCACGACCAGCGCGTCTGGAGCCACNGCGATTTTCATCAACTCATCAAGAGCGGNATCCTGTGGTCGGTCGGCGACAAGGCGCGCANGCGTTANGACAACTTCATCGCCAAGCGGACGCCGCTCAAGTACGAGAAACGCGGCAANATCCCGAACTACGAGCGCCGCCCCNAGCCACTNCAGTATCAACTGCCACTCTCGCCCGAGGACAGCATGAAGTACACGCAGGTGCCNGTCGGNTTCCGCATGGANNTGTTCGCCGCCGAGCCGGATGTCATCAACCCNATCTACATGGCNTGGGANGAGCGCGGCCGCCTCTGGGTGGTCGAGACGGTGGATTACCCAAACGAGTTNAAGGACGGCCGCAANGGCAACGACCGCNTCAAGATTTGTGAAGACACCGACGGCGACGGNAAGGCCGACAAGTTCACNGTNTTCGCCGACGGCTTCAACATCCCAACCTCAATGACCTTCGCNCGCGGCGGGGTCATCCTCGCGCATGCGCCGGAGTTTTATTTCCTCAAGGACACGGACGGCGATGACAAGGCGGACGTCCGCGAGGTGTTGTTCACCGGCTGGGGCGTGGGCGACACACACGCCGGCCCGAGCAA
>NYYJ01000011.1 GCA_002686755.1 Verrucomicrobiales bacterium
CGTGAGGCGCAACATGCCCTGCACCCGGCGCCACAGGGCGAGCGCCTCGCCGAGCTCCTCGGCGGCAGCCTGGCCGAGGAAGCCGGCCGTCGCGCCCCACAGCACGCCGATCACCAGGCTGACCAGCGCGCCAACCAGACCGACCATCAGCGATATCCGCGTGCCGGCCATCACGCGCCCGAACAGGTCGCGCCCGTGTACGTCGGTGCCGAACCAATGGGCGCCACTTGGCCCGACGAATTGCGCCTCACTGTGCACGTCGCCCTGACTCGAGATCAACGGCCAGGCCAGCGCCAACACCAGCAAGCCAAGCAGGAACAACGCCGCCACCACCGCCGGGCGGTTGGCGCGGAACCGCAGCCAGGCGCGGCGGTTGGGCGACTCGCCTAGCTCGATCGCTTGGCCAAGCGCCTGGCCGGGTTGGTGCGCTGCCTCAGGCATACTTCACCCGCTTGTCCAGCAAGCCGTAAATCACATCGACCATGAGGTTGAGCGTCAGCAACATCACCGAGTATAAAATCACCAGACCGACCACCATCGTGTAGTCGCGGTTGAGCGAACTGCTCACGAGGAACACCCCGATGCCGGGAATCTGAAACAGGTTTTCCACCACGAACGAACCCACCAACAGGTCGGCCAGCAGCGGCCCGCTGTACGTCACCACCGGCAGCAGCCCCTCGCGCAGCGCGTGGCGGAGAATGATCGATCGTTCACTCACGCCCTTGGCCCGCGCCGTGGTGATGAAGTCCGACTGCAACGCCTGGCTCATCCCCTCGCGGGCCAGCCGCGCCACCTTGCCGGCAAAGTAGGTGCCCAGCGTGACTGCCGGCAGGATCACGTGCCAAGGCCCGCCCCAAAGCCCGACCGGAAACAGCGGCCAACGGATGCCCAGCAGCACGATCAGCACCGGGCCCAGCACAAACGCCGGTATGCACACCGCAAGGATGGAAACAAAACTGCCGACGTGATCCTGCCAACGCCCACGCCGGATCGCCGTCCAGACCCCGAGCGGAATCCCAATGCCAAGCGCAAAGCAGAACGACAGCATCCCCAGCGACAGCGACACCGGCAACCCCTGCGCGATGATGTCATTGACCGAGTGGTTGCGGTACTTGAGCGACGGCCCGAAGTCGCCCCGCACCAGCCCCCCCTCGAACGCCCGCCACTCGCCGTCCCGCTTCTCAAAGCCGATCCCGACGAACCGCAGGTATTGCTGCCACAGCGGCTCGTCGAGGTGATACTTGGCCTTTAGATTGCGCTCGATGTCCGGCGAGGCCGGCTTGCGCTCCTTGTCAAACGGCCCGCCCGGCGCGACGCGCACCAGGCAAAACGCGAGGAAACTGATCGCCAGCACCAGCGGCACCAGCATCGCGACGCGCCTCAAGAAATAGGCTAAGCTCACCGCACGAACCATGCCCGCGCACCCGCGACGCTGTAAAGAACGGGACACGAAACCGGCTTGGCCATGCGGGTAAATCGGGCCAATTTGTCCCGGAAACAGCCCCTAAATAGATGTGCCATAAT
The DNA here is from genome assembly GCA_002686755.1 of Verrucomicrobiales bacterium. Lineage (GTDB taxonomy): Bacteria > Verrucomicrobiota > Verrucomicrobiia > Limisphaerales > UBA1096 > UBA1096. The sequence goes on from NYYJ01000011.1 coordinate 1,525, forward strand.
GTCCCGCGTCGCGACAAAGGCTGAAAATTATTCGATTTTTTAGCTTATTTTTGGTGTTTTTGTCTTGGCACGTGGGTTGCATTAAGGATGGCAGTTGGTTTGAGAGAAACCGTTAACCCTGAAAAGAAAGGAAAATGATTATGATGACATGCACGAAACGAAACGCGAATCCGCTGAATGTGTTTGAGGATGTGTTCGGCACCTTGTTCAACGACTCGATCGGGAGCCTGGCCAAGGCCACCCAGGCCGGCGCGTGGAGCCCGGCGGTGGACATCGTCGAGTCGACCGAGGCCTACACGCTGACCGCCGACCTGCCCGGCCTGACCAAGGACAACATCAACCTGACGGTTGAGGAAGGCGTGCTGACGCTGTCCGGCGAACGCAAGAGTGAGCAGAGCGAAAGCAAGGAGTTCGGCCACCGCTACGAGCGGGCTTACGGCAAATTCAGCCGCTCGTTCCAACTGGGCAGCGGCGTGGAGACCGGGAAGATCAAAGCCGAGTTCAAGAACGGCCTGCTCAAGGTCGAGCTGCCGAAAGTCGAGGCGAGCAAAGCGTTCGAGGTTTCCATCGCCGAATAAATCGGTTTATTAGCACGAGACGCCCCAAGGCGGAGCCAAGCGAGGCTCCGCTTTTTTTGTCGCTTGGCCAAGCGCTTGGCCGGTGAAGGATTGAACGGCAGTCTACCGACCGCGGTCGCGGCGCCCGTCACCACCCCGGTCACCTCTCCCGTCGCCCCGGCCCCGGCTGCTGAACCGCTCGCGAATCTGCTGTTCGACACGCTGCCGATCGGCGGGTGACATATTGGAAAGCCGCTGCCGCAATTCATCCGCCCGCGACGATGATCCGCCGCCCCGGGAACGCTTGGCCGCCTCCTCGGCACGTTTCTTCTCGAGAGAAGCCTTAAGTTCAGCCGCCTTCTTAGCATTGGCACTTGAACTCGAAGACCTCGAGGAGGAACTTCTCGATGAGGTTCGGGGCGCCTTGGACACCGAGGTCTTGAAGGCATCCTCCTTGAAGCTCAGACTGCGCAATTCACCAAACTCGCGGATGGTGACCTTGCCGGTGGCCTTGTCGATGGAGACGATCTCGATACCGTCCTGTTTTTCGCCGGCCGCCAGTTGCAGATACTTGGGAGGCTCGCTCTTTTTCTTAGAATCGACCAATGCCAGCGCCGCGCGCTCGACGCCTTCCCGGCGGTAAATCCCAGTCAGCTTGACGTCCTCGCTTTTAGGCGGCTCGGGGGCGGCCTTCGGCGCGGGCGGCGGCTCACCGGTTAGGTCGAACGCGTTGCGTTTGCTTATGGTCAGATACGGGTTTTCGGTCGACCACACGGCCTCGGCCGGCGACAACAAGACGCCCAAGACCGCCACCGCCAACACCGATTTTCCTCCGTTTTTCACCATTTTCCTGATTTCAGGGCCGCAAATCCAACCCGCTGCGACCAACCCGAACACAGGTTAAACGTCATTCCGAGGCAAATTGTTACGGGAAAACCGCGTTATCCGGCCAACAGATGCGATTGTCGGCCTCGGATCGGGACAGTCATCCACTCGCACCCGGCAAAATCAGGTGTTGAATAAATTAAATAGTCTATTTAAAATAAGAACTGTCGTCGGGAGCAACAGCCGCGTCTGGCCAAACTACCCCGCGATGCCTCGAAGGCGAGAGATTTGATACGATGAAAATACCGTGTTCAAACTGCAATCAAAAGCTGGAGATCCCGGAGGAACTTGCCGGCCAGACCATTGAGTGTCCCGCCTGCAACACCAGCCTGTTGGTGCCGAGACCGGAAGCGCCCGCGCCCGGATCTTCACCCACGATCCGACTGTCCTCACCGAAGGACTCCCCTCGCCCGCCACGGCCCAAGCCCACCCCGGGCGTGGGGGAGTTGAGCGCCCTGAAGAGTTACACGGACGACATCGCGAGACACGGATCCGGCTCCGAGAAGTCGTTGATGTTTGTCCGCTCGCTGATCGGAGGCGCGATCCTCATCGTGTTGATTCTGATCGGGCAGTGGATACGGAGTGATCCATGGGAAAGCACCACGTTCAAGGCACACCGCAAGGTCACCAGCATTTATTCAAATTTGAAGAACGAGTTGAAAGCCGAGGAATCAATCAATGATCAGGTGACCGCAATCAATTCAGCAGTCAGGAAACTGGAAAAAATTGATGTAGACGATTTGTCGCAGGAGTACGGTGATTCGCTGCTGGAACTGATCAAGGGCTGGAAAGGCATGAGCATCGCCTTGAAGAGAGGCGACCTTGAAAAAGCGGATGAATATAGTAACACGATAATAAACGCCTCCACGCGCCTGAAAGAAATCATCAAATCCAAGGGCCGTTACTAAAAAACGGTTCCTCTATGCCAGAGCTTCCCGAATCACTTTCCCGTGGACGTCGGTGAGACGNAAGTCGCGGCCTTGGAAGCGGAAGGTNAGCCGCTTGTGATCCAGCCCTAGTTGGTGCAACACCGTCGCGTGCAGGTCGTGCACGTGACACTCCTGATCGATCGCTCCGAAGCCAAACTCGTCCGTCTCGCCAACGATGTTCCCGGGCTTGATGCCGCCGCCTGCCATCCACAGGGTGAACGCGTCGATGTGATGGTTGCGTCCCTTGGTTTGCCGGGCCTCGCTCATCGGCGTGCGGCCAAACTCGCCGCCCCAGATCACCAGCGTGTCGTCTAGCATCCCTTGCGCCTTNAGATCCNTCACCAGCGCCGCGCTGGCCTGGTCAACCTCNTGTGTCACCTTGTCGAAGTCCTTGGTGAGGGTTTCGCCCGGGCCGCCGTGGCTGTCCCAGTTCGCGTGGTACAACTGCACAAACCGCGTNCCNCGCTGCACGAGGCGCCGCGCCAGGAGGCAGTTGTTTGCATAGCTTGGTTTGCCCGGCTCGATGCCGTACAAATCGAGCGTCGCTTTGGTTTCGCCGGAGAGATCCATCAACTCCGGCGCGCTGGACTGCATGCGGTACGCCATCTCGTAGGAGGCTATGCGCGTGTTGATCTCCGGGTCACCGGTGGCCACCAGCCGCTTCAGGTTGAGNCGGTTGATGACGTCGATCGAGGCGCGCTGGCGTCCGGCGGTGACGCCGGCCGGGTTGGCCAGGTTCAGGATCGGGTCGCCCGAGCCGCGCAGCGGCACGCCCTGATATGTGGTCGGCAAAAAACCGCTCGACCAGTTGGCCGCACCACCGCGCGGGCCNCGCGAACCGGAGTGCAGCACCACAAACCCCGGCAGGCTTTGCGACTCACNGCCGATGCCGTACGTCACCCAGGAGCCCATGCTCGGCCGNCCGAAGATCCCGGTGCCGGTGTTCATGAACAGCTTGGCCGGCGCGTGGTTGAACAGGTTGGTCTTGCAGGTGCGGAACATCGTCATCTCGTCGGCGATGCCGGCAATGTGTGGGATGTTGGCGCTGAACCACATGCCCGACTGGCCGTGTTGACTGAACTGTTTCACCGGGCCAAGCAGTTTTTTCTGATCCTTGAACGTGCTGTTCATGAAGGCAAACCGCTTGCCCTTGACGAACGACTCGGGGATGTCGCCACCGTTGCGCCGGGCCAGTTCCGGCTTCCAGTCGAACAACTCCAACTGCGACGGCCCGCCGGCCATGAACATGTAAATGACATTCTTCGCCCTTGGCCAATGATGCGGCTTGCCGTGCTGAAACGGGTTCTCGCCCGCCGCCTTGACCAAGCCGTCACCCAGCAGCGAACCGAGCGCGACCGAGCCCAGGCCCATCGAGCATTGGCTGAAAAAATGCCGGCGGGTGGTTTGTTGTAAATTGATTTGCTGCGCCTGGCTGTCTGTTAAATCGTTCATCATTCGCGGGTAATCGTTTCGTCAAGGTTGAGCAACACGCGCGCCACCATCGTCCACGCCGCCAAATCTGCATCGCCGCCGGCCGGCTGCGTCGCTTGGCCAAGCGGCTTGGCCTTGGCCACGACCGCCTTGGCTTCCGCGGATTGCACGGCAAACTCGCTGCGCTGGCTCTCGACCATTCCCGTGAGCAGTCGCAGTTCCTCCGCGTCCGGCTCCCGCCCGAGGCACAGCCTGAAACCGAGACGGATGCGGTTCGCTGCACTGTCGGCCTCTGTCATCAGCCGCCGGGCCAAGCCGATCGCCAACTCGACGAATGCCGGGTCGTTCATCAGCGTCAGCGCCTGCAGCGGCGTGTTAGAGCGGATGCGGCGCGTGCAGGCGGCCAGCCCGTCCGGGGCGTCGAACACCTTCAGCGCCGGGTGAGGGGTGTTACGCCATCGGTATGTGTAGGCGGCGCGGCGAAACCGGTCCTCGCCGCTACTGGCCTTCCACGTTTTACGGTGCTGGCCAAGATCCATGCAGCCGTCCGGCTGCGGCGGGAAAACCCCTGGCCCGCCCATCTTCGCGCTGAGCAACCCGCTTGAGGCCAAGGCCAAATCGCGCACCACCTCGGCGTCCANCCGGAACCGCGCCTGTCGGCCGAGCCACTTGTTGTACGGGTCAANACGCTCCAAGTCCGCACGGCGCAGTGACGCCTGCCGGTACGTCGCCGAGGTGACAATCAGCCGGTGNATCCGNTTNCGGCTCCAGCCNTTCTNCATGAATTCCACCGCCAACCANTCGAGCAGCGCCGGGTGCGTCGGCGGNANGCCCTGCGAGCCGAAGTCGTTNTCCGTCTGCACAATGCCNCGCCCAAAAAAATGCTGCCAAATGCGGTTGACGGTGACGCGCGCCAACAGCGGGTTGCCGCGGTCGGCTACCCANCGGGCAAAGTCGAGCCGACCCTCGTCCGTCTTGGCCAGGCCGTGCAGCACGGCCGGCGTCCCCGGTTGCATTTCCTCAGCCGGGCGGGTGAAATCGCCCTGCACAAAACGGCGCGTCATGCGCGGCTTGGCTCGCTTGGCCATCACCAAGGTCGTCGCTGCGCCGGGCCGCGCCTTTTTCAGCTTGGCCAAGCTGGCCTCAAGCGGCTTGCGCTTGGCATCCTCCTTGGCCAAGGCATTCAACTCAGCCTCGAGCCGTTTCACGCGCGCGCCGTGGTTCGCGCGCTTGGCCAGGACATCGGCCGTCGGCGCCTCGATGCGCGGCTCGTCGGCGTTGTTGAAAAAAGCAAACAACCGGTAATACTCAATCTGCGAAATGGGATCGTATTTGTGGTCGTGACACTGCGCGCAACCAAGAGTCAGGCCCAGCATCACCTCGCCCGTTGTGGCAATGCGGTCAAAAATCGAGTCGATGCGGAATTGTTCCTTGTCTACCCCGCCCTCGGTGTTGATCTGTGTGTTGCGATGAAACCCGGTGGCGATGCGCTGGGCCAAGGTGGCACCGTCCAGCATGTCGCCGGCGAGCTGCTCGACGACAAACCGGTCGAACGACAAGTCACGGTTCGTCGCGTCGATCACCCAGTCGCGGTATGGCCACATCGAGCGCCCAGCATCATGGCTGTAGCCGTCGGAGTCGGCGTAGCGCGCCATGTCCAGCCAGTGGCGNCCCCAACGCTCGCCATAGTGCGGCGACTGNAGCAGTTCATCCACCACCCTTNCGTATGCNCCCGGGCTTGTGTCTGCGACGAACATCGCGATTTGGGCCGGAGACGGCGGGAGGCCGGTGAGGTCGAGGCTCACGCGGCGCAGCAGTGTCGCCTTGGCCGCCTGCGGCGACGGCGTGACACCCGCCTCCGCCTGCCTGGCGGCGACAAAAAAATCGACCGCGTTTTTAGCCCACACGCGCCGGTCGGCCGCCAAGCTGGGCAGCGGTTGACGAACCGGTTTTTTAAACGCCCAATGCCGGTCGTACTCGCCACCCGCCACGACCCAGTCGGTCAACAACTTCACCTGCCCGGGGTTCAGTTGACGGTTCGCCTCCGGCGGCGGCATCCGCGTGTCGGGATCGGTGGCCGTGATGCGCGCCAACAGCTCGCTGTTGGCCAGGCGCGCCGGGTCGATCGCGCGCACCCCATCGCGCGCCACGGTGGCGCCGCTGTGCGTGTCGAGCCGCAGGCCGGCCTTGCGCTTGGCCGCGTCCGGCCCGTGGCATTGGAAACAGGCATCGGATAGCACCGGCCGGATGTCCCGGTTAAAATCGATCCCCGCCGCCCCCGGCTTGGCCAAGCCCACAGTCAACGCGCCAACCAAGACGGTCACCTTGGCCAAGCTGCGGCAATTCACTGGAAATAAAAGACTCACGAAATTTTAGGCGGTGGAGATGCTCCAATCCAGCGACATGCCGGGCAAGCCTCAAGTGTGGCAGGCTACAAAAAATCAACCCTCAACCTTGAGTGAGAACCTCTGGATGGTGTTGCGGCCAGACTTGCGGAACGGGCGCGGCATCGGCTGGGCAATGCCTTTTAGGTCAATGGTTCGGCAGCGCACATCGTAATTGCCGGGANCGATCCCCTTTAGCAACGTGGCCCAGTGTGCNAGGGTGTAGCGCATNGGCCAATGTTTCGGTTGGCCGTTCCCGTCAAAGAACTGCACGTTGTCCGGCAGCCTGCCGCCGGGCAGGTCACCACCCCATCGTGTGGGNGCCGGAAGAATCGTCGCGTCTCGCCAAGGCGCCCTGGNGAAGTACGGATCGTCCTCAGGCCACTCGTTCTCCTTTGGGTTGATCCAGATCTGCACCTTGCTCAAGCCGCCCACGCCGACCTGTGCCCATCCGGTCACTGGGATCGGCTCCCCGGCCNTGGCCGTTTCCGGTTTGAAGTGAAACCGGCTCATGGTTTTCATCCAGCTGTCGATGTCGTTGTTGCCACCGGCATAGGTGTCATTGGCCTGGTAATTGTTGGTGAGCACAACGCTCTTGAGCCACTTGACCGATTTAAAGCCGTAGGCATCCGGCACCAGCATCCGCACCGGGCCACCCCGTTTGCCGGTAAGCCATTGACCGTTGAGCTTGTAGCAGAGGATGACCGGGTTGTCACCCGGCGGATCCTCGAGCACCCGACCGATTGGCAGTGAGCTTTGGAACATCTGCTTGGGGTCGTTGTTGTGATGGCCATGGTAAAACACGCGCCGGATGTTCGCCGTCGGTTTCGTGGCCCAGATGACGTTGCGCAACGGCACCCCCTCCCACAAGCCCATGCCCAGCGGCGCGCCAATGTTGTTGCATGTCATGATCTTGAGAAACCGCACCGCATGTTCCCCAGCAAGCTTCATCAGCCCGTTGAAATCCAGCGCATTCCCCTTCGCCCTNGAAAGNGGGTTGCCCATCTGCGGATTGCTCTCGGNATCCGGTACGACATCGAGCTTCCAGGTTTCCCGTTCCAAACCGACCTCAAGCCGCTTCGCCAAGGGCAACGTGTATGGTAGTGGATCGCCACGCTCGACAGTGCCGAAATCCTCCTGAGGCGTGAAATACTCGAGGTCAGCCGTTGCTTCATCGAGAAGGGCTTGGTCGGAATCCGCCCAAGCCTGCAGTGGCTTCAGCGCAGCGATACCAACCGCACCCAGTTGCAGGAAGTAACGCCGTGTAACCTCGAGATGTTGCCGTGAGAGTTCGCTCGAGAGAGTCATTGGACGCGGCNGATTATGCNCCAGCCACTTGGAGGCCANCAAGCAAACGCTCGGCAAAACGGTCTTGTAGGTTCTCCCCTCCAACCGTGATGTTGCTAATTGCCCAAGAGATTGAGGAATTGGGGTTGATTAATTCCAACCGGCACCCCAATCTATAACCGTTATGTGATTAAAGACCGCGCCCCTGAACAGCCATCGCAACTGTGCTGCTGGACGGGCGTGGGGAACTGTAGACTCAAGCTAAAATAAAAAACATTTTTAAANAATTAACCAGAGCAAGAATNATCATCACCGTAGTGATNTATCTAGGGNTNGTTTTTTGGTCTGGTTATTCGGTTTATGTGCTNAACNANACTTCCATTTATGTGGAAAATGGAATCCTTGAAAATATCCAAGTATTNACGATAACCATTGCTGGNCTTNTACTTTTCCTGCCNGTCATAAANCAAAAAAGAACCGATAAACTTGTTCTTTTATTTTTTGCATTTCTTTGCCTTAGTTTTGTTCTTAGAGAAGTTGATGTCGAAGATTTAAGCATTCCGGATGTACTGAAATCTGTTGGGTCTGGCGCAGGTCGTAACGTTATATTAGCGGCTGGATTTATTACCATCTTTTCCTTTGCCATGTTTAATGTCACGCACTACAAAAACGTGGTAAGAAGTTTTTTTGCATCGCAGAAAGGTGCTTGGATATTGATGGCAGGAATACTTATATGCTTTGGTGAAGTTTTTGAGAGTATGAAATATGTACCGCACCACGTTCTACTTGAAGAATTATCAGAGCTGTCAGGGTATGTATTGATTTTGTTGGTCGCGTTTACTTATTCAAAAAAAGGCACAGAAAGGCATTCCCGTGGATATTCAGAGAGCGTTGATTCTTTAGCATATGCAAAAAATACGCCTCTTTTCCCCACCGCTGAGCTTGGACGTTACACACCACCGAACTCTTCCCCAAACACGCCGCAAAAGGCTGATGGTTTGAAATGAAGCCGATTTTAATCACCCATCGCCGCCCTCCTCCGCAGGCACGGCGGCAGGACGGCGGTTGAACTGATATCCGGGGCGNCAAAATGAAAACAAAGACCNGGCGGGCGTTCACGCTTATTGAGTTGCTGGTGGTGATCGCCATCATCGCCATCCTCGCGGGGCTGTTGCTCCCGGCCCTGGCCAAGGCGAANGGGAAGGCCAAGCAGACACAATGTCTCGGCAACATGAAACAAATCGGCATCGCGCTCGTGCTTTACGAGGGTGATTTCGAGAAGTACCCGCCCAAGGCGTCGCAGGTNCCCGACTTCATGAACAGGCAGAATTCCTACTGGCGCAACAACTGCCTCTACGCCATNGCGCCCTACCTCCAAAGACANGACCGCCCCAGCACCGAGGTGTACACCTGTCCCGACGCGAAAAAACCGGGAGACGCCTCNGACGCCACCGAGACGAGTGCCACCAGNTACCTGCCCAACGGCGTTGTGATGGATTTGTCGATGGATCGCGTCCGCAACCCCTCCGAGGTCGCCATCATCCAGGAAACCATNCGGCTCGTGAGCTACACGGCGTTGNGGCCCTCCTACGGCCCTTCGTTNGGCGGCTGCGGGAAGGGCATNTACACCTACTGGCACCACTCGCGAAGCCCAGGCGTCGACTGGTACGCCTCCGTGCATTTCAAGGGCGGAAATCTCGTCATGTCCGACGGCCACGCCGAGTATCGCAAAGCATCCATGCTGCGCGCATGGCATTTCGGACTGGCTGACGGCCCCTCGGGAAAAGCCGAAGACACCCACGCCGCCCGCGACAACGCCTGCTATCGACCGGCCTTCNGATACTGATGCGGTCGGGGAGCGTTTGCGCACTCGGTGCTATTACTCCAAAAACGTTGCGATGCGCTTGGCCAAGCGNCGGCCATTGAAGTAACACCACTGCGCGCCGTGAAAGCCGCCGAGCACGTTACCGGCGGCGAACCAACCCGGCTCCGACATCGCTTGGCCGNGAGCCAATTGCAATTGCCGCGACGGCAGTTCAACGGCCAAGCCGCCCAGCAGCGCCAATTCGCTGTTCGGCACCAGTTCCCCGCAAACCATCACGCCGTCNCCGGGCCACTCTNTGCCGTCGCTCGACTGAACGCCGGTGGCCGCGCGATCGCCTTTCANCCCGGCAGCCGTCACGCCGCCCGACCAGTCGGGCCGCGTCCAGCGCCGGAAAAACAGTCGCTCGAAAAAACCGGCGCTTGGGCTTTGCCGCCGATCGATCATCACCGGCTCGTCGCTGCCGGCCGCCCGCAGCTTGGCCGCCGCCGANTAGGCGATCAGGTCCGAACCCACCACCACCGGCTTGCGCGCGGGGAGCANCCCGTGGCGGTCGAGCCAACCGGTCACGTGCCGCGTGAAACCGACCCGTGCNGTTCGCGCTCCGGCAAGCCACCCTTTCTCGGCCGGCGTCTGCTCGCGCGCGCCGGCCGCCAGCACGACGGCATCGGCGGTGAGTTCGCGCACGCCGTCCGGCCCAAGCAGCGTCAGTCGTTTTTCGGCGGGATCAATCTTTGTCACCTGCGTTCCCAGACGAATCGCGGTGTCGGTCTTGGCCAAGCGCTTGGCCATTCGCCCGGCGAGTTCCTCGCCAAAGACCACCCGGCCGCGCGTCCACTCGACGAACGTCGGCACGCCGCCCGGTTTTTTGCGGTACCCCATCGGTGTGCCGCCAAGCTTGGCGCGGCGCTCGATCAACACGACCGGCCCGACGCCGCGCTTGGCCAAGCCGACAGCNGTNCCGATGCCGGCCGGCCCGCCGCCGATGATCACCACCTTGAAATGTTGTGCGTCGCTCATGCCGGAACCTCCGCTTGGCCAGACGCGACCAGTTCGCTGCCGGGGCCGTTTTTGGTGAGTTGCGCGATGCCGATGCCGGTGTGACCGGACACGATTTCCGCGAGCGACACTTGGCAGTCGAAACCTTGACAGCGGCCGGTCAACGCCCGCGTGCGCCGCTTCAGCGCGTCCATTGTGCGGGGCCGGAGCGGCGAGTCGAGTGCGTCGCGGATTTCGCCTTCGCTGATGAATTCGCAAAAACAAACCGCGCAACCGTGGTCGGCGCGGGCATCGGTCGCCCCGTTTTCAAACGGCCGCCGCCACCAGCCTGGCCAGGCGCTCTCCGGCCGGGCATCGAGCGCGTCGGTGTCCGGCGACAACTCGAGACCAAGCTCTTTTTGCATGCCGTCAACCAAGTGGCGCGCCAGTGAGATGGACGTGGTCAGCCCGGTCGAGCGAACGCCGGTGAGCGTGACGACGCCGGGCGCGCCGTCGTTGTATTGGATCACGTAACTCCCCTGACTGCAGGCACATCGAGCCCCGGCATAAGTGGCAATGATCGGCTGCCGGGCCAAGCCGTCCACGAGCCGCGAGCCGCCCTCCAACACTCGCCGAATGCCATCGACGGTGGTGTGCGTGGCGGCGGGATCGTCGAGTGGCAAATCCTCGGCGGTCGGCCCGGCGAGCAAATTTCCGAAAATGGTCGGCGACACGAGCACGCCTTTTGTGTGCGCGGTGGGCACCGGCAGCAGGATGTGTTGCACGAGCGGCCGCGCGGATTTGTCGAACAACAAAAACTGGCCGCGGCGCGGGTTGATGTCGAACGCGCCACCGCCGTAACCGTCCGCCAGGCGGCGGCTGCCCAGCCCGGCGGCATTGACGATGCGGCGGGCCGGGAGACGGTGACCGTCAGCGGTGACGAGGTGATGCCGCGCTTGGCCAAGCTCCACGCCGGCGATCTCCGCGCCGAGCAGGATGTCCACGCCGTTGGCCAGGGCGATCTCGGCGAAGGCGATCGATGCCATGAACGGATCGGCCAGCGACTCGCCCGGCACGAGCAACCCGCCGCGCACGCTGGACGAGGCGTTGGGTTCGCGTTCGCGAATCTCGTCGGCGCTCAGGATGCGCACGTCGGCGACGCGATTGGCGTGGGCGTTTTTTTCGTTGGCTTCGAGCTGGCGTTCCTGCTCATCGGTCACCGCCATCATGATGCCGCCGACGGGGTCGAGCGGGATTTTCAGCCGAGCCGCCAGGCCGGGCCAGTCGGCCTCGGCCTCGTGCAGCAGCTCCGACTCGAGCGAGCCCGGCTTGGCATCGTAGCCGGAGTGGATGAGCGCACTGTTGGCCTTGCTCGTGCCTTCGCCGACATCGTGCAGGCGATCGACCAACAGCACGCGCAAGTCATACATCGACAGTCGGTACGCCAGCCCGCAGCCGACCACGCCCGCGCCGACGATGACCACGTCGTACGGCTCGCCGCCAAGCTGACCGGCGCTCGTGAAACGCAGTGCCTCCTCACACGCGTCTGGCGGCCAGTTGTAAAACAGCCTTCCGCGACTCTTCAGTTGCCATGTGCCGAACTGCGCCATTCCGGGGGCGACCATCAATCCACAAAACCAATCGACCAGCAAGCTTGGCCAAGCGGCGCACTGGCGGGTTGCGCGATGGAGGCCGGTGCCGCTACAATCCATCCATGCGATTTCTCCCTGCCCTTTTCCTGTGGGCGTCGATGGCGGCGGCCCTTCCGCTTGGCCAGGCGGCCCGGCCGAATGTGATCGTGGTGATGACGGATGATCAGGGGTACCCCGAACTCTCCGCGCACGGCAACCCGGTGCTCAACACACCGTTCCTTGACAAGCTGCACGCGCAGAGCGTGCGCTTCACCGACTACCACGCCTCGCCGATGTGCACGCCGACGCGCGGCTCGCTCATGACCGGACTCGACCCGGCGCGCCACGGCGCGATCAACGTCAGCAGCGGCCGCACGCTCCTGCGGGCCAACCTCCCAACGATGGCCAACCTGCTCCGCGAACACGGCTACCGCACCGGTATTTTTGGCAAGTGGCACCTCGGCGACAATTACCCGTACCGCCCGCAGGATCGCGGCTTCGAGGAGACGCTGTGGTTCCCTTCCTCTCACATCGGCTCCGTGCCGGATCACTGGGGCAACAACTACTTCGACGACACCTACCGCTGGAACGGCAAACGCAAAAAATTTACCGGCTACTGCACCGACATTTTCTTCGACCATGCCATCGACTGGATGAAACGCCGCTCTGCCGCCGGCGAGCCGTTCTTCGCCTACCTGCCGACCAACACGCCGCACGGGCCGTTTTACGCGCCGGACGAGGACATCGAGGTGATGGAGGAAATGGTGGCCAACGCGAAGCTGCCGCGCATGACGTCCCGGAGCAAAAGCAACCTCGTGCGCTACCTCGCGATGATCCGCAACATCGACACCAACATGGGGCGACTTATGGCATTCCTCGACAAGACCGGACTGGCGGAAAACACCATCCTGCTATTCATGACCGACAACGGCAGCACCTTCGGCCACGCCTACTTTCCAGCCGGCATGCGCGGCCGCAAAACCCAACTGTGGGAGGGCGGCCACCGTGTGCCTTGTTTCATCCGTTGGCCTAGCGGCGGCTTCGGCAAACCGCGCGACATCGGTGGCCTGACCCAGACACAGGATTTGCTCCCAACACTCCTCGACCTTTGCAGCATCGAAACCACTCGCAAATTCGATGGCATCAGCCTGGCCCCAGCGTTACGCGGCCAGGCCGCCGTGCCGGCNGAGCGTATGCTCGTGATCAACTACAGCCGCATGCCAGGCAGCCTCGATTTTCCCACGCCCGACTCGCCCTCGATCCTCCGGCGCGAAGGCGGTGCGGTACTTTGGAAACGGTGGCGAATGCTGCGTGACAGCGAACTGTACAACCTAGAGACCGATCCGCTTCAGAAAAAAAACGTGATCGACAGCCACCCGGAAGTGGCAGCGAAAATGCGAGCTCATCTCGACGATTGGTGGACCTCCGTCGGCGACACCGCAAACGAACCTCAGCGGGTGATCATCGGCCACGATGCCGAAAACCCGATGATGCTCACCGCCTGTGAGTGGCTCGACGTGTTCATCGATCAGCAAGGCCAGATCCGGCGTGGCGACCAGAAAAACGGATACTGGGAACTCGACGTCGCCCAATCCGGCCGGTACGAGTTCGAGCTGCGCCGTTGGCCGCGCGAGGCCGACCTTCCGCTAGAGGCAGCATATAATGGTCAGGGAGCGCTGCCGATTACCCAAGCTCGGTTGTTCATCAATCGCGAAATGACAACCCAGTCGGTGAAGTCAGGCGACAAAGCCGCAACGTTCACCGTGAACCTTCCGCTTGGCCAAGTTCGTCTGCACACCTGGTTCGCCGAGGGCCGATCGAATCCCATTTGTGGTGCCTACTACGTATACGTGAAACGACTCTGACATGAGCCAAAAAAAATCCTTCCGCTTGGCCAAGTACCTTGCCTTCCTGACCGCCGCGCTCCTGCTGCTGAACAACAGCTTGGCCTCCGAACGCAAGACAGAAAACCTGATTTTAATCACACTCGACGGTTTGCGGCATCAGGAACTGTTTGGTGGGCTTGACCTTGATATTCTCAAGGCAACGACCAAAGACGGCAAACCGGAAGGTACCAAAACGTACAAGCGCTTTTGGGACGAGACAGCAATTGCACGCCGAGAAAAACTCATGCCGTTTTTCTGGGGCGAATGGATGCGGCACCACGGCTCCGTCGCTGGCAATCCGCAAAAAGGAAGCTCGGTGCGCTTGGCTAATCGTCTGCTTTTTTCTTATCCGGGCTATTCGGAAATCCTCACTGGTCAGGCGCGGGACGACCTGATCACCAGCAACGACAAGGTGCTTAATCCGAACCNCACCGTGCTCGAGTTTCTCCGACGCAAAATGGCCTTGCCGCAAAAACAGGTCGCCGCGTTTGCCTCGTGGGACGTGATTGGAGTAGCAGTGCAGAACCAGGCCGACACGGTTTTCACAAACACCGGATACGAGGCCTACACACACCCTGATCCGGTTATCCAGTCCATAAGCCGGTTACAGTTTGAGATGCTGACGCCATGGGACACGGTGCGGCATGACGAGATCACATTCCGGCTTTCCATGGCCCACCTCAAAACCTACCGGCCTCGGGTGCTTTACATTAGCCTCGGCGAGACCGACGACTGGGCGCACGACAAACGGTACGATCGTGTTCTTGCAGCCATCGCCCGGTTTGATGCCTTTTTCAAGGAACTGTGGTATTGGCTGCAGGATGAGGCGCAATACCGGGACAAGACCACCCTGATGATCACCACCGACCACGGCCGAGGCGACATTTCTCTGAACTGGCACAGCCACAACGCAAAAATCAAGGACGCCAAAAACACATGGCTGGCGGTCATCAGCCCCGACAGCCCGTTGCGCGGCGAGTGGGAAGGTGGCAAGCCGGTCGTAATGGATCAAATCGCCGCAACGCTCTGCCGTTTTGTGGGACTGGACTACAGCGAACAAAGCCCAAACGCCGGCAAACCGATCCCCCGGTTGTTTGACAAATAACGCTTGGCCAAGCGGAGATGGTTGACGAAACTGGCTTGATCCATGCCGATGCCGCTTGCTGGGGGAAAAGGGTCATTGATTGGTCTTCTGCTGATGACTATCGTGGAGCCGCTTTCAGGTTTATGAAGAAATCACTCATCTCAATAGCTGCAGCCATGCTGCTCGCAGGGTGTGGGAAGCCGCAGCAGTCGGCTGCACCAGAAACAACACCCTCTGAACCCGTTGCTGAAGTGCCAGCGCAGCNGCCGTCTCCAGCAGCAGAATCAGCACCCGTTGAACCCGTTGCCGAAGCTGCACAACCAGAANCCCCGCCAGCCAAACTTGAACCACCAGATATCTCAATTCACGAAGCTATAAAGGAAGGGGACATCCAAGCCGTTCAGCAGCACTTGGCAACTGGCACGGATGTGAATACGAAGAATGAGCGTGGCGGGACTGCCCTGTATTCCGCAGCTGTTGCAGGCCACAATGAAATTGCTGAACTGCTTATCAACAAAGGTGCGGATGTGCATCTGAAGAATAAGGGCAGTTTCACCCCATTGCATGAAGGGGCATACAATGGACACAAGGAAATTGTCGAACTGCTCATCACCAGTGGTGCA
>NYYJ01000012.1 GCA_002686755.1 Verrucomicrobiales bacterium
CGGCGGGCCACACCGACCACGCGGAACGACCCCGGCATCTGGCTCTCGGTGTAGAGGTGATACAACGCCGGGATCAGCTTGCGCGCGGTCAGGTCGCCACTCGCGCCGAAGATGACGATGGTGCACGGCTCATCCGCCTTGCGCCCATCCTCCAAGCCGGGAATGGCAAAAGTTTTTGGAGAATCCACCATCGAAAAAGTCGGGTACAGTGCGGCGGGAAAAGTGGTGGCTGGACCCGGAATCGAACCGGGGACACACGGATTTTCAATCCGTTGCTCTACCAACTGAGCTATCCAGCCATCCCTCCGAAAAAAGGGAGGCGCATCCTACGCATCGCCCCCCACCCGCCTCAAGCACTTTCGCAAGACGCCCCGCTTGGCCAGGCGCTTGGCTGATAACCCGCCGGAGTGCACTTTTTCGCATCCGACTGTGCCATTCTGTGCCACGCGGACCAACGCACAAGAGGTGCCACGCCCCCAGACGGCGATACTCTCAGAAAATATTCCCCCCATACAACGCGAGCTGTTTTTTGGGATGGTAACCCGGGGGGCGTAACATTAACCGCAGCACGGCCCCGAAGAAGAAAATGCGCAACGGCCGGTTGTAACTTTTTTGTCGAAGTCCCGTAGTGATTAACACATGGAGATTCTTACGAAGTTTAGGCTCATTGGGTTGGCGCTTCTGGGTTGTGTTTTCGTGTCGGTACCATTCGCACTGGTTGCCGAGGAGGAGGAAAAGCCCAGTCGCCGCGAGCGTCTAATGCAGCGCTTTGACAAAAACAAGGACGGCAAACTGGATGAGGCCGAGCGGGAGTCGATCCGAAAGTTACTTAGCCGCTCCCGGCGATCTGTGGACGAAGACGCTGCCAAGCGCGACGACAAGATTCATATCCCAAAAGATTATGATTCCAAGAAGAAGTACCCATTCATTCTGACACTGCATGGCTACACTAGCAGCGGTCATGGCCAGTTGCGCTTCTTCCCTTTGGAAAAGTTGGCCGAGAAATACGATTTTATCTACTGCGCCCCTGATGGAATTGACCGCAGTTGGAACGCCACTGATGCCTGTTGCGATTGGAGGGGAAGCGTGGACGATTCCAAGTATCTCCGAAACCTGATCCTCAAGGCGATGAAGAAATACAACATCGACAAAAAGCGCGTGTATGTCACTGGNCTATCCAATGGTGGATTCATGAGTTACCGCATGGCGCACGACCATTCCGATCTGATTACTGCGATCGTCCCGTTCGCCGGTGTTGGCTTTGATCGATGGCCAAGCAATCCCAAGAACCCGGTTAGTGTGCTTCACATCCATGGCACAAAAGACAGAACGATCAAATGGGCAGGTGGTAGAAATCGAAGCGCGAAATACCCAAGTGCCGAAGATAATTTCGCCAAGTGGAAAGCATTCAACAAATGCGAAAACAAAACCGACACCAGCGATTTAAAAATCGATCTAGATCGAAAGGTGGACGGAGCTGAAACCAAGGTGGTTCGTTATGAATCGAAGGAGGGCAAAATCGTGACCGAGCTTTGGGAAGTGGTGGATGGCAGCCACGTGACCGCACCCAGATCCGCCGCTCGCGAACGCATCATCAAGTGGATGTTGGCACGTTCGAAGTAATAGTTTTAATGGGTCAAACATTTGCGGGGTGAGCGACGGCTACTTCATCGGTGAGATCAGCTTTGATGCGATCTGCTACGGGAGCGAGTAAGCTTAATCCCAAAAAGGATCAGGCAGAGGTTTTTTCTTCGTGTTTTGTCTTGAGCTAAATTCAGTTTTGCACTCAATGCAATTAACCACATCCCATGATTCTGAGTATTCTGTTCTACCGCCGCGATGCTTCTTCACATATATCTGTTTAGTTTCGCATTCTGAACATACAAAATATGGAGTATCTATTTCCCAATTGTACCAATGCTTAAGAGCAAAAAAGGAAGTGAAGAGTAATAAAGGAGAAACCACCCAAAGTTGGAATCTGGCACTTTTGAACTTAAAACCACAAATAAGTGTAACCNAACCCCAANAGAGCATGATGGCTCCGTATAAACCGTAAAACTCGGACGACGTCATCGTAAAGACAAACCTATGAAAGCTGAAGTGGACATCAAGCCTTTCCTGAAGGCGATCCGTGAGTTCCGCACTGCTTCGCGCAAGCACCCCCCCGTCAATAGCCATAACAAGCTTAACAGCGTAACAACCCAATGTTTACGGGCTGTTTAGCGATTGCTTGCGCCGTAAAGACGAATCAATCCCCCGTGTANCCGCGTTCACGCGCCCAAGCGAGCCATGCTTTTTTGGTTTCTCTTTTTGGCTTAATTTCATGCTTCATAACCTGAATATATACTATCGGGCCAATAAAAATAAACCCATAACCCAGTATCAAAATATCCCCACGGCCGTACATCGCTATAAGCAAACCAACAATGATAAACCCAGCACTTAAAATACTGAGAACGATCCAAGACTTTTCCGGGCAATGATGTTCTGGTGCCCATACTGACTCGCCGCATTCATCGCAATAATCATATACTACTGGCGGACTTCCCTTCCTCCCTCCCGCAACGACTTTTTTGGAATATCTGGTATGCGCCATGCATTTTCGGCACCACGGCTTCTTTGGATCGGGGACGTTCGGATCGTGTTGTGGTTCTTCGGGCATGCCGGAATAGTAACGGTTTAAGCAATTACTTCAAATCAATCACNNTCCCAAAGCGGCTTNANATCNTCATCATCCAGTGCCNNAAGCTTGATCTNCTNGGCATCCCCAAGCTCGTACGACTTNNCCAGATNCTCTTNAGCGNCNTCCAGTTGNCCCAGTTGGGCGNAGTAGCACGCCAAGTTGTATTGGATCATGTCATGGTCTGGAAAAAGCTTGGCAACTTCTTCCAGCAACGGTTTGGCTTTTTCTTTACCACCCTCGGTTGCCCGGCGCTATACGTAAGCTTTGTGAACCCATCCCCAAACTCGATCGGAAGCCGTTTTCACAATCGCTGAAGTGATATCCAGACACGCATCTCACTGTTCGTGGTGTGAGTAGATTAGCCACCGCAACTCAAACACTTTCAGGCTGAACACCCCGCTTGGCCAGGCGCTTGGCCAAGTAGGTCACTCCTCCTTGAAATCGTCGTGAAACTCGCGGCCTTCGCGGGTCTCGGCGACATAGCCGGCGCGAATGACGAAGTCGCCGAAGCGCTCGCCGTCGTTGCGCTCGGAGGCGTACCGCTCGAGTATCGGGCGCAGGATACCGATGATCTCCTCCTGCTTGGCTGAGTTTTTGTACAGCTTGTTCAACCGGTCGCCGGTGAAGCCGCCACCGAGGTAGATGTTGTATTTGCCGGGCGAGCGGCCGACGAATGCGATCTCGGAGATGTAAGGCCGGGCGCAGCCGTTCGGGCAGCCGGTCATGCGGACGGTGATCGCGTCGTCCCGCAGGCCAAGCTCGCCGAGCACTCCGTCCAGTTCGGTGAGTAAATCCGGCAGATACCGCTGGGCCTCGGCCAAGGCCAGGCCGCAGGTCGGCAGCGCGACGCACGCCATCGAGTTGAGCCGCAGGCCGGTTTGGTCGTGGCTGTCGGCGAGCTTGTATTGACCAAGTAGCGCCTCGATCCCTGGGCGCTTGGCCGGGGAGACGTTCGCAATGATCAGGTTTTGGTTGGCGGTCAGGCGGAAATCGCCGTCGTGCACCTTCGCGATCTCGCGCAGGCCGGTGCGCATGGGGAAGTCGTCGGTATCGACCACGCAGCCGTTCTGGATGAATAACGTCAGGTGACTGTTGCCGTTCTCGTCGTCCACCCAGCCGTAGCGGTCGCCGTTGTGGTCGAATTCAAACGGCCCCGCTTGGNCAAGCGCATAGCCCAAGCGGCTCTCGACCTCGCCGCGGAACCAGTCCAGCCCAAGATCCTCGATCGTGTACTTGAGCCGGGCGTGCCTGCGGTCGGCGCGATCGCCGAAGTCACGCTGAGTGGTGACAATTTTCTCGGCCACATCGGTCACCTGCTCCGGGGTGCAAAAGCCGAGCACGTCGGCCAGGCGCGGATAGNTCTCCTCCTTGCCGTGGCTCATCCCCATGCCGCCACCGACGGTGACCGTGTAGCCGACGATTCGGTCGCCCTCGATCGCAGCGATGAAGCCAAGGTCGTTGGCGAACACATCGACGTCGTTGCTCGGCGGGACGGCGATGCCGATCTTGAATTTGCGCGGCAGATAGGTTTTGCCGTAGATCGGCTCGGCTTCCGGCTCGGGAGCCGGAGTGACGTTTTCCTTCTCGCCGTTTTCGTCCACCAGCCAAATCTCATGGTACGCCCGCGTGGCCGGCGTGAGGTGGGCGCTGATGGCCCGGGCCGTTTCCATCGCCTCGGCGTGCACCCTGGATTGGTACGGATTCGGATTGCACATCACGTTGCGGTTCACGTCGCCGCACGCCGCGATCGTGTCCATCAACGAGTCGTTGATTTCGCGGATCGTCGTCTTGAGGTTTTTCTTGATGATGCCGTGCAACTGGAACGCCTGTCGCGTGGTGAGCTTGAGCGTGCCGTTGGCGTAGTCGGTGCAGAACCGATCCATCGCCAGCCACTGCTGCGGCGTGCAGACCCCGCCCGGCACGCGCACGCGCGTCATGAACGCATAGGCCCGTTCCTGCTTGGCCTTGCGCCGCTCCCCCCGCAGGTCGCGATCGTCCTGCTGATAGATGCCGTGAAACTTGGTCAGTTGCGTGTCATCCGCCGCCAGTGCGCCGGTGGAGTCGTCGAGCAGCCCGTCCGCGATCGTGCCCCGCAGGTAGTTGCTGTCGGCCTTGATGGTTTCGTTCTTGGCCAGTTTCGGCTCGTTGGCGGGTTGGTTTGGATCGGTCATTCGCGTGTCACGCCGCGCGGATTGGCGGGAGGCCAAGCTAGCATGAAAGTCGCTCCGGACTCAATCTGCGCTTGGCCAAGCGGAGGGAGAAATTGGCGGAAAAACGCCTTGAATCCTCGGGAAATCAAACATATCATCATATCTTGATTTGTTGATATCAAATGAGCCGCTTGCGGCTGAAATCACATTTTTATGGGCAAAAACTACATATTCTCCTCCGAGTCGGTTGGCGAGGGCCATCCCGACAAAGTCTCCGACACAATCTCTGACGCCGTACTCGATGCCTGCCTCGCGCAGGATCGGCGCAGCCGCGTCGCCTGCGAGACGTTCGTCAAGAGCAACGTCGTCTGCGTCGGCGGCGAGATCACGACCAAGGCCAAATTCGACGTCGAGCAGGTCGTGCGCAATGCCATCCGCGGGATCGGCTACGTGAACGACGACGACGTGTTTCACGCCGACAACGTGTTCATCAACAACTACCTCACTGCGCAGAGCCCGGACATTTCGCAGGGCGTCGATGCCAAGGCCGCCTCCGGCAAGGCCACCGCCGAGCAGGGCGCCGGCGATCAGGGATTGATGTTCGGCTTCGCCTGCAACGAGACGCCAGAGTTGATGCCAGCGCCGATCATGTACGCGCACCAGCTTGGCAGTCACCTGACCAAGCTCCGCAAGGCTGGGAAGGCCAGGTGGCTTCGCCCCGACGCCAAGAGTCAGGTGTCCGTGCAGTACATCGACGACAAGCCGGTGAAGATCACCAGCGTGGTAATCTCCACCCAGCACGCCGCCAGCGCCTCAAACAAGACCATCCGCGACTTCATCAACAAGCATGTCATCCAAAAGGTGCTGCCGAAGAAAATGCTGGCGCGAGACACGCAAATCCTGATCAACCCGACCGGCCGTTTCGTCGTCGGCGGGCCTCAGGGCGACAGCGGGTTGACCGGGCGCAAAATCATCGTCGACACCTACGGCGGCATGGGCCGCCACGGCGGCGGCGCATTCAGCGGCAAGGATCCCAGCAAGGTCGACCGCAGCGCCGCCTACATGGGCCGTTACGTGGCCAAGAACATCGTGGCCGCCGGCTTGGCCAAGCGCTGCGAAATTCAGTTCGCCTACGCCATCGGCTACCCTGACCCGGTCTCCGTCTGTGTCGATACGTTTGGCACCGGTGTCGTGGACGACGTCAAAATCGCCGCCGCCACGGAGAAAGTATTCAGCTACAAGCCGGCCGACATCGTTCGGCAACTCAAGCTGCTGCGCCCGATTTATTCCGAGACCACCAATTACGGTCATTTCGGAAAAGTGGATGACCTGGCCACGATCACCTGGGAGAAAACGGACAAGGTGGCCGCACTCAAACGCGCAGTTAATTAAGATTTTTGAAATGACTACCACACTGACTGAATCAACAACGGACTACGCCGTCCGCGATATCGGATTGGCCGATTTTGGCCGCAAGGAAATTGGCATCGCCGAAAAGGAGATGCCGGGGCTCATGGCCACGCGCGAAAAGTACGGCCCGGAGAAACCGCTCGACGGTGTAAAGATCATGGGCTCGCTGCACATGACCGTGCAGACCGCCGTGCTGATCGAGACGCTCGTTGACTTGGGCGCCGATGTGCGCTGGTGCTCCTGCAACATTTTCTCCACACAGGATCACGCGGCGGCGGCCATCGCGGCGGCCGGTGTGCCGGTGTTTGCGTGGAAGGGCGAGACGCTTGAGGAATACTGGGACTGCACGTTCAAGGCGTTGACCTGGCCGGACGGCTCGGGGCCTGACCAAATCGTTGATGACGGCGGCGACGCGACGCTGCTCATTCACAAGGGTGTCGATTTGGAGAATGGCAGCGACTGGGTGAACACCGATTCTGGCAGCGAGGAGGAGCAGGTCATCAAGGAACTCCTGAAGCGCGTGCAATCCGAGAAACCGATCCACTGGAGCAAGGTGGCCGAGACCATGGTCGGGGTTTCCGAGGAAACCACCACCGGCGTGCACCGGCTTTTGCAGATGGAGGAACGAGGGGAGCTGCTTTTCCAAGCGATCAACGTGAACGACTCGGTAACCAAGTCGAAGTTCGACAACGTGTACGGCTGTCGCCACTCGTTGGTGGACGGCATCAAGCGGGCGCTCGATGTGCTGGTTTCAGGGAAGGTCGCGATGATTTGCGGCTACGGAGATGTCGGCAAAGGCTCTGCCGAGTCGCTTGCCAACGAACGCGCCCGCGTGATGGTCTCGGAGGTCGACCCGATCTGCGCACTGCAAGCCTGCATGGCCGGCTATCAGGTGACCACCGTTGAGGACGCCCTCCCGGAAGCCGACATTTACGTCACCACCACCGGCAACAAGGACATCATCACCGCTGACCAGATGAGTCGCATGAAGGACCAGGCGATCGTCTGCAACATCGGCCACTTCGATAACGAAATCCAGGTTGCGCAACTCGAGGCGATGGACGGCGTCACCCGCGAGGTGATCAAGGACGACTCCATCCCAGGCGGCCCGGTGACTCGGTTCACCTTCCCGGACGGGCACTCGATCTACCTGCTCGCCGAGGGACGCCTGATCAACCTGGGCTGCGCCACCGGCCACCCGAGCTTCGTCATGTCCAACAGCTTCACCAACCAGACAATCGCGCAGATCGACATTCGGAAAAATCAGGATCGCAAGGTGGGGGTATACCGGTTGGACAAGAAACTGGACGAGGAAGTGGCGCGACTGCACCTGGACAAGCTGGGAGCCAAGCTCACCACGCTGTCGCAGGAGCAGGCCGACTATATCGGCGTCCCGGTCAACGGCCCGTACAAGCCGGAGCATTACCGCTACTAGGCCAAGCGCAGGCTATTAGCCACTTGTGTCGACGATGCGTTTGGCGGCTTCGTAAACGGATTGTGCCAACTCGGGGGGCTTGACGACCTGCGCGTTGCCGCACCAGGTCATCACCCAGCGCTGCACTTCGTTGAGGCTGTCGAGCCGCATGGTCAACTCCACCCCGCCATCCTTCAGGTTGCGCTGCTTCTGTGTCGGATGCCACCGCTTCTCGCGGATGTAGTCGGCAACAAGTTCGTTGAAGCGAATGACGATCTCCTGTTCCTTCTCCCCGGTGACGATGGCGAAGCTGCCGCGCAGCCGTTTCTCAAGCGAAAACTTTTTCGGCGGCTTGAAGGTCTTGCCGGTTGGTTTCATGTCGCTGATACGCGCCGGCGTGAAGGTGCGGATATCGTTGCGCAGGTGGCAATGCGCGAAAAGGAACCATTCGCTGTTGACGTTGGCCAGATGGTACGGATTGACGACGCGCGAGGAGGCCTTGCGCGCGCCCGGCTTGCGGTAGTTGAACTGGAGCTGCCGGTGGCCGGCTGTGGCCTTGGCCAGGGCGTCGATGACGTCCAGGTTCAGCACCGGCTCGGCGCTGGTGCGGAACGAGATGCTCTGGTCGAAGTCGTCGAGGTTGAACGACAGGGTGTCCGTGAGCGAGTCGGTGACCTTGCGAAAGGCACTCACCAGCGGCTTCTCGAAGTTGGTGCCGCGGTACTGCTGCATCGCCTTCTCGGCGACGAGCATTGCGAACAGTTCGCCCTCACTGATCTGCACGGTCGGGAACGCCCCGACTTCGCCGTCGTAACAGTAGCCGTTGTACGCCGGCTCGAACACAACCGGCAACTCCATCCGGTCGCGCATGAAGGCGATGTCGCGGTAGATGGTCTTGGTGGTGACCTCGAGCTCGTTGGCCAGTTGCGTGGCGTTGGGGTGGCTGCCGGCCTTGAGCAGGTTGTGCACCTTCAGCATCCGCTCGATCGGGGGGCGGGACAATCGCTCGGGGATTCGTTTGCGCTTGACTGCCATCGGTTGGGCCAAGCTAGGCCAAGCGCCCCACCCCGGCCAGTAAAAGCCGGGGCACAAAAAAAACGGCCCCGTTTGCCGAGGCCGCCCGAAAACCGTCCGCGCTTGGCCAAGCGCTATTTGAGCGTGCTCAGGAACTCCTCGTTCGTCTTGAACTTGGCCAAGGCCTGCTTGATTGTCTCCATGGCGTCGATCGGGTTCATGTCGGTCATGGTGCGGCGCAGCTTGTGGATCGCGTCGAGGTGCCGGGGGTCAAAAAGCTGCTCCTCCTTGCGCGTGCCGCTCTTGGGAATGTCGATCGCGGGGTAGACCCGGCGCTCGGCCAGCTTGCGGTCGAGCACCAGCTCCATGTTGCCGGTGCCTTTGAATTCCTGAAAGATCAGCTCATCCATTCGCGAGCCGGTGTCGATCAGCGCCGTGGCGATGATCGTGAGCGAGCCGGCCTCCTCGGTCTTGCGTGCGGAGGCAAAAATCTTGCGCGGGATCTCCAGTGCGCGGGCGTCTACACCGCCGGTCATCGTGCGGCCGGAGCCGCCGTGCACAGAGTTGAAGGCGCGGGCGACGCGGGTGATCGAGTCGAGCAACACAAACACGTCCTTGCCGGACTCGACGAGGCGGCGGCAGCGGTCGGTGACGAGTTTAGAGAGGCGCACGTGCGTCTCGAGATCCTGATCGTTTGACGAGGCGATCACCTCGGCATCGACCGAGCGGGTGAAGTCGGTGACCTCCTCCGGCCGCTCGTCGATCAGCAGCACGATCGCCTGCACGTCCGGATGGTTGGCGGTGACCGCGTTGGCGATCTGCTTGAGGATGGTGGTCTTGCCGGTGCGCGGCGGGGCGACGATGAGGCCGCGGGTGCCCTTGCCGATCGGCGTGACGAGATCGATGATGCGCGTCTCGACAACATCCGGCGTGGTCTCGAGGTTGAACTTCTCGACCGGGTTGATGGTGGTGAGGTTCTCGAATCGCACCACGTCTGCGTATTCCTGAAACGGGGTGCCGTTGACGCTGATGACCTCCTTGAGCTGCGGGCTGGTGCCGCGGTGGGGCGGCTGCAACCGGCCCTCGATCAGCGCGCCCTCGCGGATGGCGGTGCGCTTGATCGTGTCAGGCGTCACGAAGATGTCGGACGGCTTGGGCTGGTAGTTGTTGTCCGACGAGCGGAGAAACCCGAAGCCCTTGTCGGACACCTCCAGGTACCCGGAGCCGGTCTCCGGCACCTCGATCTGGGGCCGCTTCCGTTTTTGCCGCCGATTGGAGGAATTTCTGTTGTTGGAATTATTCCGGTTGGAATTATTCCTGTTGGACGAGCCCTTTTTGGGCCTACTGTTGTCTTTGAAGCTACTCACACCTTGAAATCACG
Source organism: Verrucomicrobiales bacterium (assembly GCA_002686755.1). Lineage (GTDB taxonomy): Bacteria > Verrucomicrobiota > Verrucomicrobiia > Limisphaerales > UBA1096 > UBA1096. The sequence continues at coordinate 10,053 of NYYJ01000012.1, forward strand.
AAAAATCGTGAGTTGAACCATACAGAATTGAGAACTAACCAATTGCCAGAAATGGCGATTTATCTATTGGTCTCGGCGGAAGAAGCCCGCCGGGACTGTCCATACGCCCAATAGTGGCGGGGCGCAAGCCTTATTTTCCACCGATTTGGCTGGTCGAAAACCGCAGACCAAGCGCTTGGCCAAGCGCGGGAGGCATCACGGCGACAACTCGGCGGCCAAAGCCTTGACCTGCTTCAGATCCAGCTTACCCGTGCCAAGATACGGCAGCGCGTCCACCGCGAAGAATTGGTCGCGGCGCGGCTTCCAAATGTTGGGCAGTTCGCTGGCCGTCAACTTTTCGACCACCGACTCGACCGCAGCCGCGTCGAGGTTCTGGTACAGCACGACCAGGCGCTCGCCCTTCTTCTCGTCCGGCACGCCGGTCACGGCGAACGTCTGCTCCGTCAACTCGGCCAGCTCGTGAAGTTTTTCCTCCACCTTGATGTGCGGCACCATCTCGCCGCCGATTTTGCTGAAGCGGCTCAACCGGTCGGTGATCGCGAGGAAACCGTCCTCGTCCAGCGCCGCGATGTCGCCGGTCGTGTACCAGCCGTCGCGCAGCACCTCGGCGGTTTTCTCCGCCTGGCCAAGGTAGCCCTGCATCACGTTCGGCCCCTTGACGAGCAGCAGGCCGGCTTGGCCAAGCGGCAGCGGTTCCCCACTGTCGGGATCGACAATGCGCGCCACCATGCCGGGCAGCGGATGCCCGATGCTGCCGCGCTTGGCCCCGACCTGCCGGAAGCCGGCCGAGCGGAAGTCGCGCGTGTTGATCGTCACCACCGGCGAGGTCTCGGTCGTGCCGTAGCCCTCCATCGGCCGCAGGCCGAACCGGTCCTCGAAGGCCGCCGCCAGGCGCTCCGGCAGCTTCTCCGCGCCTGCCAAAACGAACTGCACACTGCCGAACTGTTCCGGCGTGCAGGCGCGC
>NYYJ01000013.1 GCA_002686755.1 Verrucomicrobiales bacterium
ATCGGCGAGAGCGTCAGCGCGGACATTTTCGGGGAACTTGGCCAAGGCGATGGCGGTCTCGAACTCCTGCGCATGCCCCGGCATGTCGTCCGACAACCGCCTGCCGCCGCGCAACAGATCGTTGGCGTCCGCTTGGCCAAGCGTGTCCCAATATGAGAGGAAGTGCAGGTTGACGCCCTCGAACCGCCGCAGGAATTGATCCCATGTGCCGCGCACCGGCTCGATGTTTCCGCCGTGCCCGTTGACGACGATGATGTTCTTGAACCCGGCGCGCACCATGCTGTCGATCATGTCACCTAGCACGGCAAGGAAGGTGCCGGGGCTGAGCGTCAGCGTGCCGGGATGCCGCATGTGATGCTCGCTGATCCCGCACATCAACCCCTCGGCAACGAGGACGCGCGGGGCCAACTGCTCCGCCACGGCCCGGGTGACGAGCCCGACGCTGCGCCAGTCGTGCTCCATCGCCATGTGCTCGAGGTGTTGCTCGATTGCCGCAACTGGGATGAGGCAACCGGCCAGTTCGCCGGAAGCCATTCGTTCGCGAAACTCACGGCGGGTGAGTTTGCCGAGGAGGGTTTCTGGTGCAGCTTTGCTCATGATCAGTCTCTGGTTTTTAAACGGATCGCGATTTGTAAGGAACTCACGGCGGCCCAAACCCACGAAATCGCCAACAGGCCAAGGCCGCCCCCGCCCAGACCAAGCAGCGTGCCGTTGGCCTCCACGAACGACCCAGTGTCGAACGAAGTTGAATCCAGTTTTATCACAAGGCGAAACATCACCACGATGAGGCAGAGGCTCAGCAGCCCGCCGGCGAGGGCCAACGCGGCCTGAATGGCGCCCACGACTTTCTGCCCGCCAATGAACGTGCCGATGCCGGGCCAGGCCAGCAGGTTAATGGCGGCCATGAGCCACGGGCTGACGGGTTTTTTATCGGGCGTCATCACCGGTACGTCGGCGATGACCGTAGGCAAACGGCGGGCGGACGGCGACTGTTTTCGGCCGCTGCGGGGTTGCATTCGGCGCGGCGTCCGGTACGGTCGTCGGCCTTGGGCACCCTATCTCGATAATATGAAAAACACATCTACACTATTGGTAGCCCTCATCGCCTTCGCAGCGATGAGTGCCTCCGCCGCGCCAAAACAGTGGCTGGACTACAAGGGCAAAAAAGGCCCCGGCAACGGCAAGAACATCGTCCTCATCTCCGGCGACGAGGAGTACCGCTCCGAGGAGGCCATGCCGCTGCTGGCCGGGATTCTCTCCCGCTTTCACGGCTTCAACTGCCGCGCGGTGTTCGCGATCGACCCCGGGAGCGGGCTGGTTGACCCGAACAACCGCAACAACATCCCCGGGCTCGAGGCGTTGAAGGATGCCGACCTGATGATCATCGGCACCCGCTTCCGCGACCTGCCGGACGACCAGATGGCCCACATCGACGCCTACCTCAAGACCGGCAAACCGGTGATCGGCATGCGCACCGCCACCCACGCCTTCAACATCGGCGGCAACAAAACCTACGCCCATTACAGCAACGGCTACAACGGCCCAAAGAAGGAATGGCAGGGCGGCTTCGGCAAACTCATCCTCGGTGATTTTTGGAAAAACCACCACGGCGGCCACAAGACCGAGAGCACCGTCGGCATCATCGCCCCAGGCGCGGGAAAACACCCGACCACCCGCGGCATCAAGAACGGCGACATCTGGGGCCCGACCGACGTCTACGGTGTACGCCTGCCGCTGCCGGAAGGTTCACAGCACATCATTCTCGGACAGGTGACCAAGCGCAAGGGCCCGCGCACGAACGACATCCACTTCGGCCTGAAGCCGACCGATGATGAAGCCGTCGAGGGCAAAAAGAACGACCCCATGATGCCGGTCACGTGGATCAAGAGCTATCAGGTGCCCGGCGGCAAGAAGGGGCGCGTCTACACGACGACGATGGGTTCCTCCACCGACCTCGTTGTCGAGGGTTCCCGCCGCATGATGGTCAACGGCGTCTACTGGCTGCTCGACCTCGAGATTCCCAAGGGCGGCACGAAGGTGGATCTCACCGGCAAGTTTGACCCGAAGGAGTACAGCTTTCGGCGGGGGGACTATTGGCCAAAACAGAACAAGCGCCCGGCCGACTTCCGCCTCAAGCGCGAGAAGAATAAATAGCCCTCAGCCAATTTGATTTCATTTTCCCGACGAATGGACAAGCGGCCGCGCAACGCGGCAACTGCCGCGCATTCTCCCCGCTTGGCCAAGCGCTTGGGTGGCGTTCCACTTGGGTTGTCCCTCGTCCTCATCGGCCTCCTTGCACTCACCGGCTGCAAGCCACCCAAGGTTTCGCCGATCATTTTCCGCGTGATGACGTACAACATTCATCACGGCGAGGGACTGGACGGTAAAGTCGATCTCGAACGCATCGCCAAGGTCATCACGGACGCCAACGCCGACGCCGTCGCCCTGCAGGAAGTCGACAAAAATACCGAACGCACTGGCGGCATCGACATGGCGGCCGACTTGGCCAAGCGCACCAACATGCACGTCGCGTTCGGCGCGAACCTCGATTTTCAGGGTGGCAAATACGGAACCGCCATCCTCAGCAAACACCCGATCGATTCAGTCGAAAACCACGTCCTCAAACAGGCGCGAGACGGTGAACCGCGCGGTGTCCTGCAGGCCGTGCTCGACGTCGGCCAGGGGCGGGTGCTGTTCGCCGGAACCCACCTCGACCATACCAAGGATCAAGCGGAGCGACTGTTCAGCCAAACGCAGTTCGATGAACTGTTTGCGAAATTCGAGGGACTGCCGATCATATTTTGCGGAGATTTCAATGACACACCCGACAGCGAGTTGCACAAACGAATGAGCAAAAAATGGACCGACTCATGGAGTCTCGTCGGCCAAGGCCCCGGCCTCACCATGACCAGCGCTCAGCCGACTCGCCGCATCGATTACATCTGGGTTTCCGACAAAAAAAACTTCAAGCTCCGCTGGGCGCGAGTGCCGCGGACGGACGCCTCCGACCACTTGCCGGTCGTTGCCGAAATGGAATTCAAGCCGGCGGCGCACCCGATGGACGACGCCCAACTCGCCCTCATCATCATCGTGATGACCCTCCTGAGCGCCATCCCGATCGGCCTCGGTGCCACGATTTTCATCTCCTCACGTCGCAGCAAAACGCAGGCGTAACCGGCTCAATACTCCACATACTTCGCGTGACCGGCACTTACGAGGGCGTCGTTCGCGTTCACGTTGCGGCGGCCCTGTTTCACGACGATCTCGCCGAGATAACGGCCGTATTTGCCGCGTTTGTCCTTGATGGTTTTCAGCAGCACTTCCCGGCCGAGGATCAGTTCGCGCAGGAAATCGCGGCTCACCAACCCGGCCTTTCGGTTCGCCCCACGAATCTCCGGGGCGTTGATCCGCGCCAGTCGGATTTTCTCGCCGCGTACCACCACCTTGAATCCAAGGTCGACATCCGCGGTGCAGGTGTCGCCGTCGTACACCGCCGTGATGGTCGCCCGATAGTGATACAGTTTCGCTGGTGAAAACTTGGCCATGCGCCAACCGTACTTGGCTAAGCCTCCTTTTTCCATTACCGTCTCGGCCATGAAGCCTCAGCCTCTTTCACGGCGCCGCGCGTTGCGCCGTTCCGCTGCGCTTGGCCTTGGCGCGGTACTTGCCCCTCACATCCGCGTTCAGGCGGCCAAGCCGTTGGCCAAGGTGCACGACATCCGGGTCGTTAGCCTGCGACCCAATCATTACCACGGTTGGCCAACACTGGCCCGGCGGCGTAATGGCCAGTTGCTCCTCATCTGCACCGGAGGCCGCGAGGGGCACGTCTGCCCGTTTGGCCAAGTCGAGCTGATGCGCTCGGATGACAACGGCAAAACGTGGACGTACCCCCGGGTGCTGCTCGACCTCGCGATCGACGACCGCGACGCCGGCATCCTCGAGACTACGAAGGGCACTCTGCTCGCCACCACGTTTTCGTCGCTGGCCTACGAGCATTATTTTGACAGCGGCGCCATCAACAATTGGGACGCCGCGCGGCAGGCACGCTGGCGGGGGGCGCACCACCGCATCAGTGCCACCGAACGCAAGGTACAACTCGGCACATGGATACTGCGCTCGACCGACGGCGGTGTGACGTGGTCCACGCCGTACGACTCGATCGTCAACAGCCCGCACGGCCCGATTCAGCTCGCCGACGGCCGACTGCTTTACGCCGGGAAAGATTTGTGGAAAACCGGCAAGTGGAATGGTGTTTGTGAATCAAAGGACGACGGCAAAACGTGGCAGAAGCTGGCGCAGATCCCCACCCGCCCCGGCGACGATCCTGCCGAGTATCACGAACTGCACGCGGTCGAGGCCGCCAACGGCACCATTATAGCGCAGATCCGGAATCACAACGCCAACCACAGTCGTGAGACCCTTCAAAGCGAATCCACCGACGGCGGAAAGACTTGGAGCATGCCACATTCGATCGGTGTCTGGGGCCTGCCGTCGCACCTGCTGCGGTTGAAGGATGGCCGGCTGCTGATGAGCTACGGCTACCGGCGACGGCCGTTCGGCAATCAGGCCCGTATCAGCAAAGACCACGGCAAAACCTGGGGCGAGCCAATCACGATTTCCGGCGACGGCGCGAACGGCGACCTTGGCTACCCTTCCACCATCGAACTGCCCGACAGCACCCTGCTCACCGCCTGGTACGAGCAATTGAGCGGCAACTCCCGCGCCGTCCTCCGGTTGGCCAAGTGGTCACTGCTTTAACGACGCGGCCTTCTTACCCCTCTGTTCCCAGCCCGCTGACGCAGCCCCGGTGTATAGCCCTCCCGTTCGCCAGCCCATTGTGCGGCGACCGATTCGTGGCGTTTCGCGACAAATTCACGCAAAAGTGGCTTGCGCACCACGCGATTTTTGACTCGCCTTTCCGTTAGCACAGTCTCCTTAGGGATTTCGAAATTATTCAAAAACTCATTAAAATCAGTGTATTCATCCTCCCGAACTATTGGTTCGACTGCCTTGCGAAATTGCGCCATGTCACGCGCGATCGCCTCTTTGGCGAAATGTGTGCCCATCAACTTTTTCAACTCGTCCTTATACAACTCACGGAACGGTTTAAGCTTCATCAAGCGTTCGAGTAACCGCTGACCCTTTGCAAATGGCTGGTTCACGCTGAGGTCAAACTGCCGCTCCGGGCTGCCCGCCGAACGATGACTGGCAAAGGTGCTGTTTAAATCCCACGGTAGGAAAACAAACCTGCCATTAGCTTTTGGTAGATAGAGATAATAATTGTGGCCACGCAAAAGGAAGCTATCCAAGTGTGACAATACGGCGTGCACAGCGGTGAACCTGGCCAAGTGCTCTAATTCCACAAAGCCGCCAATCTGCTCCGCGAACGCCATATCGTCCGCTTGGTTCACCAGCCATGTGAAGGCAATAAGACGCTTGGCCAAGCGCGGCTTCGTGCTGGACTTGGGCACATACACCCTCTCGTATTCCGCAAACGCCTCGCCGAGGTACGGCATCGAAAGGCTTCGCTCCGGCTTGAGCAGCAGACCCTTGTCCGTGCCGAACCGTTCCTCAAGAAATGGCCCGTTCACCTGCTCCACCACAACGTAAAGGCCTAGTAGTTTCTTGTCGTAGCGCCCCGGAACCGTCAGCGTCACCCGCGCAAATGTGGTCTTTGACCCCGGCAACTCCAACTTTCGCCAAAGCCGGTATGCCAACGCCTCTCTAATCTGTGATGGATCAAGGACGTTGTTATTCAGGTTCAACTTGGTCAGCCCGAGGAATTTCTGCCCCTTCACAAAGCGATTAAAATCAATCTTGAACGATTTTTTGGGGATATCACGTGCCGTCGAGAAACTGGAATTACCCTTATACCGGAGCCCGACATCCTCAAAAAACCCGCCCGCAATCGCGACATTAGCACGCACGTACTCAAAATCCGCTCCAAAGCCCCTCCCGGCTTTCGGCTCAAGCGAGGTGTAATTTTCAGGCGTCACAGTCAACGCCACGCTCCATATCTTCGTGTCTTGAAAAAAGGCATCCGCTGTCTTCAGCATTTCCACCTCAGCCGCAATCCAACTTGGAACACAACCCCAAAAGCAAACAAGTCCCCCAAAAAGTTTAAATCGAATGTTCATTGTCACACGGAACCGCAGCATATTCCCATCAGCGATTGATTCAACTTTTTTTATGCTCTATAAACGCTCAAAGATTATCTGAATTGAAATGTTCAAAACTCCAAACCGGGACATAGAAATAACAAATTTCAAACAAAGACTGTCGAGAACTGAAAGAGTAAACTAAAAATAATTACCCAAGAAAATTCGTGTCTCATTACGAAAACCGAGAAGCGGCCTTGCAACATCCAATCCCACCCAACATCCTACGCCGGTCTTGTTGAATCGAATCGCCATCCTGCTGCTTCTCGTGCTTCCGCTTGGTCAGGCAGCGAAACGAACCGGTGCCGTAGTGACGGTGCATCCGCTTGCGACAAAAGCAGCGGAGCAGGCATTTGAACGGGGTGGCAATGCGGTGGATGCCGCAGTCGCGGCCGCGCTGACTCTTGGAGTGGTGGACGGCTTCAACTCCGGAATCGGCGGCGGCTGCTTCATGCTGATCCGCAAGCCGGACGGCACCTTCGTGGCGATCGATGGCCGGGAAACCGCCCCGCAAAAGGCCAGCCGCGACATGTTCCTGCGCGACGGCAAGGCTGACCCAGACTTGAGTCGAACCGGCGCCCTTGCCATCGGCGTGCCCGGTGCGTTGGCAGCGTACGAACTCGCGATCCGCGAACACGGGAACATCGACCTCGCCGAGCACCTTGGCCAAGCGGCGGCGATCGCGGAAAAAGGTTTCGCGCTCGACAAGGCGTACCTGCGTCGGCTTGGCCAAGCGGTGGAGAAGCTGCGGCAATTTCCGGACAGCGCCCGCATCTTTCTCGACCCCGACGGCAACGCCTGGCCAAGCGGACACAGTTTGAAACAGCCGGACCTCGCGCGTTCGTACCGCAAGATCGCGCGGCACACGGCCGACTGGTTTTACCGTGGCCCGTTCGCGCTGAAAACCGAGGAGTGGATGCTTGCCAATGGAGGCTTGATCACCCGGACCGATCTTGCCGCATACAAGGCCAGGCGACGCGAGCCGGTGCGGTCGACCTATCGCGGTTTCGAAATCGTCGGCTTTCCGCCGCCCAGCTCGGGAGGAGTTCATGTGGCGCAGATTCTGAACATACTCGAGACGTTCGACCTGCGATCGATGCCGCCCAACTCTCCTCGCTTCGTCCACCACGTGGCCGAGGCCATGCGGCTCGCCTTTGCCGACCGCGCGCATTGGCTGGGCGACGCCGACTTCGCCCCGGTGCCGAAGGGTCTGGCCTCTAAAAAGTACGCATCCGAACTCGCCAGACGAATCCACCCCGACAAGGTGACGAATGTCGAGCGCCACTCTACGCCGCCGGACGCCGACACCAATCTGTTCGGGAAACACACGACCCACTTCTCCGCGACCGACTCCGACGGCTGGTGGGTGGCCTGCACGGCGACAGTCAACACCACGTTCGGCTCCGGCGTGGTACTCCCCGGAACCGGCATCGTGATGAACAACGAGATGGACGACTTCTCCGCGCAACCCGGCACGCCCAACGCGTTCGGCCTCATCGGCGCGGAGGCCAATGCGGTCGCTCCCGGCAAACGCCCCCTCTCCAGCATGAGCCCGACGATCGTGCTGCGTGACGGCAAACCGGTCTTCACCGTCGGCGCGGCCGGCGGGCCAACGATTATCTCGCAGGCAGTGCTGGCGATCATCCACTTCATCGACCACGGCATGACGCCCGCCAAGGCGCTTGGCCAAGCGCGGTTTCATCACCAATGGAAGCCAAACCGATTACTGGTCGAGAAGGCGCTTGGCCAAGCGACCATCGATGCGCTCCGCGGCATGGGCCACACGGTGAAGGTGACCGACTCGCTCGGTGCCGCCCAGGCGATCGGCCTTGGCCAAGCGGGCAAGCCGTTCTCCGGCGCGGCCGATCCTCGCGGTCGGGGCGTGTTTGGAGTGAGCGGTGAGCAATGAACAGTGGCCAATCGCGGCTCCCTTACCCAGAGGGAGAGGGTTGGGGAGAGGGAGAAAACAACTCTTTTGCAAAATAACAGTTGAGAGCTTTCACCCTCATCCGGCCTCCGGTCACCTTCTCCCTGAGGGAGAAGGAATGACGGGCACGCGCGGGGCGTGTGTGCTCCCCTCGAAACAAAAAAACCGGCCTGAATCAGGCCGGTTTAAAAGTGGTGGTAGGAACAGGATTCGAACCTGTGAAGGCTAAGCCAGCGGATTTACAGTCCGCCCCGTTTGACCGCTTCGGTATCCTACCCCGAAAAGGGCGGCGGATTACGCCAAATTGTGACGCGCTTGTCAAACCCCGTTTGGGTTTCTATCGTCCGCGCCCATGTTTGACGCGCTCAGCGATAAACTCCAGAAAACTTTCCGCAACCTCCGGGGCCTCGGGAAGATCAGCGAATCCAACGTCACCGAGGCGCTGCGCGAGGTGCGCATGGCCCTGCTCGACGCCGACGTCAACTTCAAGGTCGCCAAGCAGTTCATCGCCCGCGTAAAGGAGCAATCACTCGGCGAGGAGGTCGTCGCCAGCATCCAGCCGGGGCAGCAGATCGTCAAAATCATCCACGACGAGATGGTCGCGCTGCTCGGTGCCGAACGCAGCCAGCTCGACCTGCCGCGCGGATTCGCCCAGCCGCTCTGCCTGATGCTGTGCGGCCTGCACGGCTCCGGCAAGACCACCTCCAGCGGCAAGCTCGCCCGGCTGCTCGCCGCCGAGGGGCGCAAGCCGCTGCTCGTCGGCGCGGACGTCTACCGCCCCGCCGCGATGGATCAGCTCGAGACGCTGGCCAAACAGCTCGACCTGCCGTGCTTCCTGATTCGCGGCGAGCAGGACGTGCTCAAGATCGCCGATGGCGCGTTGGCCCAGGCCAAGGCGGATGGCATCGATGTGGTCATTTTCGACACCGCCGGTCGACTGCAGATCGACGAGCCACTGGTGCAGGAGTTGGTTCGACTCCGCGACCGGGTGCAACCGCGCGAGATCCTGCTCGTGCTCGACGCCGCCACCGGTCAGGAGGCGGTCAGCGTCGCCACGCATTTCGATGACGCGCTCGGCATCACCGGCGCGATCTTGACCAAGCTCGACGGCGACGCACGCGGCGGCGCGGCGCTCAGCTTCCGCGAGGTCACCGGCAGGCCGATCAAGTTCGCCGGCATCGGCGAAAAACTCGAAGACTTCGAGCCGTTCCACCCCGACCGGATGGCGTCGCGCATCCTCGGCATGGGTGACGTGGTGAGCCTCGTCGAGAAGGCGGCCGAGGCGGTGGACGAGGAGAGCGCCCGCAAGTTGGAGGCCCGGATGAAGAAAGGCCAGTTCACGCTCGAGGATTTTCTCGAGCAACTGCGTCAGCTCAAGAAACTGGGGCCGCTTGAGGGCATAGTCGACATGCTGCCGGGTGGGGGCGATGCCATGAAAGGGGCCGATCTCGGCAAGAGCGAGAAGGAGTTTCGCCAGATGGAGGCGATGATCTGTAGCATGACACCGCAGGAACGCCGCACTCCAGTGATCCTCAATGCCCGGCGCCGCCGCCGCATCGCCGCCGGCAGCGGCACCACCGTCGCCGCACTCAACGGCCTGCTCAAGCGGTTCGCCCAAATGCAGAAAATGATGAAGAAAATGGGCAAGTTCCAGAAGATGATGACCAAGATGGGCGGCGGCATGGGCGCGATGCCCGGCATGGGCAAGCTGCTCGGCCGCTGATCAGGAAGGTCGGTTTTTCTGACACAGATTCTTCGCGAAGGCGTTGCGTTCTCCCTCTCCCTGCCCTCTCTCGCTGGAAGAGGGTATCGGAATTGCCGCCGGTTTTTTATCTGCGGAAAGCTGCGTCCTCTGCGGATTCATTCTTCGTCGCGGCGGCTTTGCGGCCGTGCATCGACTGGATTTGCCACTCGCCGGTTCGGCGGATGGTCAGCTCGACGCCGCCGTCGGTCAGCGTGTTGAACACCGGCACGCCCCGCTTGGCCAAGCGCTCAAGCAGCGCGGGCGACGCCATCTCGGCGTACGGATACGTCCCGGCGCTGAGCACGATCGCCTTCGGGTCGATCGCCCCGAGCAGCGCTTGGCCAAGCGGCTCGCCGACACCGGGCACGGACGCCACCACGAGGTCGCTCCGCAACGCCTCGCCGCTGTCGAGCAGGGCCGCCTGCCCCGCCTCGCCGAGGTCGGAGAGCAGCAGCAGGCGCACTCCGTGCACCTCGCGGGCAAGCACGGTCGCGTTGTCGTCGGCCTTGGGCTGGCGATCGCCGCTCGGCGGATGCAGCACCTCCCAACCGGCGATCGAGTTGCCACGGGCAGCGACGACCGGCGGCCGGCCGGAGTCGCCCAAGCCCTCCAGCAAGGCCTTGTAATACGGCGAATTGAACTTGGTCGGGTTGATGACCGTCACCGGCCAGCCCATCTCATTGGCCAAACTACCGAACCCCTGCACGTGGTGGCGATCGCCGTGCGTGGCCACGGCCCACGGCGGGGCGTCGTAGCCGTGCGTCCGCAAAAACGACACCACGGTGAACCGGCCGCTGGAGTCGCTGCCGGAGTCGATCAACAGCGGCTTGGCATCGTGCGGCGCGGCGTACAGCGCGGAACCGCTGTCGAGCGGCAGCACTGTCAGCCTAAACTCGCCGCGCTTGGCCAAGCTCTCCACCGCAAACAGGACAAAGGCCAAGCCAACCAGTGCCAGCGTCCCCAAGCGCTTGGTTTTCAACATCAACGGCAACGCCCACACGGCCAGCGCCGCCACATAAACCAGCATCAGCCAGGCGGGCGGCGCGGCAATGTACCAATGCCCTAGCGGCAACGCCGCCGCGATCTCGCTCAGCCCGATCATCCCGGACATCCCCAGCCAGGCGCTATGGGCGAACAGCCCCGAGACGAACGGCAGCCACGCGGCACAAATCAGGCAACCCAGGCTGGCGGCCAGCGTGAACCCGGCAAGCGGCACGATCAGTGCGTTGACGAGCAATGTCACTGGCGTAAACAGGTTGAACGCCGAAGCGGCCAGCGGCAGCGACCCCAGCCAGGCGGCGGCAGACACGGCGAGCAGCGGCGTCACGATGTGAACCACAAAACGCGATCCCCACGACCACAGCTCCGGCGGCAGCAACGGGTCGGGTTGCAGCCGGTTTCGGATCCGCTCCTGCAGCGGCACGGCAAACATCGCGATGGACAACACGACGCAGAACGAAAGCTGAAACCCGGTCAGGAACAACTGCTGCGGCTCCCAAAGCAGAATCAGCACGGCGGCCGCGGCCAGCGAGTTCACGAGATCGCCGGGCCGCTTCAGAATCCAGCCCAGTGCCACAATAGTCACCATGACCGACGCGCGCACGGCCGACTCCTGCCATCCGGTCGCCGCCACATAAAACCAAAGCATCGGGATCAGCAGCATGCCGCACGCGGTACGCGGCAGCCGGACGAACCGCATCAACTGGACGAGGATCGCAGCGATCATCGCGATGTGCAGTCCGCTGATCGCGAAGACGTGCATCGTGCCGGAGTGCATGAACGGCTTGGCCACCTCGCCGTTGAGCGACGTGCGCCAGCCGAGCGTCATCGCCCACAGCAGGCGGACAGTGTCCTCCTCCCCGCCGAGCGGCTTGGCAAGGGTGTCGCGTGCCCAGCGCTGGAAGCGGACGGACATTGGCGGCGCGGGCGGTTTGGCCTCGTCGAGGAGTTGCCAATCCCGCCGCGTCTTGGTGCGAAGCTGAAAGTGGATGCCGTGCCGGGCGAGATGGTCGCGATACGAAAACATGCCGTCGGCCGCGGCGACTGGCGGGCGTTTGAGGACGCCGGTCACGCTCACCTGCCGCCCGGCGTAGTACCGCTTGGCCAGGCGGAACGACGCCGAGACGAGCACCGTGCCGCTGACAGCCAAGCGGCCGGTGTCCGTCTCGATCTCGGTGACGGCCAAGTTTACCATCGAGCGCCAATACTCCTCCCCGTTGATGTCGCTGACGCGGTGCTCCGGCGTGGTGGTCAGGCGGCCGGTCACGGTGACGATCTGCTGCCCCTCGGCGAGTTGCTTCCGGAGGTCGTCCGCCGGAATGCGGTGGAGGTGGTACGATTGGTTGGCCAAGCCAAGGCCAAAGAGCAGCGGCAAAAGACACACCGACCGGTTCGCCTTCAACACGGCGGCCAGCGCGGCTGCGGCGGCACAGGCAGCGAGGAGCGGCCAGAACGGCAGCCACCCGGCATCGGCCAGGGCGATTCCGATGATGTACGGCACCGCCACCCGAACCATCGGCCGTTTCATGGGCCGGTTGTCGCGGTTTTGCGGCGGGAAAGCCAAGCGAAAAACGCAGCCCCAAGCACCGCGCCGACGGAGTCGATGCCGACGTCGAGCGCCGACCCGAAGCGCTCGGTCGTCCACGACTGATGCCACTCGTCGAACGCGGCATACGCGGCGGCGATGAGCACCGCTTGGCCAAGCGCAACCAATGGCAGCGACCTCGGCACGTCGCGCTTGGCCAAGGCGCGGCAGATGAGGATCGACAGGATTGCGTACTCGGCCAAGTGAGCGATTTTGCGAACGATTAGTTGAACATCGGCGATCGTCTCATCGGCGATACCCGGCGCGAACCATTTCAGGATCGGCCCGATGATGCGCGAAGTTTGCGAGCCGGAAAACAGGTCGGTCGAGAAAAAGAAAATGACGCCCATCCACGCTGCGACCCAAACCCACGGGCTGATCGTTGGCTTGGCCGTCGGGCTACTCATTGTTTTGTGCTCTTCCTCTCCCCGCCCCTCTTTAGCTGGAAGAGGAAAATGGGTGCCGGGCTATTCACGGGCGGCGCGGAAATACGCGGCGGCCTGGTCGGCTGGCAGCACCGCTGGGCTTTCCGAGGCGACCGTCTTCCACGAGGCGCCCACGCCGGAGGCAGTCTGGAGCTGGCCCTCGAAGGTGACCGTGAGGGTGCCGTTCGCGTTCCGGGCGATGCCCAGCGCGGGCGGGCCGGACTCGATGACCCGGATGGTTCTCTTCACCGGTTCGGCGGCGTTGCCACTCCTGTCCCGGACCTTGAACGTCCTCGTGTAAACGCCCGGCGTGCCGGTGAGAATGATCCCGCTCACCTGAACCAAGCTGCTGATGTCCCCGTCCGCGTTGTCGTAGGCCGTTGCCCCGGCGTCGGTGTAATCATCGCCGACATGGATCGTGACCGTCGGCGAGCCGTTCAGCGTGATGACCGGCGACACCGCATCCACCACCGTGACGGTGCGAATCACCGGCTCGGCGGCATTGCCGGCCTTGTCCTTCACGTTAAACGTGATCGTATGGACACCCGGCTTGTTCGCATCGACGGTGCCTGTGGATTGGATCGACGCGGTGATATTCCCGTCCACGTTGTCGCGAGCGGTCGCACCGGCGTCCTCGTAGGCGTCGCCAAATTCAATGGTGGCCGTCGCCGTGCCGTTGAGCGTGATCACCGGCGGCACCGTGTCCACCACCGTGACCGTCCGCACGACTGTCACGGCGGCGTTGCCGCTCCGGTCCTTCACGTTGAACGTCATCGTGTAAACGCCCGGTTTGCCCGTGAGGATGATACCCGTCACCTGGATCAAGCCGGTGATGTCCCCATCCACGTTGTCGTGCGCCTCGGCACCGGCGTCCGTATAGTTGCCGTCGACCGGGATCGTGACGGTCGACGGCCCGTTCAACGTGATCAGCGGCGGGATCGCGTCCACCACCGTAACCGTCCGAGTGACCGTCGTAGCGGCGTTTCCGGCCTGATCCTTCACGTTGAACAGGATCGTATAGACGCCCGGCCGGTTGACGTTGACTACGCCCGTGACCTGGATGGATTGCGTGATGTTTCCATCCGCATTGTCGATCGCCGTCGCCCCGGCGTCGTCGTAAGCCTCGCCGATCCCGATCGTGACACCCGGCGGCCCGTTAAGCATGATCACCGGCGCGGTGTTGTCGGTCACGTTGAACGACACCTCGGCCAACTGGGTGTAGCCGTCGTTCTCGAGAAACCGCGCGACATAGTCGCCGGGCGGCAGCCCAGCCGTGAAGGTGACGGACCCGGCCGCAAGCCCGTCGCCAGCGGTCTGGGTGCCGTTTACAAATGCCCACAGCAGGCTCGGAGTCTTGGCCGGAACCGAGTCCGGCCAGTAGACCGCGATCCAATCCTTCGGGTTGCCGGGGCCGTGGGCAAATTGGATCGTGATCGGCTGCCCCGGCAGATACGTCTCGCTGGCCGTGGTGAGTCCGGGCGGTTCCGCGATGGTAAACGCCACGCTGGCCAGTTGCTCGAAGCCATCGTTCTCAAACAGCCGCGCGACATAATTACCAGGCGCCAGATTGTCGTCGAACGACAACGTGCCATCACTCCGCCCCTTCCCAGGTGTCTTCAAGCCGTTAACGTAGGCCCAAGCCAACGCGGCGGCGGAGCCGGGGATCGTGTCCGGGTGGTAGATTCCGATCCAATCCTTCGGGTTGCCGGGGCCGTTGCTGAAGGTGACCTCGATCGGCGCGCCCAACTCATAGACCTCGCTGCCGATCNCCAGGCTGACGGGCGGCGGAATCTGCGCGACGATGCGGGCCGAGAAATTGCCGCGCCCGTCGGCAGGAGACTGCAACTGCCACTCCGGCTTGGCGCTCGTCCCGGTGTTAAGCCAATAAGTGTTGGCACTGTCCCCCTTGGCCGGCTTGTCGTGCCGGAGCAACCCCACCTTGCCGATGTTGGTCAGGCCGGTGAAACTGAACGCCCACGTCACCGACACGGCCTCCTCCGGGACGCGCACGCGGAGGTCGCTGACCGTGACCAAGTTGTACCCGGCCCGCAGCGAAAACGGATCGCTCTCGAACAAGACATCGCCCGGTTTTTTCGCGCCGCCCTCCCCTGTCGCGGCCCCGTTGTTGGCGTAAAAACGGAGCACGCCCTTCTGGCCGGACTCGAACGGGTTCAACGCGGCGTAATACTCGAACTGAATCTGGTTGATCATCCGCCGGCTGTCGTTGAGGGCAATCTCATCGCCGATCTCGCCGGCGGCAATCTGGATGTCGCCCTTGACGCCGCGCGGATTGTCGTACACCACCGAGCTTCCGGGTGGCAGGGTCAACTCGCCGCGGGGATCAACCGGCACCTCCGCCGAGGCATGGCTCTCTCCGTCGTTGAGGTAAAGGCGCACCTTGCCCTTCGGGATGTCGCCGAACGGCGACAAGGCGGCGTAATACTCGAACTGGATCGCGGTCAACTCGCTGTTGTCGCCGTCGAGGATCACCGTGTCGCCGACCTCCTTTGCAGTGAGGTACACCTTGCCGAGGGAAGTCTTGGCGTTCTCGTAGATCACCTTTTGATCGGCCTTGCCAAGCGGCACCCCAGCCAGACGGGCGGCGAAATTCGAACCGTCCTCAGTCGACTTCAATTCCCACTTGTCATCGACCTTTTCCCAAAAGTCGTCGTGGCTGTCGCCAAGAGTCGGCGGGTCGTACAGCAGCAGGCCGGCCCGGCCGACGCCAAGGTTCAGAAACTCGACCGACCAGGTGACCTCCGAGGTGTTCTCCGGCAATTCCAGGCCAAGCCCGTGAATGGTGACCGTGTTGTATTTGTTTTGAAGGGAGAACGGGTCGCTCTCGAAAAGCAGCGTGCCCGGCTGGTGCGCCACCGGTCGCACCTCGGTCAGGATCTGGAAGTCGATGGCCACCGACGAAATCGATTGCGCGACCGCTTGGCCGTGACATGCCAAGACGCCGCATGCCAACAGCCAGCCTCGAATGGATAATGCTCCTCTGCTCACGAATCAAAAAATATCGGGATCTCCCGTCCGCTTGGCCAAGTTTCAGGCCAAGCGCCTGGCCGCGTCAATGACAGAGAGAGCGCCATCCCGCAAAACTCAGTCCGCTGCCACGAGCCCGGCCACCTTGGCCAAGGCCTCGTCCAGCTTCGAGGCGTCCTTGCCGCCACCGCGCGCCTGAGTCGGCTTGCCGCCCCCCTTGCCGCCGACGACCGGAGCGATCGCCTGAATAATTTTCCCGGCTTGGATGCGGTCCGTTAGCGAGTCGGCGACGGTGGCCAACAGCACCACCCGGCCGGCGTCAACCGCGCCCAGCACGACGACACCGTCAAGCTCGCCCTTCATCGCGTCGGCCACGGCCTGGGCATAATCCCCGTCCGCTTGGCCAAGGTTCGCGGCAACCACCGGCACACCGCCGATCGTCTCCGCCTTGGCCAACAGCTCCCGGGCCGTCCCGGCCGCCTGGCTTTGCCGGAGCGCCTTCAACTGCTTCTCCAGTTTCTTGGCTTGGCCAAGCGCGGCCTCGACCTTTTTTTCGATCTCGCGCACCGGCGAGTTGAGCGTCTCGGCCAAGGCAGCGATCCNCCCGGCGTCGGCCCGGGCCTGTTCCGCGGCCACGAGACCGGCCACGGCCTCTACCCGCCGCACGCCGGCCGCGATTGCCGACTCGGCATTGATTCGGAACAACCCAACCTCCCCCGTGACTCGCGTATGCGTGCCGCCGCACAACTCCATCGAGTAGCCGTCCAGCGCGCCGGCCTCGCCACCGACCTGCACCACACGCACCGTGTCGCCGTACTTGTCGCCAAAAAACTGCAAAATGCGCTCGTTGCCGCTGACCTCGCTGTACGGCGCCTCGGTCCAACTCACGGGGGCGTTGTCGACGATGCGCTCATTGACCAATCGCTCGATGTCGGCCAACTGCTGCGTCGTCAACGCCTGACTGTTGAAATCAAACGTCAACTTCTCCGGGCCAACGTACGAGCCCTTTTGCGAGGCGTCCGGACTGGTGACCTCATGCAGCGCCCAGTGAAACAAATGCGTGACCGTGTGGTGCCGCTGGATCGCGGCCCGGCGCGCGGCGTCCACGGCTAATTTAACCTCACCGCCGACCTCCGGCGCCCCATCGCCCTTAATAAAATGCATGAATGCGTCGCCGGCCTTCTGCGTGCCGGTGACTGCCCATGTTTTGTCGCCGGACGACAGCGTGCCGGTGTCGCCGACCTGCCCGCCCATCTCGGCATAGAACGGCGAGCGATCCAACACGACGCCGGTGCGTTTCTTCTCCTTAACGACCTCCGCAACGGTGGAGGTGGAGGTGAGTTCCTCGAACCCGACGAATTCCGTCGTGGCATCGGAGGAGATGCTCGAGACGCTGATGACCTCCTTCTTCTGCGCAGCCCGTGCACGGTCGCGCTGCTGCTCCATCAACGCATCAAACCCGGCGGTGTCCACCGTCAAGCCACCCTCACGNGCCATCAACTCCGTCAAGTCCAGCGGAAAGCCATACGTGTCATAAAGCTTGAACGCAAATGCGCCGGTCAGTTCTTTTTCATCCCCCAGCCTCGCGGCTTCTTCGCGGAAGAGGTCGATGCCGCGGTCGAGGGTCTTGTTGAACGACTCCTCCTCGGTTTGGATCGTTTGCCGGACGATGTCGCGACGCTTTTTCAACTCGGGAAAAACACCGCCCATCGACTCCACCAGCACATCAACGAGCTTGTAAAAAAACGGCTCCTGGAATCCAAGCGTACGGCCGTAACGCACTGCCCGACGCAGGATGCGGCGCAGGACGTAGTTGCGATCGGTGTTGCCAGGCAGAATGCCATCAGCGATCGAGAAGCTCAGCGTACGGATGTGATCACCAATGACGCGGAACGCCACGTCGACCTGTTCCTGCTCGGTCGGATCGGCGGCCGGCAGCGTGGAGGTGTACTGTTTGCCGCTTAATTTCTCCAACTCGGCAAAGAGCGGACGAAACACATCGGTATCGTAGTTGGAGACCGTCCGGCTGAAGTCGGTGAACCCGTTGGTCGACTGCATGACGGCGGCGACCCGCTCGAAGCCCATCCCGGTGTCAACGTGCCGCGCGGCCAGCGGCGCGAACGTGCCATCCGGATTGGCGTTGTACTGGATGAAAACGAGGTTCCAAATCTCGATGCATTGACCGCTGTCGGCGTTGACGAGGCTGCCTTTGGTGTCGCCGTCCGGCGTGAGGTCGATGTGCAGTTCGCTGCACGGGCCGCACGGGCCGGTGTCACCCATCATCCAGAAATTGTCCTTCTTGTTGCCGTTGACGATGTGCACGGCGGGATCCAGCCCGGCGGCGGTGAAGATGGCCGCCCAGCAGTCGTGCGCCTCCTGGTCGAATTCGCCCGGGTCGCCCTCGCCCGGCTGGTAGACGGTGGCGAAGAGCCGTTCCTTCGGGAACCCCCAGATGCCGGTGAGCAGCTCCCAGGCCCACTCGATCGCCTCCTTTTTGAAGTAGTCGCCGAACGACCAGTTGCCGAGCATCTCGAAGAAGGTGTGATGGTAGGTGTCCATCCCGACGTCCTCGAGGTCGTTATGCTTGCCGCCGGCGCGGATGCACTTCTGCGTGTCGGCGGCGCGTCCGGGAGTGTACGGGCAGGTCAGCTCGCCGAGGAAGATCGGCACGAACTGGTTCATGCCGGCGTTGGTAAACAGCAGGTTGGGCGCGTCCGGCATGAGGCTGGCCGACGGCACGATGGTATGCTGTTTGTCCTGAAAAAAATCGAGGAAGGATTGTCTGATCTCCGAGCTGGTCTTCATCGTCCGGCCGCGAAAAAGCGGCGGCAGGAAGAAAAGCCGTCCCGGCGTCCAACTGCAAGACAAAGGACGGCGGATTTGAACGGAACTGCCGTAAACGCAGTCAGTTGCCCACATCGGCCCGCGGTCGGGAGGATGCATTTTCGCGTGGCCGAGAGCCGGCGGCGTGGGTAAGGTTCCCGCGCGTTTTTGGAACGCAGCCCCGTGCATTTTGAACATTCCCAGATTTTATGGCTGACGGCACTCGTCGTGCCGCTGCTTTGCCTCTTCCTCGGCTGGGCGTGGCGGCGGCGGCGCGAGCGCGTGGCCCGCTTCATCCACGTGAACCTCGTGGAACAGCTTACGCTTGGCCTCTCCACGGCCCGGCGCAAGGCCAAGCTCGGCCTGCTGGTCGGGGTCGTGCTGCTGCTGTTCATCGCGCTGGCCCGGCCCAAGAGCGGCTACGAGCTGCAAAAGACCGAGACGCGCAGTCTCGACATCCTTGTCGCCGTGGACACTTCGCGCAGTATGCTGGCCACCGACCAAAGCCCGAACCGGCTCGAGCGGGCCAAGTTGGCCGTGTTCGACCTGATGCGCTTGGCCAAGCGCGACCGGCTTGGCTTGATCGCCTTCTCCGGGACGGCGTTCCTGCAATGCCCACTGACGGTCGACCGCAACGCCTTTGTGCAAAGCGTAAACTCGCTCTCCACCGACATCATCCCGCAGGGCGGCACCGCCATCGGCGAGGCGGTCAACGAGGCGCTGCGGACGCTCGAAAAGGAGGAGGACAACCACAAGGTGCTTGTACTGATGACCGACGGTGAAGACCACGAGGCCGGCGTAATCGATGCCGCCCAAAAAGCGAACGAGATCGGCATGAAGATATTCACCATCGGCCTCGGCTCACCGAAGGGAGAATTAATCCAGTTGCCCGACCCGAAGACCGGCCAACTCGAGTTCCTCAAGGACGAGAGTGGCAACGTCGTCAAGTCGCGCCTGAACGAGCCGCTCCTGCGCGACCTCGCCACCGACACCGGGGCGTTCTACCTGCCGCTGCAGGGAGCCGACACGATGGAGCGGCTGTACGAGGCCGGCTTGGCCGGCTTGACGCCGAACCGGATTGAAAATCAGATGACCAGGCGCTACTTCGAGCGATTCCAATGGCCGCTTGGCCTGGCCATCCTGCTGCTGCTCGGCGAGATGCTGCTCGGCGAGGGCCGCCGCCCATCGGGCAAAACCGGAGCCGCCGCCCTGGCCGCACTTGGCCTGTTTCTCCTCGCGCCGACTGCCCTGGCCTCACCAGCCGATGCCCGGCGGGCGATGGAGCGGGACGATTTCGGAACGGCGCTGCGTCTTTACGAAAAGTTGCTGAAAGAGCAGCCCGAGGACGCCCGGCTGCATTACAACGCCGGGGCCGCCGCATATCGCGCCGGGGAGTTTGAAAAGGCGAAGAACCATTTCAACTCGACCCTCGCCTCGCCCGAGGCGCCGCTCCCCCTCCAGCAGCAGGCTTTTTACAACCTTGGCAATGCGATGTTTCGACTGGGCGAAACCACTGACAACCCGGACGACAAGGCCAAGCAATGGATCGACGCCCTGAAAAAATACGAGGGCGCGCTCGAATTGAGCCAGCAACTCGACAACACCCCGAAAGACGAGGACGCCCAATTCAACACCGACATCGTCAAAAAACGCCTCCAGCAACTCCAACAACAACAGCAACAACAGCAACAACAGCAAGGCGACGACGAACAGGAGCAGGACAAGAACGAGAATCAACAGGAACAGCAGCAACAAAAGTCCGACGAACAAAAAAAACAGGAACAGCAACAGGAGCAAAACGAGCAGCAGAACCAGCAGCAACAGGATTCACAACAGGGCGACGAGGAGAAAAAGGAGCAACAACAGCAACAACAATCCGGCGACGAGCAGGAAAAATCGGAGGAG
Organism: Verrucomicrobiales bacterium; assembly: GCA_002686755.1. Taxonomy (GTDB): domain Bacteria; phylum Verrucomicrobiota; class Verrucomicrobiia; order Limisphaerales; family UBA1096; genus UBA1096. The sequence goes on from NYYJ01000013.1 coordinate 20,552, forward strand.
CAACAACAACAGAGCGGCTCAGCCGGTGACGATGAGAAAGAGCAACCCCAGCCCAGTCAGGGGCAGGAGCAGTCGGAATCCGGTCAGCCACAGCCTGAAGGCAAAATGACCCCCGANCAGGTGCGCCAGCTCCTCGACAACCTCAAGCAGCAGGAACGGTCGCTGATCTATCGCCCCGTCAAAAANGGCAAGGCNAACAAGCGGGGTATCACGAAAAACTGGTGAGATGAACCGGATCTCTGTTTTCAGTCTTGTTTGGATGCTCGCGGCCAACGCGCTTGGCCAACAGGTCAGCGCNAGCCTCGACCGCGCCACCACCTCGGTCGGCGAGAGCGTCACGTTGTCGATCGTCTGCACCGATTTCACGCCGTCGTCCCAGCCGGCGATGCCGTCGATTCCCGGGCTGCGCATCGCCAGCGCCGGCACCTCCCGGCAATTCCAGTTTGCGAATGGAAAGCGCACCTCGTCGTACACACTCAACTACCAAGTCACGCCGCTCAAACAGGGTAACTACTCCATTTCCCCGATCCAGGTGCGACTCGATACGCGCCTGTTCCGGCCCAAGTCCCTTAAGCTGCGCGTGCTGCCGGCCGGTCAACGGCCCAAGAATGACGACGGCCTGTCGCAATACGCATTCGTCCGACTGCTCCCCGGCAAGACCGAGGCGTACGTCGGCGAGGTCATCCCGCTGGAAATCCAGCTCCATTACATTGACGGCGTGAACGTCCAGCTGCCGGAGCTGACCGCCGACGGCTTCAACGTCGCCTCCTTCCCGAAGCATAAGCAGTCGCGAATGCAAAAGGGAAACCGCATCTATCAGGTACTCACCTTCCAGACCGCCGCCACGCCGCTCAAGGCGGGCGAACTGCAACTCGGCCCGGTGAAACAAAGCATGGTGCTGCGCGTCCGCAAACGGCAAAGCCGGCGCAG
>NYYJ01000014.1 GCA_002686755.1 Verrucomicrobiales bacterium
CTGACGGCCGACGCCTTCGGCGTGCTGCCGCCGGTGTCGCTGCTGACGCGTGAGCAGGAAGTCGAGATTTCCAAGCGTATCGAGGCGGCCGAGATGGAGGTCAAGCGCATCCTTTACAGTCTTGGCTTCACCGCCAAGGAGCACATTGCCCTGGCTGAAAAGCTGACCGCCGATCCCCCGAAGGAGCGGTTCGACCGGGTTACGGTCGACAAGGTCATTGAGACCCGCGAGAAGCACATCAAGGCGCTGCACCGCCTCATCAAAAAGGTCAGGGAGGAGGACACCGAGGTGGATAAAAAATACACCGCCTGGCGTCGCGCGGCCAAGACCAAGGCGAAAAAAGCCGCCGAGGCGTTCGAAAAACTGAACGACAAACTGCAGAAAAACTTCCCGAAATTTCTCTTCAAGCAAAAGGTCATCGAGGAAATGGGGCTGGTCGCGGACAACATCCACGACAAGATGCAGCAAAACCTGAGAGTGATTGAGCAGTTGCAGCAGGCCCCCAAGTCGCCGCAGACCGACATGATGCTCAAGGGCGAGGAGGGCAAATTGACCGCTCTCGAGTCCTTCGTCCGCAAGCCGGCCGAGGATTACCTCACGACTTACGAGGAACTGCAGCATTTCGCCCGCAAGGCCCACCAGGCCAAGAGCGAAATGATCGAGGCCAACCTGCGGCTTGTGATTTCCATCGCCAAGAAATACACCAATCGCGGACTCTCCTTCCTCGATCTCATCCAGGAGGGCAATGTCGGCTTGATGAAAGCGGTCGAGAAGTTCGAGTACCGTCGCGGCTACAAGTTTTCCACCTACGCCACGTGGTGGATTCGGCAGGCGATCACCCGCTCGATCGCCGACCAGGCGCGGACGATCCGCATCCCGGTGCACATGATCGAGACGATCAACAAGCTGATGCGCGTGCAGAAGCAGCTCGTCCAGGAATTCGGCCGCGAGGCCACGCCGGAGGAGATCGCCGACGAGATGGAACTGGCGGTCGACCGTGTGCGGGCCATCATGAAGATGGCGCAACAGCCGATCTCGCTGCAGGCACCCGTTGGCGACAGCGAGGACACCAGCTTTGGCGATTTCATCGAGGACAAGAGCGCCGAGAACCCGACCGACATGGCCAGCTACGGCATCCTCAAGGAACGGCTCGGCGACGTGCTGACCTCGTTGAGCGAGCGCGAGCGCAAGGTGCTGGAGCTCCGGTTCGGCCTGGCCGACGGCTACTCCCGCACCCTCGAGGAGGTGGGCAAACAGTTCAAGGTCACCCGCGAGCGCATCCGGCAGATCGAGGCCAAGGCCCTGCGCAAGATGCGCCACCCGACGCGCATCCGGCAGCTCTCCGGCTTCCTCGAGCACGAGGAGTTTCACGCCTCACAGGTTTAGACTGCAAAAAGCCCTTCCACCCGAAGGGCTTTTTTGTTTCCACTTGGCCAAGCGCGCATGGAGTCTGCCACCAGACATNCCCCGAGCCGANGAGNTGTTNGACCTTGGCCAAACGGAGCACGCGAGCCTGTTCGNNTCGCTTGGCCAGGNGTGGGAGGTGCTCCCGCNCATNGGCGNNTATCTNCGNGANANCCTNCGNNCGGCGCAGCTTGGCCAAGCGCATGACCAAGCGGTGATCGAGGGCGATGTGTTCGTCGGCGAAGGCACGGTGATCGAGGCGGGNGCGCTGATCCGCGGGCCGGCCTGGATCGGCCGCAACTGCCNNATCGGCCACGGGGCGACGCTGCGCGGCNACGTGATNGTTGGCGACGACTGCGTGGTCGGNCACGCNGNCGAGNTGAAAAACGCGGTGCTGTTTAACGGCTGCGACGTGCCGCACTTCAACTACGTCGGCGACTCGGTGNTGGGCCACCGCGTCCACCTCGGCGCCGGCGCGATGCTCTCCAACTACCGACTGATCCGTGGCAACGTCAACGTCCGCACGGCCTCCGGGNNGCTCGACAGCGGCTTGGCCAAGTTTGGCGCGTTGATCGGCGACCGGACCGAGATCGGCTGCAACGCCGTGCTCAACCCCGGCGCGATCATCGGCCGTGACTGCCTGCTGTACCCGAACGTCACCTTCACCGGCGTGCTGCCGGCCAGGCGCCTGGTCAAAAACAAAACAGAGCTGACGGTGGTCGAAAAACGGGAGGCGACCGGGTGATCCGGTTCATTGATGAGGAACAGGGCGCCGGGCTGGATCTGGTCGCCGAGACCAGCGCGTTTTTTTCCGAGAGTGGCCAGTTGTCGCGGGCGAAGAATTTCGAATTCCGCCCCGAGCAACAGGAGATGGCCGTCGCGGTGGCNAAGGCGNTGAAGGGNGGCNAGCACCTCATCGTCGAGGCCGGCACCGGCGTCGGCAAAAGCCTGGCCTATCTCGTCCCAGCAATCCTTCACGCGGTCGGCCAAAACAAAAAGGCGGTGATCTCGACCCACACGATCAACCTGCAGGAGCAGTTGACCGAGAAGGACCTGCCGATGCTCCAGCAGGTGCTGCCGGTGGAGTTTTCGTTCACAATGCTCAAGGGGCGCGGCAACTACCTCTGCACCCGGCGGCTGCAGCGCGCCCGGCAGCAGGCGGCGACGCTGCTGACCTCCTCCGAGATGGAGGAACTCAAGCGCATCACCGAATGGGCGAAGGAGACCACCGACGGCAGCCTGTCCGATTTCGACATCACACCCGACCCAAAGGTGTGGGACCTCGTCAACTCGGAGCGCGGCCTCTGCTCCACCAAGCTGTGCGGCCACGGCTCCGACATCGCCAAACTGGGCCAGACCTGTTTTTACCAGCGCGCCCGCAGCCGGATTCTTTCCGCTGACGTGCTGGTGCTGAACCACTCGCTGTTTTTCAGCCTGCTCGGCGACGACGGCCGCGAGGATGACGCGCCCCGGGAGGAGGAGGGGGTGCTGTTCAAGAACGACTTCGTGATCCTCGACGAGGCNCACAACGTCGGNCCGGTTGCCTCGAAACACATGGGTGTGAGCGTCTCGAGCGGCCAGGTGCGGTTCAACCTTCAGCGGTTGTGGAACCCGAAAACCAGCAAGGGGCTGCTGGGNCTGCTGCTTGAGGCGAAGGCGACACGGATGGTCGAGGACGCCTCCGCGGCGATGGAGCAGTTCTTNGGNGAACTCGAGGTGGCGTGCGACGANNTNAATGAGCAGCAGGCCAAGGCCAACCGGTTCGGCGGGAACAAAAACCGCGCATGGAAGGAGCTGCGCGTGCGAAATGCAGGCCTGGTGGAGGACACGCTGACGCTGCCGCTCCAGCGGGTGCGCGAGGCGCTCGTGCAGGCCCGCGACGGCACGGACGACGCCGACANCGGGCAGGAACTGGCGGAGTTCAACCGGCGGGTCGGCGAGCTGCGGGACGGCGTGCTGCTGTTCCTGTCGCAGGCGTCGGACGAGCACGTTTACTGGGTGGAGAAATCTGGCAAGGCAGGAACGACTCTGTCGCTCAATGCCGCGCCGGTGGACGTGGCCGTGCATCTTCAGCGACGGCTTTTCCGCTCCAGCTCGCCGGTCGTGCTGACGAGCGCCACCCTNGCCTTGAACGACNCNACCTCGGCCAAGGNCAANGGCGGCCTCGATTATTTCGCCGGCCAAATCGGCGCGAAGCAGGTTAACGCGCTGCAGGTCGGCTCGCCGTTCGANTACGAGCGGCAGATGAAACTATTCATCGCCGGCAAGATGCCGGANCCGCGCGAGCCGGAATTCCGCGACGCNCTGGCNGGGCANCTNCGNCANTTCATCNNGATGAGCGGNGGNCGNGCCTTCGTGCTGTTCACCAACTTCAAGCTGATGCGCGAGGTGGCGGAGGAAATGGAGGGCTTCTTCGCCGATCAAGGCTGGGACTGCCTCGTGCAGGGGGCCGGCGTGCCGCGATCGACGATGCTCGAGCGATTCAAGCGCGACGAGCAGTCGGTGCTGTTCGGCACGGACAGCTTTTGGCAGGGCGTCGACGTGCCGGGCGACGCGCTGCAAAACGTCATCATCACGCGACTGCCATTTGCCGTGCCGGATCATCCGCTGGTCGAGGCAAAGATCGAGGCGATCGAGGCCCGCGANGGCAACCCGTTCATGGAGTTTTCGCTGCCGGTGGCGGTGTTGAAATTCAGGCAGGGCGTCGGCCGGCTCATCCGCACCAAGAGCGACGAGGGCATCATTGTTGTGCTCGACAGCCGCGTGCTGACCAAGCGCTACGGCAAATTGTTCCTCGACTCCCTCCCCAAGTGCCCGACCGAGATCGTGTGATTTTGTCGAATGGCCCGTTCGGGAATTGAACAGGCCGCAGCTCGGAGGCATCCTAAACCGCGATGAGAGCCTGTTGTCTCGCATTCCTTTTTCTGCTGGCGATTGCCGGNAACCTCCGCGCGCAGTTTGACGATCCGTTTGGCGGCGGCCAAGCGGGGGGCGCGGCCAAGCCGGCGACCACGGCCAAGCTGCTGCTGTCCCATTCCGAAGCCAAGCCGGGAACGACGGTGACGGCCGGGCTGGAGTTGACGATGGACGACGGCTGGCACACGTACTGGATTAACCCCGGCGAGGCCGGCATCGCCACCAGCGTCGAGTGGACGCTGCCCAAGGGCGTAAGTGCCGGGCCGATCCAGTGGCCAACGCCGGAGAAGTTCACCGCGCTTGACTCGATCGGCTACGGTTACCACGGCAAGACCATCCTGCTCGTGCCGCTCACCATTACCTCCGATGCCGCGCTTGGCCAAGCGACGATCTCCGGCAAGGTCAGTTGGCTTGAGTGCAAGGAGCTCTGCATCCCGCGCGATCAGTTGGTGAGCGCCACGCTGACAATCGCCGGCTCGGACGCGCTCTCGGCCGACGCGGCCAAGCTCGATGCCGCGAGGGAGACTCTGCCGAAAACTGATGCCGCGTTGACCGTCAAGGCGGTGTGGGACGGCGAGGCCAAGGAGGATGAGCGATCGTTGCTGATCGAGTTCAATGCCGGCCAAGCGGGAGCAGACGTCGATTTTTTTTCACTGCCAAACGACGCGTTTGTCGTCTCACCGGAGAGCGTAGTGACCGCGATCGATGGCGGGAGTGTCCGCATCCGGAAAACGGTGTCCAAATATGAGGGCGCTTGGCCAAGCGAGCTTGCNGGCNTGGCNGTCCGCCACCTGAAGGATCACGCCAANACNGNGGCNTTCGAGGTNNNGTTNCCGGTCNATTCCATCACNTCCGGCGNCGCCGGANNNACGNNNNCACANNCNNNGCCCNCNGCCCCTGGCCAGTCGNTTTGGCAGATGCTGTTGTACGCGTTTCTCGGCGGGCTGNTTTTGAACGTGATGCCGTGTGTACTGCCGGTGATCTCGCTGAAGATTCTCGGCTTCGTCAACCAAAGCAGCGAGTCGCCGGGGCGCGTGCGACTACTCGGGCTGCTTTACGGAGCGGGGGTGGTTGTGTCGTTTCTCGCGCTGGCCGGCGTGGTGATCGGCATGAAAAGCGCGGGCGCATTGGCCAGTTGGGGCATGCAGATGTCCAACCCGCAGTTCGTCGTGTTGTTGACCGTGCTCATCCTGCTGGTGGCACTGAACCTGTTCGGGTTGTTCGAGGTGTCGCTTGGCTCGGTCGGTGCCGCGGCCGGCTCGGTGGCAGGCCGGGAGGGGGCGGGCGGCGCGTTTTTCAACGGTGTACTTGCCACGGTGCTGGCGACGCCGTGCACGGCGCCGTTCCTCGCGCCGGCGCTTGGCTTCGCCTTCACGCAGACCGCCGCCGTGATCCTGCTGGTCTTCGTGACCGTTGCGCTTGGCCTCGCATTCCCGTACGTCGTGTTGAGTTGGAATCCGAGATGGCTGCGCTTCCTGCCCAAGCCGGGGCCGTGGATGGAGCGGTTCAAGGTGGCGATGGGATTCCCGATGCTGGCCACGGGCATTTGGCTGTTCACGGTGAGCATCGAGTATTACGGCGGCCGGGTGTTGTGGTTCGGCATTTCATTGACCGTGCTCGCCATGGCGGCCTGGGTGTTCGGCGAGTTTTTTCAGCGCGGCACGCGGCGGCGCGGGCTGGCGTTGGGCATCGCCGGGGCGCTGGCGCTGGGCGGGGTCGTGTTCGGGCTTGAGGGGCAGATGCAGTGGCGCACGCCGGTCGATCCGTCGGAGGCCAAGGCCGGGGTGGTTCAGGATTTTCCCGGCGGCATCCGTTGGCACCGCTGGTCGCCGGAGGCCGTGGCCAAGGCACGCGACGCGGGCCATCCGGTATTGGTCGATTTCACGGCCAAGTGGTGCCTCACCTGCATCGCCAACAAAAAAACGAGCCTCGATATCGAGTCGGTGCGAACGGTGTTGGCCGATAAAAACATCAAGGCGTTCCGGGCCGACTACACGCGGCGGCCGGATAACATCACGAAAGAGCTGCGGCGCCGGGGCAGGGCGGGCGTACCGCTCGTGTTGGTTTTCCCCTCGGACAAAGCGGAACAACCGGAGATGCTGCCCGAGTTGCTAACCCCTGACATCGTCCTCACTGCCCTGCGCAAGGCCGCCAGCTGAGCAAAGCCCGGGTCCGGTTCTCAGTGCGGGGTTCTCGGTTGGTTTTGCAAAACCGGGAACTGCGAACCGAGAACTCGGAACCAACAAATCGTCCAAAGCGGTGTCGCGCTCCGCTTGCCACCGCACTCCAAAACGCTTTGCCAAGCGCTATTCGTCGAGGATGCCCAAGTCCTGCAGGAACGGCTTTAGCGAGCGGGGCCGGCCGAGGAATTTCTCGATTGACTCGTTGACGTCCCGCGAGTCGCCGACCTCGTAAATCTCCCGCCGCAACCGCTGCCCGGCCTCCCGGTCGAAGTATCGCTTCGGCGCATTTTCGAAAACGGTGGCCATATCGGCGGAGATCGAATCGGCCCAGGCGTAGCCGTAGTAGCCGGCGTCGTAACCCATGAGGTGGCCGAAGTAACCGACGAACGACGTGTTCTCCTGCGGCTTGAGATAGACCGCCTCGGTGATCTGGTTTGAGAGCG
>NYYJ01000015.1 GCA_002686755.1 Verrucomicrobiales bacterium
TGAGTACGCTGAAATTGAGGTAGATTACACAGTCATGTTCAAGCTGAAGGGCAGTAGGGTGTTGTTGGTCGGACTCGGGTCGCGGAGCCGGGCGGCCTGCCGGTTGCTCTGCGCCAGCGGCGCGTCGGTGGTGGCGGTGGATTGCAAGGAAAACGATGCCTTGAAGGAGGAGGCCAAGCACTTGGCCAAGCTGGGGGCGGAGGTGCACCTCGGCTTGGCCAAGCCGTTGGCCAAGCTGCTCGACGGCGTCGAGTTGGGCGTGATCAGCGTGGGCGGCATTCGCCAGACCGCCTGGTTGCGCGCGCTGCGCAAGGCCGATGTCCCGGTGATCGGCGAGCTCGAGCTGGGATTCCAGCAATTGCGTTGCCTCAACATCGCCGTGACCGGCACCAACGGCAAGACCCCGGCGGCTGGCTTGATTGAACAGGTGTTACTCGGTGCGCAACGGGAAACCCGCTTGGCTGGCAAGGTGGAAAACCCGGTCTGCGACGCCGTGGACGGCTCGAAGGAATTGGATTATCTGCTCCTCGCCGTGAACTCGTTCCAGCTCGAGTTGACCCAGTTGTTCAGCCCGACCGTCGCGGTGGTGACGAACCTCTCGCCGGATCACATGGATCATTACGGCAACATGGAGTCGTACGTGAAGGCCAAGTCGCGGATTTTTGGCAACCAGCAGCCGTTCGACTGGGCGATCATCCAAAGCGAGGCGCTGGCGCACATCCGTTCGTTCGGCATCGAGATTCCCTCCAAGATCATCACCTTCAGCGCGAGCAACCGGCGGGCGGACATCTCGCTCGACCGCGGCTTGATCATGAGCCGCGTGCCGGGTTGGGAGGGGCCGCTGATGGATTTCAGCGACTGCCAGTTGCAGGGGGCTCACAATGCGGAGATCCTGATGGCGGCGCTGGCGGTGGGGCGGGTGTTCCGGATTCCGCTGGAGCAGTCGGCGGAAATCCTCCGGAATCACCCGACATTGCCGCATCGGTGCGAGTTGGTGGCCGAGAAAGACGGCGTGAGCTACATCAACGACTCCCGATCCACCAATCTCGCCGCCCTTGAAAAGTCACTTTCCTCAATAAAACCAGGCCATGGAGGCCGTCCGAACGTTTGGCTGCTGGCCGGCGGACGCGACAAGGCCGCTGAGTACCACGACATCGGCCCTTTGCTCTCGCAGCGGGTCAAGGCGGCGTTTCTGATGGGTGAAATCCGCGAAACTGTGCGGGCTGCGTGGAGCCTGTTCACGCCATGCCGGCTGGTGGATACGCTGGAGGAGGCCGTCCGCCAATGCGCGGAGATGGCCGAGGAGGGAGATGTCATTTTGCTCTCGCCAGCGAGCGAGGATTCCAGTAGCGTCAACGGCTATAAGCATCGTGGCGAGATGTTTCGACGCTCAGTCGAACGCTTGGCCGGGTCTTCAACGGAAGCTGAAAGCACCGGCAAGGACTCTTCAGCCTCAAAAATTTCCCCCGTCTTGTCGCGATGAAACCGTCTTCCCAACCACAATATCTTGTGTTCCCCCAGTGCGCTTGGCCAAGCGCGCGCGCTTTTTTTCAACAAACCAAGGAGTAATCAAACATGTCCAGTCATAATCCCCTAAGACCCAAAAGTTCCCTGCTCGAGCAGAAAGCCAAGAGCCGCTCCGGCCTGCAGATGGTGATGATCATCGTGGCCGTGCACGTGGTGTTCCTTGGCAGCCTGCTGTTTTCCGGCTGCCGCCCGGATAAAGCCCCGCCGGCCACGGCCTCGGAAACCAACAGCATCCCCAGTTTGCCGCCAATTGGGGGAGAGGTGGCGGCTACGCCGGCCGACACCAACACGGTGACCGTCGTGGAGCCGCCTGGGCCGGCCGCGCCTCCGTTGCCGGAAACCACGACCACCGGTGACGACCCCAAGCCGCCGCCAGTGACGCGTGACCCGGAGCCAGCGGAGGACATCGTCCCGCTACTGCCCGAGCCGTCAAGCGGGCCGGAGGTGCCGGTCGCCAGCGGGGAGACGGAGTACGTCGTGGCCAAGGGCGACAACTTCACCACCATCGCACGCAAACACGGCGTCACGATCCAGGCCATCATCAAGGCCAACCCGGCGGTTGATCCGAACCGCATGGCAATCGGTCAAGTGTTGATCATCCCGGCCAAGCCGGCGGAACCGGCCAAGCCGGCGTTGCCGGAGGGAACCACGGAGTACGTGGTAAAGGCTGGAGATAATCTGTACAACATCGCCAAGGCCCACAAAACCACGTGGAAGGCGATCCGCGAGGCCAACAACTTGAACACCACCGCGATCCGGGTGGGGCAAAAACTGATCATCCCGTCACCGGCCTCGGACGAATAAGTAGCGGAGCAAGCGGCCCGGATGAAGTTCGCCTCGACCACGCTGGTGTTTGTCGTTTCCGCCCTGCTCGCGCTGGGGTTGGTGATGCTGTACAGCGCCGCGATGTTTCACCGGAGCGGGGCGTCATTGGGATCGCAACTGTTGTGGTGCTGCATTGGGGTGGGGGTGTGCTTCTTCGCCGCCATGGCGGACTATCAACTACTGAAAAAAGTTTCGTTGCCGGCGCTGGTGTTGGCGCTGCTTCTGTTGGTGGCGGTGATGATTCCCGGCATCGGCCTCGAGCGCAACGGCGCACGCCGCTGGCTGCAACTGCCCGGCACGACGTTTCAGCCGTCTGAGTTTGCCAAGCTGGCCGTCATCATCGCGCTGGCCCATTACTGCGAGCGCAAGGGCCGCCGGATGGGCACCTTCCGTTACGGCCTGTTGATTCCCGGCGCGGTGCTGGCGCTGTTCCTCGGGTTGATTTTCATCGAGCCGGACTGGGGTGCGACGGTGCTGCTGGCAACGGTGTGCGGGTTGATGCTGTTCCTTGCCGGTACGAAGCTGCGTTTTATCATCCCGCCGGTGATCGCGCTTGGGGCGGCCGGCGGGTTTTTGCTGTCGCAGAACACCGTGCGCCTCAATCGCATTATGAGCTGGCTGGATCCGGAGGGGACGAAGCAGGGCGTCGGCTACCAGGCATGGCAGTCGCTGATCGCGCTCGGCTCGGGTGGCACGACCGGCCTTGGCCTAGGCAACGGCCGCCAGAAACTGGGCTTCGTGCCGGAGCACCAGACTGACTTTATCTTCTCGGTGATTGGCGAGGAACTGGGTTTGGTTGCCACGCTTGGCGTCGTGCTGGGCTTTGTGTTGTTCGTGATTTGCGGTGCGTTCATTGCTATGCGCTCCCGTGACTTTTTTGGCTACCTATTGGCCTCCGGGATGACGCTGCTGATCGGCCTGCAGGCGTTCATCAACATCGGCGTGGTGACGAGCACGCTGCCCAACAAGGGCCTGCCGCTGCCGTTCATCAGCCGCGGCGGCACAAACCTCGTGGTGATGCTGTTTTGTGTCGGCGTGTTGTTGAGCGTCGCGCGGTTTGCGAGCCGCGAGGAGCAGGCCAACACGGCCGGGGCGGGCGATTCCGGCGGCTACTCCCCATTCAGGGCGAAGACATGAGCACGAAACCGTTGGCCAAGCGCATTGCCATCGCCTGCGGCGGAACCGGCGGACACCTGTTCCCCGGCCTGGCCGTGGGCGACGCGCTCGTGGCGCGCGGTTGCGAAGTCACGCTGCTCGTCAGCCCGAAGGAGGTCGACCAGACCGCCGTCCGCTCGGCCTACGGCATGCAAGTCGAGTCGCTGCCGGTGGTCGCCCTCAGCGGCAACCTGCCCCGGTTCGCCGCCGGGTTTTGGTCGTCGCTTGGCCAATGCCGGAGACTGTTTCGCGAACACCGGCCCGATGTCGTGCTGGCAATGGGCGGCTTCACGAGCGCCCCGCCGGTCGTCGCCGGGAAGCTGGCCGGCGCCCGCATTTTTCTGCACGAGGCCAACGCCGTTCCGGGCCGGGCGGTGAAGCTGTTGGCGCCGCTGGCCGACGAGGTGTTCGTCCAGTTTCCCACCGCGATGCCGCGCGTGCTGAGCACCGACATCCACGCCACCGGCCTGCCGGTGCGCTCGGCGATGGAGCCGTTGGCCAAGGCCGACGCGCGGGTCGCGCTGGGCCTCGCCGATGACCAGCCGGTGCTGCTCGTGATGGGTGGCAGCCAGGGGGCGGAGTCGATCAACCAAACGGTGACCGCCGCGCTGCCGCGCTTGGCCAAGGCGGTGCCGGGGCTGCAGTTCATCCACCTGACCGGCAGCGGCGGCGGGATCGAGCCGGTGCGCCGGGCGTACGACGCGCTTGGCCTGCAGGCGGTGGTGCGTCCGTTCCTGACCGAGATGGAGTACGCGCTGGGCGCGGCCGATCTCGCGGTGAGCCGCTCCGGGGCGTCATCGCTCGCCGAGTTTTCGGCGATGGAGCTGCCGGCCATTTTGATCCCGTACCCGACCGCGGTCGACGATCATCAACGCCTCAACGCCCAGTCGTTCGTCGACATCGGCGCGGCGCGTTGCTTTCACCAAAAACAATTGACGCCCAGCCTGCTCGTCAGCCAATTGAGCGAGTTGTTCGGCACCCCGGCCAAGCTCGAGTCGATGGCCGGGGCCATGAAACAATGGAAGGCCGCGCAGGCGACCGAGGAGGTTGTGCAACGAATGTTCGATGTTTGTGGCTGGGAGGATGTCGCCGCCGACGAGCTGCTGTTCACCCTGCCAAGCGGAAAGGAGGCGGCGGCGTGAGCACCGCGACCGCGACGCCCGTGGCGGGGGAGTTGAAAGAGGCACTCCAGCGAGCCGCCGGAGATGGCACGGTCGTCGAGCCGGATTTCCCGCTGGCGGAGTGGACGACCCTGCGGGCCGGGGGACGGGCCGATTTTTTTGCCGAGCCGGAAAGCGAAGCCGGTCTTTCGGCACTGTTGGCCGCCTGCCGGGAACGGGGCGTCCCGGTGACGATGCTCGGGCGCGGTTCCAATTTTCTCCCGCTCGACTCCGGCGTGCGCGGGTTGACTGTGCGGCTGGGCCGGGAGCTGTTTACCGGTATCGAGCCGGACGGCACGAGGCTCCGCTGCGGCGCGGGCGCGAGAATGAAAGCCGTGGCCGCCGAGGCCAAGCGCAACTGCCTGGCGGGGATGGAGTTTCTCGAGGGCATCCCGGGCAGCCTCGGTGGCGGGCTGCGCATGAACGCCGGGGCGATGGGGAGCGAACTGTTCGACGTGGTGGAATCGGTGCGGCTCATGGATCCCGATGGCGCGGTGTTCGAGATGCCGGCCGAGTCGATCGAGGTCGCCTACCGGAGTTGTCCGTTGTTGAAAAACCAGATCGCGCTCGGTGCGGTGTTGAAGGGCGTGCCGGACACTGCCGAGGCCATCGCCGCCCGCATGGCCGGGTTCGCCGAGCAGCGCTGGGGCAGCCAGCCGAGGGCCCGTAGCGCTGGATGCATTTTCAAGAACCCGGAGTCCATCCCGGCCGGGAAGCTCGTCGACGAGCTCGGCCTCAAGGGTGCGACCGAGGGCGGCGCGATGGTGTCGGAGGAGCACGGCAATTTCATCATCAACAACGGCGGCGCGACGGCGGACGATGTGTTGCGCCTGATCGGCCGCATCCGGGAACAGGCGCTGACCGAGCGCGGCATCGAGTTGCAGACCGAGGTGCAGATCATCGGCGGAAGGGAGGCGCGGGGTGATTGAGCCGCTCGATATTTGCGTGATGCTCGGCGGCCCGTCCGGGGAGCGGGAGGTGTCGCTCCAGTCCGGCGCGGCCGTGGCGGAGGCGCTGCGGAGTCTCGGCCACCGGGTGGCCGAGATCGATCCCGTGGACGGCGAGTTTCGCCTGCCGCCGGACACCGACGTCGTGTTTCTCGCGCTGCACGGGACCTACGGCGAGGACGGCACTGTGCAGGCCAAGCTCGACGCGCTGGGCGTGCCGTACACCGGCTGCGGCGAAGCGGTCAGCCGACTGGCGTTCGACAAGGTCGCGGCCAAGCGCGCCTGTGAGCGGGTCGGCTTGGCCACGGCGAACGACTGCGTGGTCGACGAACCAAGCGCCCGGCTGCCGGATGGACTCGAGTTGCCGCTGGTGCTCAAGCCGGTCTCCCAAGGCTCGAGCATTGGGTTGGAGTTTGTCGACTCGGAGGCCGCTTGGCCAAGCGGCTTGGCCAAGGCGCTGGAGGGCGGCGGCCCGGTGCTGGTCGAGGAGCGGATCGACGGCCGGGAAGTCACCGTCGGCGTGGTCGGCGGCCAACCGCTGCCGGTGGTTGAGATCACGCCCAAGCGCGGTGCCTACGACTACGCCAACAAATACACCGCCGGGGCGACCGAGTACACCTGCCCGGCGTTGTTCGATGCGGAAGCCACGCGAATCATTCAGACTGCCGGCGAACGAGCGCTGTTGGCCGTCGGCGGGGGCAACTGCGCGCGGGTCGACTTTATCGTGCGGCCGGACGGCGAGCCGGTGCTGCTCGAGGTGAACACCCTGCCGGGCATGACCGACACGAGCCTGTTGCCTAAGGCAGCCGCGGCGACCGGCACCGGGTTTGCCGAGTTGTGCCAATGGCTGGTCGAGTTGGCGCTGGAAAATCCGCCGCTGGCCGCCACCGGGTGACCGAACTTTGACATGGCGTTGAGAGCGAAAAAACGGAACAGCAAGTCGGGGCGGAAAAAACTGCTCTCGGTCAGGGTGCAGTCGCAGCGGGCCAGGGGCGAACGGCTGCGATGGCTGCGCTCGTTGTCGGCGTTGGTCATCGCGATCGTGGCAATCATCGCAGTCTCCTGGCAGGGAGGCGCCTTCGCGCTCAACCGGCTCGTTTACGAGAATGAATCATTCTCCGTCAGGCAACTGGACTACCNGACCGACGGGATCATCAGTGTCGGCCAGCTCGAGCAGTGGGGCGGCGTGCGCTCCGGCGAAAATCTGCTGAAGCTCGACCTGCTGCGGATCAAGCGCGACATCGAGCTGGCCCCCCGCGTGAAGGCGGCGTCCGTGGAGCGGTTTCTGCCGGACACACTGCAGGTGCGGGTCGCGGAGCGGGTGCCGATGGCACAGGTTTGGGCTTGGCAACGTGATGGCGACGGCGTGACGGACTACGACTGCGTGAGGCTGCAACTGGACGAGACCGGTCACGTGATGAGCCCGATTGACGGCCGCTCGGTGGTGGCGCCGGAGAAGCAGGCGGAATGGTCGCTGCCTGTCATCTCCGGGATCGACTTGAACAAACTGAAGACCCTCGCCCCCGGTCGCCCAGCCGGACTGCCCAAGTTGCAGGCCGCGCTTGGCCTCATTGGGGAGTTTCGCCGTTCGGCGCTGGCCGGCGTGGTGGATTTGCGGGTGATCGACCTGTCCCAGTCGCGCATCCTGCGGGTCACCACCGGCGACGGGGGGCAGGTCGATCTCTCGTCCGGCGGCCTGGCCAGGCAGCTCAACCGATGGGCACGCATCCGGTCGCACGGGCAGAAATTTGGATTGGCCATCGAGACGGTGGACCTGTCCGTGACGAACAACGTACCGGTGCGGTGGATGCTCTCCCCGACGGTCGCCGGGGAACTGAAGAGCGGTCAAAACCTGGCCGGGAAATAAACAAACAGTGAGTGGTTCACAAATCATCGTTGGCCTCGAGATCGGCACCTCGAAGGTATGCGTCGCAGTGGGGGAGGTGAGCGGAGGCCAGTCGGTCAACATCATCGGCCTCGGCCAGGCGAAATCCCGGGGCGTNCGCAAGGGGGAGATTATCGACGTCGCNTTGGTCGAGGAGGATGTGCGNAACGCCATCGTCGAGGCGGAGCAGGTGGCCGACGTCGAGATTCGCTCGGTGTACCTCGGCGTCACCGGCAGCCATGTCCGTGGCTTCAACAATACCGGCGTCCATCCCGTGGTCTCGGCCGACCGCGAGATCACAGGCGACGACATTCAGGATGTCATCAAGAACGCCAAGGCGATCAACCTGCCGACCGACCACTCGGTGGTGCATGTCATCCGGCAGCATTTCCGNGTGGACGGGCAGGACGGNGTGCTCAACCCGGAAGGCATGCTCGGGGCNAANATCGAGGTNGANGTNCACGTGGTCAGTGGGCGGTACAACCGGCTGCAAAACCCGATCCGCCTCGTGAACGGCCTGCACCTGGAGGTGGACGACATCGCCTCCTCCGCTCTGGCCTCCTCGCTGGCCATCCTCGGTACCGAGCAGAAGGAACTGGGCACGCTGGTGATTGATCTTGGCGCTGGAGTTACCGAGTACGCGGTTTACTCGGCCGGTGTCATCAAGCACACCGGCGCGTTGGCGGTCGGTGGCGACCATGTTTCGAATGACCTCGCCTACGGACTGAAGGTGCCGCTGGCCCGGGCTGAGCAGATCAAGATCGACCACGGGTCGGCCTTGATCGATGAGGCGTCGCGGGACCGGACGATCGACCTGTCCGACGACAGCCTGATCCCCGGCCGGCAGGTCAACCTCGGGCATTTGCAGAAAATCATGTCGATGCGCCTTCAGGAAACCTTCGAATTGATCGCCAAGGACATTGGCCAAGCGGGATTGATCGAATACCTCCGGGCTGGGGTGGTGCTTTGCGGCGGGGGGGCGCGCATTCCGAACATCACGAAACTGGCCCGCGATGTGTTCAACCTCCCGGTGGCCATCGGCCGCTCCAGCACGGTGAGCGGTGTCAAGAACGCGCTTGACGAACCGGAGTTCGCCACGCCGGTGGGGCTGATCAAGTTTGGTGCCTTCCAGGCGCAGGCCACACCGAGGCGCGCCGGTTTTAGTCGCGTGATTCGGCGGCAGGTCGCCGCGCTTTTCGGCCGTTGATGAAGGAAAAAAACAGATGAGCAAACCTGACAATAAACCACCCGCCGCCAATCCGGCCATCCGACTGGTCGGTCTCGGTGAGACCGGCGTGAAGTTGGTGGAAACCTTGGCCATGATCGCCCCGGAGGGCGTCGTGGCGCACTCGCTCGATACCGACAATCGCAGCCTTTCCCGTTGCCACCAGTCAAAGACATTCCTGCTTGGCCAAGCGATCCCGTGTGGCCTCGGCACTGGGGGCGATTCGGCGTTGGCGCGGGCTGCGGTCGAGTCCGACAGCGATGATCTGGCCGGGATCGTCGAGGACGCCGACCTCGTTTTTATCGTTGCGGGGATGGGCGGTGGCACAGGCACCGGAGCCGCACCGTTTTTGGCGAACTTGGCCAAGCGGGCCGGGGCGCTGGTGGTTGGGGTGGCGGCGACCCCGTTCGACTGCGAGGGCATCCAGCGCTGCAATCAGGCCACCGGCGGCCTGCGCGACCTCAAGCAGGTCGCCGACGCGGTGTTTCATTTCCCGAATCAGGATGTCATCCAGTTGGGCGACTCCGACCTCGGGCTGAATCAGGCTCTGGAAATTGCCAACCGTCACCTGTGCGAAGCCGTGCTGGGGGTGAGCCGCATGCTACTCGAGTCCGGTATGCTCAACGTCTCCTTCGCGGACCTCCAGGCCCTCGTGCGAGACCGGCACAGCCTCGGCGCCGTGGTGCATGTCGAGGCCACCGGCGCCGATCGCACGGATGAAGCCGTCAACAAAATGTTATCCCACCCGGCCGTCCGGGGTGGGGAGACGTTGAAGGAAGCCAACTCGCTCCTCGTGCACATCTCAGGCACGGAGGTGACCATGGCGGAGATGAATGCCATCACCACCGCAATTTGCGACCGCGCCCCCGCCGCCAAGTTGGTGGTCGGTGCCTCCGCCAACGGGAGCGGAGAGTCGATACAACTGACCGTTGTCATGGCGCACACCGGCAGGCTGGCCGAGTCAGGGGAGGAGGGTGCTCCGCCCAAGCCGGCCCCGGCCGGTCAGGAATCCGGTTCCGGTTTTTCCGATCCGTTCAACGCACCCGGGGCGGACAGCTATCTGGATCTGGGATCGGAATCCAGCGGCACAGGCCGGAGTGGGTTTGCCTACACGCCGCCGGCTCCCACGGCTGATGCCTTGACCCCCGAGTGCCGGGACGACTTGATCCGGGAGGCAGCCAGGGAGGAACCGAACCGGGCCAAGCGCCGGAAAATCGTGCAGGAAATGCTGCCGCTGGAGATCGTCTCCAAGGGTCGATTCGAAAACAGCGAACCAACCATCCACCAGGGCGAAGATCTCGACCAACCCACCTACATCCGCCGGGGCGCCATCCTGAATTAAGCCTGCTTGGCCAAGCGGGTTGTCTCGGAACAGGAGGACGTGCCTGCGATCCGGAAAACCAATCCCAAATACGGGCAAAAAAACTTCAATTTTTTGTGGTGTTCTGAAAGTTCTTTGATAACTTTTCGCGCCTCGTTCTACTTGGGGCGGCCAAAATGGGCTGTTTTGGGTGGGGCGATTCAGCCAGAGAATTAGTCCAAAATAGTGGCAGCAAAACGAAAAGTTGCAAAAAAAACGGCGAAAACCGCTAAAAAAGCGGTAAAAAAAGCGTCTGCCAAGAAGGCCCCGGCCAAAAAAGCTTCCGCCAAGAAAGCCGCTGCGAAGAAGCCCGCCGCGAAGAAAGCCCCGGTTGCGAAGGTTCCCGCGAAAAAGAAGCCTGCAAAGCGAACCAACCACCATGTCGGGGCGGCGACAACGGCCGCCATCCTCGGCTTGCCAGCCAGTCCGGCCAAGCGGGCCGCCCAAAAACGGAAAGAAGCCAAGCTGAACAATGGCGGCAAATGGGCCAAACAGATGCANCTCTTGATCAANCTGCGGGATCGGTTGACCGACCAGCGCAACGGCTTGGCCAAGGAATCGGCCAAGGAGATGGAGAGCTACGGCGTTCACATGGCCGATTCCGGCACGGACAACTTTGACCGGGACTTCAACCTGAGCCTGCTCTCATCCGATCAGGATGTGATCTACGAGATCGAGGAGGCCCTCAAGCGGATCGAGAAGGATACCTACGGCGTTTGTGAGATCACCGGCAAGCCGATCCCGCAGACCCGGCTCAATGCCATCCCGTGGACGCGGTTTCGGGTGGATGCCCAGTCGGAATTGGAACAGTACGGCATCCTNCAAAACCGCTCNCTNGGNCGNNTNGGCACCATCACNACGCNGGNNTCNTCNNCCAAGGACAAGGNCGANAAGGAANTGCCCGAGCCCAAGTCAAAGAAAANCTAATTTATGCCCAGGGAAACAGTCATACTCGAGTGCACGGAGGCCAAGGACGAAGGGAAGCCGGTGTCCCGCTACATGGCCCAGCGCAACAAGAAGACCCAGCCGGACAGGCTGGAGATGAAAAAGTACAACCCGAATATGCGCCGCCACACGGTGCATCGCGAGATCAAGTAATATGCCAAGGAAGAAGGACAAAAAAAAACGGGACTCGAACCAAAAGCGGCCGCCACGCCCGAAGCCGATAATCGATTTCACCGTCGATCAGTTGAACTACCGCAACACGGAGTTG
This sequence comes from Verrucomicrobiales bacterium, assembly GCA_002686755.1. Classification (GTDB taxonomy): domain Bacteria; phylum Verrucomicrobiota; class Verrucomicrobiia; order Limisphaerales; family UBA1096; genus UBA1096. Next base: position 11,298 of record NYYJ01000015.1, read on the forward strand.
CTGCAGACGTTTGTGACCGGCCACGGCCGCATCCTGCCGCGCAAGTACACCGGGTTGCCGGCGCACTACCAGCGCCGCATGGCCAACGCCATCAAGCAGGCCCGTACGTTGCTGCTGATGAAGTAACCGATTTCGAAGCTGCCGCGCCCGAAAGGTTCGCGGCGGCTTTTTCGTGTCCAACTTATTCCGATGCGTAGTTGCATGCAAAACCCGCTTGGCCAAGCGCTAGACCGACACCCCAGTTGACCTACACGCTACTCATCCTGTCTGTCGTGGCCGCGGCCCTAACGGTCGTCTGGATCAAGCCGTCGGATCCCAACAAGCTCAAGCTGCTGATCGCCTTCAGTGGCGCCTACCTGCTCTCGATCACGGCGCTGCACCTGCTGCCGGAAGTGTTCCTGGGCGACGACCGGGGCGCATATTTCGGGGCGTTCATCCTGCTTGGTTTTTTCATCCAGGTGATGCTTGAGTTTCTATCTGGCGGCATTGAGCACGGCCACGCACACACGCACCGCCAAGGCGGGCTGCCGGTTGGGTTGATGGTGGGTCTCTGCCTGCATGCCTTCCTCGAGGGCATGCCGCTGGGCAGCGAGGCGGGCCACAGTCATCACGGGCACGACCACAACCACGGCCATTCCCACGGGCTTGAGCCGTTGTTGCTGGGAATCGNGCTGCACAAGTACCCGGTAGCGATGGTGTTTCTTGCGATGCTGCTCAACAGCGGGCTGGGTCGGCCGAAGGCGTTCGGGTTGCTGGCGGTGTTCGCCGCGATGGCTCCGCTGGGCACATTGCTTAGCGGGGTCGAGGTGATCGGCCAATTCCACCGCGAAAGCCTTGCCATCGTCATCGGCATCTTCCTGCACGTCTCGACAACGATCCTGTTCGAGAGCAGCGAGGGGCACCGGTTCAACGCCTACAAGATGATGGCGATCGCCGCCGGTCTGGCGTTGGCCGGCTTAGGGATGTTGCTTCACGCCCACTGACGCCTACGACTTCGGCTTGCGGGCCATGCGCGGCTTTGTGGCGCGGAACAACTCCATCTGCCGCTCCCGCAGCATCCCGTGCGCCTTCAGCACCCGGATCAACTGCAGCACGTCGGATCGCTGGTAGTTGCGGTTTTTCTCCACTCCATCGATCAGTGCGGAGAGCACCGCCGGAAACTCGATCACCCCGTCCACCCCCTTGCCGCGAAGCATCTCGATGCTTTCGCGCCGCAGTTTTTTCGAGGCCGGCANCGANGGGGCGACCAGNATNTTNAGGAAGCCACTGTCCGTGCCAAAAACCTTCTCCGCCTCCCGGGCCGNCGCCGGTAGCGCGAAGCGAAAAATCTCCGGCGAGTTGGCCATCNCCGCCNCGCTGAACGTCTCCGTGTGCCACCCTTTCACGGCNAACACCGCGCGGCGGATGTGCTTCAAGTCGCCCGGCTTGAGTTCGAACGGCAGGTCGCTCGTTGCCGCCTTGGCCGCCGGGTGGGTGGCAAAAAAATCGATGTGCGAATCGTGCCGCCGCGACGGCGCGACAAACTTGCGCCCCTGCTGCACCAGAAACCCGCTGGCCTCGAGAAACTCACGAACAATCGTCTCACTGATGGCGGACATAATTTGTTTAGGTAGCTATTGTGGAGGCATCAAGCCGATTGCGCTTGGCCAAGTTCCCTCTCTCATCGGGTAAAACCGGGTGAGGCAGAAAGGGGCAGAGTTAAAGCCAAGGGACGCAGTGTTCAAGCAGGAAAACAACCCGGACAAGAATCCACTTCTTCTGCGCCAAACTAAAACTTCTCCCCATCTGACCCACAAAATTGTCCGATGAGACTTTTTCCTAAACACCCATCTCTGACTCTCGTCAGGATTCAAAGCATAGATTCCAGCGGAGCCGATTTGGAGTGTGCCGTCACTGCCTATAAACCGGAGTGATCTTCAAAAACGCTTGGGGCGGCCAAGCGCTGCCCGTAGAGTGGCGCTGTCGCATGGGTTCCGTCCACCTGCTTCCAGAAATTGTTGCCAACCAGATCGCCGCCGGCGAAGTGGTGGAGCGCCCAGCCAGCGTGGTAAAGGAACTGGTCGAGAACGCGCTCGACGCCGGGGCCAAGCGCATCACCATCGAGATTCAGGCCGGCGGACGCAGCCTCATCCGCGTGGCCGACGACGGGATCGGGATGAACCGAGACGACGCGCTGCTCTGCCTTGAGCGGCACGCCACCAGCAAGATTCAACAGGCGGAGGACCTGGCCTCGATCGGCACGATGGGCTTTCGCGGGGAGGCGATCCCCAGCATTGCCAGCGTCAGCCGCATGGCGCTGACCACGCTGGCCAACGGAAACGAGACCGGCGAGGGGACGCGCATCGATATTCACGCCGGCAAGATCCGCGCGGTGGAGTCGGCCGGGCACGCGGCCGGCACGACCGTCGAGGTGCGCTCGCTGTTTTATAACCTGCCGGCTCGGCGCAAGTTCCTCCGCACGCCGGGGACGGAGCGCAGCCACATCCAGCATTTCATGACGCTGGCCGCGCTGGCCAACCCGGCGGTGGGCTTCGTGTTCACCAGCGACCAGCGCAAGGTGTGGGAACTGCCGCCATGCAAACTGGACGGTACTCCCGGCTCCGAAGTGGCCGCCGTGCGCGAGCGCATGGCGGCGCTGCACGGCGAAGGCATCAGCCTGCTGGACGTCGACTCCAGCGGCAACTACCGCGTGGCCAAGGCGATCCCGGACGACCCGGAGATTGGCATGCAATGGGACGGGCAGACGACGGTGCGCACCTGGGGGTTGATCGGCTCGCCGGGAGTGTCGCGCTCGACCCGCGCGAGTCAGCACCTGTTCGTGAATCGCCGGCCGGTGGAGAATCGCAGCCTCAACCGCGCACTCCTCGAGGGCTATCACACCGCCCTGATGAAGGGCCAGTTCCCGGTCTGCTGCCTGTTTCTCGAGATCGACCCGGGCGAGGTGGACGTCAACATCCACCCAGCCAAGCGCGAGGTGAAGTTTCACCATGAACGGGATGTCCGGCGGTTGCTTACGCAGGGCGTGCAGGAAACATTGTTGGCGTTTCACAGCCGGAAACCGGTCCCGATCCTGGCGCACACGGACGAGGCAGTGGACGTGACGTCCGTTCCACCGCCGGGGGTCCCGGCGCAGCGGGAGCTGATCGACACGCCACCACCCACTGCGCTTGGCCAAGCGCAAGTGCCTCCGGCCGAGGATGTTCCAATTCGCCCTGCATCGCTGCATTCCCCGCTTGGCCAAGGGACGACAGCGCCGACCCCTCTGTTGAACGTGCCGCTGCGGCTGATTGGCGTGGTCGGCAAACTGTACGTGGTGCTCGAGTCCGACAAGGGTATGGTGCTGCTGGATCAGCACGCCGCGCACGAGCGGGTGCTATACGAGCAGATGCTACGGCGGATGGAATCGGAAGGCCAGGCTGCCTCGCAGAAACTACTCCTGCCGGAGACGGTGGAGTTGCCCTCGAGGGAGGCGCGGTTTCTCAGCGGCACGATGGAGACGCTCAACCGGCTTGGGGTGGGGTTGAGCGAGTTTGGCGAGCGGACATTCCTGCTTGATGCGCTGCCGCCGTTCGTCAAGGCGGGCGACTCGCGCAAGTTTGTCATCGAAATGGTGGACAAACTACAGGCGGCCGGGGAAGGGGTAAACGCGCTGCGGCTTGGCGAGGACGTGATTGCCAAAACCGTCTGCCGCCATGCCGTGAAAGCCAACGACGCATTGCGGGAGGAGGAACTGCAGCAACTCGTGGACGATCTGCGGCGCTGCGAGATGCCGTACACCTGCCCACACGGTCGGCCGACCATCATCGAGATGAACTATCTCGAGCTGGAAAAAAAATTCGGCCGCATCCAGTAGGGGAGTTTCAAGTTTTCAGTTTCAAGAAATGGCGGCGGGATGCGTCCGAACATCTCCCGCTCCCAGCGGGAGAAGGCTGGGGAGAGGGAGAAGGGATCAATCAAACGCGCTTGGCCAAGCGCCAGCTTGAGTTCACTTGTAACTGAGAACTGAAAACTTGAAGCTCACTCCACCGTCATCTTGAGGAGGAACTCGATGTTGTTCTCGGTTTTTTTCAACTTGCCGAGCAGCAGTTCCATTCCCTCGACCGGTGGCACGCCGGTGAGGGCGCGGCGCAGCGTGACGATGCGAGGCAACTCCTGTGGGTGGTAGAGCAGTTCCTCTTTACGCGTCCCGGACAATTCAACGTTGATGGAGGGGAAGATGCGCCGGTCGACCAGCGAGCGGTCAAGGTGCACCTCCATGTTGCCGGTGCCCTTGAACTCCTCGAAAATCACCTCGTCCATCCGCGAGCCGGTGTCGACCAGGGCGGTGGCGCATATGGTGAGCGAGCCGCCCTCCTCAACATTTCGGGCCGCGCCAAAGAAGCGTTTTGGCTTGTGCAGGGCATTGGCATCGACGCCGCCGGAGAGAATCTTGCCGGAGTGGGGCTGGACGGTGTTGTAGGCGCGGGCCAGCCGGGTGATCGAGTCGAGAAGGATCATCACGTCGTGCTTGTGCTCGACCATGCGCTTGGCCTTCTCGATGACCATCTCGGCGACCTGCACGTGCCGCTCGGGCGGCTCGTCGAAGGTGGAACTGACGACCTCAGCGGCCTTGCAGGTGCGCATCATGTCGGTGACTTCCTCAGGGCGTTCGTCGATCAGCAGGATGAACAGGTAGACGTCCGGGTTGTTCTTAATGACCGCGTTGGCCAGGTTTTGCATCAGGACCGTCTTGCCGGTGCGCGGTGGTGCGACGATCAGGCCACGCGTGCCCTTGCCGATCGGGCAGACCAGGTCCATCACGCGGGTGGAGTATTCCTCCGGGTCGTTCTCGAGGAGAAATCGCTCCTCAGGGAAAAGGGGCGTGAGGTTGTCGAAGTGAATCTTGTCCTTTGCGACTTCCGGCTCCTCGTGGCCCACGGAGGCCACCTTGACGAGGGCGAAGAAGCGCTCCCTGTCCTTCGGCCGGCGGATTTCTCCGGCGATGATGTCGCCGGTCTGGAGGTCGAACCGCCGTATCTGTGACGGGGAAACGTAAACATCCTCCGGGCAGGGCAGGTAGTTGAAACTCTCGGACCGGAGAAAGCCGAATCCTTCCGGCAAAATCTCGAGAACGCCCTCGGTGTAAAGCGAGCCGGTTTTCTCGGCGTTGCGCTGCAGGATCTGGAAGATCAACTCGTGCTTCTGGAGGGAACCGTAGTTGGGGATTCCCTGTTCCTTGGCCATCTTGTTCAGCGCAGGCATCTCGAGCGCCTGCAACTGGCTCATGTTGACGGACTCACCCTTCGGCTCGCCCGTCGCGGCGGAATCCTCCGGCGTTTCCACCTCGTCGCCGGGGGCGTCTGTGTCCTCGGGGGGTGTTTCGCCGTAGGCACGGAGGTACTTGTTCCGGATGGCGGCAGCCTCGGTGGCGGCCAAGCCGGTTGATTTTTTCTTGCGGGATCCCTTGGCGCCCTTGGTTTTGCGTCCTGTGTTTTTCATCTCATTGCAAGAAACCTCCTGTAATCGAAAGATGAACTTCCCAGTCAAATCACCGGGTGCTGAAGGGATCGTTCATCGGATTGTCCATGTTTGCCTCTCTACAGGCATACATCGACAGGCCCACGGAATTAATTCCAGTGGGGGTTTTTAATACGGCAAGGGGAATCCTGCGGTCAGTTGCCGGACACGCTGCCGGACGGCGGCCTGCTTGTCAACATTATTTATGTCGAGCAACACCTCGCTGATCATGTCGGCGATGTCGGCCATCTCGGCTTCGCCCATGCCGCGCGTGGTGACGGCGGGGGAGCCGATGCGTATCCCACTGGCCTGGAAGGGGGAACGGGTCTCGAACGGGATGGTGTTCTTGTTGATGGTGATGCCGGCGGCGTCGAGCGCGGCCTGACATTCCTTTCCGGTCATGTCGTGGGAGCCGACATCCACGAGCATCAGGTGGTTGTCCGTGCCACCGCTGACGAGGCGGAATCCGTTCCGGGCCAGGCCGTTNGCCAAGGCCGCCGCGTTGGNCACGACNTGGGCCTGATAATCCTTGAAGGGNGGCTGAAGGGCTTCCCGGAGGCAAACCGCCTTGGCCGCGATGACATGCATCAACGGGCCACCCTGGATGCCGGGAAAGGTCTGCGAATCGATTGTCTTGGCGTGTTTTTCGCCGCACAGGATGAGTCCGCCCCTGGGGCCGCGCAGCGTCTTGTGGGTGGTGGTAGTGACAAAGTCCGCATGGCCGACCGGGCTGGGGTGGAGGCCTGCGGCGACCAGCCCGGCGATGTGGGCAATGTCAGCCAGCAGCAACGCGCCGACGCCGTGGGCGATCTGTCCCATCCGTTCAAAGTCAATGATTCGAGGGTAGGCGCTGGCTCCGACCGTGATCATTGCCGGTTTTTCTTGTGCCGCCACCTCCGCCAGCTTGTCGTAATCGATCTGCTCGGTTTCCTTGTTCACGCCGTAATGGGTGACGGCGTAGAAGCGGCCCGAGAAATTGGCCTTGTTCCCGTGGGTCAGATGTCCGCCGTGGGACAAATCCATGGTCAGGATCTTGTCGCCCGGTTGGAGTGAGGAAAAATAGACGGCCATGTTGGCCCCGCTGCCGGAGTGGGGCTGCACGTTGGCGTGCTCGGCGCCGAAGAGTTGCTTGGCGCGTTCTATGGCCAGTTGCTCCGCGACATCAACGTGCTCGCAGCCACCGTACCAGCGCTTGGCCGGGTAGCCCTCGGCGTACTTGTTCGTGAGCACTGAGCCTTGCGCCTGCATGACAGCCGGGCTGGTGAAATTCTCGCTGGCGATCAACTCGATGTTTTCCTGCTGGCGGACGGTNTCGGCCTGAATCACCTGCTCGATCTCGGGATCCACCTGGCCAAGCCGTTGGCCGCCGGTCCCGGCCTCGATCTTGTTCACCCTCCGCTCGTGGCGGCCGCCATCCTCGAACCGGGTCTCGATGAACAGATCCAGGATGCGCTTGGCCAAGGCCTCGTCCATTGAACTCGCCCCAAGGCAGAGGACATTCGCGTTGTTGTGCGCACGGGTCAGCTTGGCTGTTTCCTCGTCCCGCACCAGCGCGGCCCGGACGCCAGGCACCTTGTTGGCGGTCATGCTCATGCCGATGCCGGTGTGGCAGACCAGCAGGCCCAGCCGGGCCTGGCCGTCGGCCACGGTCTGGGCCACTGCGCGGGCGTGATCCGGGTAGTCGGCCTTCTCTTCCGAGTCGCACCCAAAGTCGGCGTACGGGATGCCTTTTTCGCCAAGGTAATGGCCCAGGATTTTCTTCAACCCGTAGCCAGCATGATCTGAGCCGAGGGCCAACTCCACCACCGGCGACGCGCCGGGGATCAGGCCGTTGTTTTTCTGTATGGAGTTCAAGAGGGAATCGATGCCATCGCGGATCTGGTCGCGACATAGGCGGTAAATCTCGAGAGTGCCGCCGAGGGGGTCGGCAACCTCTCGCTCGTGCAGGGGCAGGGAGTCGTCGAAATCCCGGAGCAGGAAGGTTTTTTCAGCGGCTTGTGGGTACATGAGGTTGACCATCTCGACGTGGCCGTTCGTCATGCCGATGATCATGTCGGCCTCGGAGGCCAACTCAGCGGTCAGCATCTGGCTGCGCTGCGGAGAGATGTCGATCTCGAGATCCTGCATGGCGCGGATCGCGTTCTCGCTGGGCGGCTGGCCGTTTTGGGCGCCGACGCCGGCGGATTTCACGATGAGGTCGGCCTTGTTTTGCTCGACCAGATGCCGGAACTGGCCCTCGGCCATTGGGCTGCGGCAGATGTTGCCGGTGCAGATGAACAGGATAGTATTCGCCATATACCGGGGCGGAGAGTGCGGCTTCGCCCGTCCATCGTCAATGACGGAGACGTTTCCTTGTTCGTTTCACTTCTGGTTTAGTGTTTTAACGAACCCACCACCGGCTGCGCGGGAAAATCCCTGTTTATTGTTAAGCGGAGGAAGCCCTTTATCTCCTTGGAGCAGAAGATCGTTCCTGATGCCACAACCAGTCTGCCTTGGCTCCTTTTCCACTGGGCGACCAGCTGCGACTGAAGTTAATCCCGCTCTTCATCTCGTGGTTCCATTTCTTAATTTCTGAATGGCCATCGGCAAAGCCGTATCCGCAGGCATTGTTGTGCATCGTCCCGGGTAAATCCACATAACTCGGACTGGGGGTTGTCATGTTGGTGAAAAAACAGCCGTCGTTCATGCTGTCTGGATGCTCATCCACCACCACCCATTTGTTGCTAGGATCGATGATGTCTCCTTCCTTCAGGTAAATTTGATGATGCTGAGGGCCATACCAAAGTTTGTTGTTGCCCTGTCCCATGTTGGAGTTCATGGAGAAAGTTCGGATCCGTTTGGACCACCCCCTCCTTTTTTGTGCGTTGCTGACATACTTGTCCGCTGGGCAGTAGACCAGGTTTTTGCTGTTGCCCTGGTAGGGAGCCAGCTTGGCATAACGCTTGTCCGTCACGTGAAGCACGTTGGTGTTGTCGGGACGCAGGCCCCAGTCCAGCCAGCCCATGATCCATTGGGCGTATCGGGAGCGGGCATTGTTGCTTTGCGCCTCCCCGCCGTGGGTGTTGTGAACCAGTTCACCATCAAAGTCGCCGGAGTAGGAGATCCATGCCAGCATCAATTGTTTGCTGTTGTTCATACAGGAGATGCCGGTTGCCTTGCTCTTGGCCTTGGCCAGGGCGGGTAGGAGCAGGCCTGCCAGGATGGCGATGATCGCGATGACGACCAGCAACTCAATTAGGGTGAATGCCTGTTTGGAAAGTTTTTTCATGGTTTCTGATCTTGATTACCGGCCGCCAAGCTGGCACAGGACCGGTGGGTGAGCAACCCATTTTTAGCTGTTTTTCGACCCTTTCGCTTGGCCAAGCGAGACGAGCCAGCCAAGGAGGCCGGAGACCAAAAGCGCCCAAATAAAGGGGTCAAACTCCAAAATCGGCATCTTGTAGGCCTCGAATTTGCCATTCACGGCGTACCCGGTGATGTACAGGGCCAAATGGCAACCGAGGCCGCCCAACATCCCGGCGATCGCGCCCCGCGCGGTCATGCCCGGCCAATACAGCCCCAGCAGCACCGGCATCAGGAAACAGCCGGCCAAGCCGCTGGTGGCAAACACGATCAGGTCCTGCAGGTATTGCGGCGGGTTGAGCACGGCGAGCATGGCCAGCGATCCCACCACCGCAGTGACAAGGTAGGAGAGCCGCTTGAGGCGTCGCTCGCTGGCGCTGGGGTTGACCCGGTTTTGGTAGATATCCCTCACTACCGACGAGGAGACCATCAGCAGAAAGCTGTCGACGCTGGACATCACGGCGGCGAACGGTGCGGCGAGCAGCAGTCCCGCCAGCCACGGCACGCCGGCGTCGCGGGTGACCTTGGCGGCGAGTTCCGGCATGATGCGATCCGAGTCCACCTCCATGCCGGGCAGCAGGATGCGGCCGCAGCAGAAGATCACCACCAGCAGCAGATAGATGACCGTGTAGTAGATCGATACGGTGAGGATGGCGTTGCGCAGGACGTTCGTGCCCTTGAACGCCATAAGGCGAACCATGTTGCTCGGCTGCCCGGCNGAGGCGAAGGCCCAGAAGAAAAAGAAACTGATCGCCAGCCAGACATTGAGAAAGCCGTCCTTCCGTTCCGGATGCGGCCCCGGCGCACTGACGTAAACGCCCTTCTGACCCCGGCCGTAGCCCTTTAATTCATCCGCTTTGAATGTGGTGCTGACAGGGTGGGGAAACTGGGTTGGCAGGATGCGTTCCACTTCCGCCGGTGTCGTGATCTTGAGCAACTTGACTATGGCTTCGGTATCGCCCTTGGCCAAGCTGACCTGCTCGGCGAGGCGGGCGATACCGCCGTCGGTCAGGCGCAGCCAACTGCCCTTGGGTAGGGTGACCGGCTTGGCTTGCGCTTGGCCAAGCGAGATGAGGCCGATTCCGGTCTCGGGCGGCGTCATTTCCTTTAACTGTTCGGTGGCCTTGGTCAGTCCGCCCACTTGGCCAAGCGTGAGGAACAGCAGGATGATCACCCCGGCCCCCATGACGATGCCCTGCATCACATCGGTCCACACCACCGCGCGGAAGCCGCCGAACGCCGTGTAGACGATCACCGAGAACGCGAACACCAGCAGGCACAACACGTAGTCCGGTTCCGCACTGCCGATCCACCAAACACCGTCGATCGCGCTGCCGACGGCGTTCACGGCCGACTGGTAAACGACCACATCCTGCAGCAGCGTGGTCATGATTTTGCTGCCGGCCTTGAACTGGGCGAGCAGGTAAAAAAACATGAAGAAAAGCACCAGCAACGTGGCGATCATCCCGACCGTCTCCGACTTGAACCGAGCCTTGATGAGGTCGGGGATCGTCACTGCGCCGGACTGGCGGGCGAGCCGGTTCACGCGCTTGCCGAGCAGGCCCATGCCGACGAGCGGCACCACCATGTAGCTGGCGATCCACAGCGCCAGGACCCAGCCGTGCGTGTAGATCAGCGACGGGAACCCCATGAAACTGCCGCCCGAGGCGCTGGTCGCCGCGAACGTCAACGCAAACGCCCATAGGCCGAGGCTGCGACTGCCGAGAAAATATTCCCCGACAAATTCCTTTTTTCGACGGACGCGGCTCGAGAGCCACGCGAGGAAAAAGACGCCGAACAGGTAGAGCGCGAAAGTGACGAGCGCCGAGTTGGCGGTGCTGACGGGGGCGGTTTCGTTCATGGCGCCGCCTCCTCGTCCTCGTCATTTTTCAGGGCGCGCAGGCAGAACCAAAACGTAAAGGCGTTCGCGAACATCCAAGGAGTCACGACTCCCCAGAATACCCAGTCGGGAAACCCCAGCACGGTGGCCACTTCTTCCGGCGCGAGGTCATAGGCGTTGAGCGAGCAGTAGCCGATCACCCACAGCGCGCAGCCTAGCCAGGCCAGCAGGATCAGCCACAACTCCCGCCGGCTTTGGCGGAGGCAGCGCGTCTCGGCGTTCGAGGGGTGAGTCATCGGGTTCAGTAAGTCAGTTTACGGGCGCGGGCGGTGATGGGCCATTGGTTGGTGAGTTTGCCGCTGCGGATCACGTGTGCCCGGTCGTACAGCGCAACGGTCGGGCAGATGTGCCGCGGGATGCCGTAGAGGCAGTCGCCGACCTTGAATTCCGCCGCCCTAGCCGTGCGGAGAGTGAGGTGTTCCTCGCTGTGCACCACCGGCTCGGCGTCGTCGAGGCCGATGAACTGCACGCGCGGATGCGGATTCTCCGCCGCGACCGACTTGTGGCCGAGGTCGAGCGTGATGCTGTCGCCGCCCGGCTTGCTGATGATGCGTGCCAGCAGTACGGCGGCGTTTTGGTAATCGAGGTCGGGGAACTTGTCGCGGTAGCCGAAGTCCCAAAGCAGCGTTGTGCCGGGGCTGCACTCGTGGTCGGTATGCTGTGCGTGAAACGGGAAGGTCGGCGTGCCGCCGGCGACCACGCCCGGCACCTGCAGGCCGGCTGCCTCGAGCTCGGCGCGGAAGGCGCGCACGTCGTCCATCATCGCCTGCCATTTGGCCAAGCGCTGGGTCGGGTCGTTGTCGTGAAGGTGGCCGTCGTAAAGATGCAGCCCGGCCGGCTCGACGCCGGGCAACTGGTCGATCAGCCTGTACAGCGTGACGGCCGCTTGGCCAAGCGCGATGCCGGTGCGGCCCAGGCCAACGTCGAGATCGAGCCGGACCGGCAGGGTGACGCCGGCTGCCTGGGCTGCCTCGGCCAAGGCACCGACGGCTCCGGCATCGTCGGCGATGGTCGAAAAACGGACGTCCCGAAACCAGCCGGCCAAGCCGAGCAACCGGTCGACGTTCGGACCAACCGGCTGATTGGCCAGCAGCACGTCCCGCGCTCCCGCTTGGCCAAGCATCTCCGCCTCGGCGATGGTGGCGCACTTGAACTTGCTGATGCCGGCCTTGGTTTGCATCTGCACCACCTCG